>JAHDWG010000031.1:0-15545 GCA_023384495.1 Caldilineaceae bacterium
CCGCGCACCATGCGCCACACATCATAGCGCTCACCCCGGCTCAGCGCCGAGTGGATGACCGTCACCCGCCCAGGGAAGCGCCCGGCAAAGCGCGCCACTGTCTGCGGGGTAAGGGCGATCTCGGGCACCAGCACAATCGCCTGCCGCCCCAATGCCAGTGTCTGATCGATGGCGCGCAGATAGATTTCGGTCTTGCCGCTGCCGGTGACGCCATGCAAAAGAAAACCAGATGACGTTGCGTCGGACACGCCAGGCGGTGATGCAGCGGCGTTCGCCCCAGCCTGCCACGCAGACCAAAACCCGGCCTGACGGATGGCCTGCCAGACCTGCGCCTGCTCCGACGTCAACGTCAGCGGCCGCGAATAGGGATACACGCGGCCAGCCAATGGGTCACGGAAGCGCACGCGCTCGGTGAGTTGGATCAACCCTGCGCCTTGCAACTTGCGCAGCGCAGCCAGATCAGCGTCAACCAGCGCATAGAGGTCGCTCTTCCACAACGGCTGGCCCGCGGCCTGCAAGGCCGCCATGATTGCGGCATATTTGGGGCTGCGCCCAATGGCCGGCAGCTGTTTGGCAATCGTGGTTGCATCGGCCGCCACCTCAATCTGTTCTTCACGGCGCGCGCGCGCGCCACCTGCGCCTCCCTCTTTGACCAGCAGCCCCGGCGGCAAAAAGAGTTTGACCGCCTCAGAAAAGGGAGAGACATAGTATTCGGCGATCCAGGCGGCTAGCGCCAGTTGCGTCGGTGTAAGCACTGGTTCAGGCCGCGCCAGCCGCAAGATGGGGCGCGTGGCAACCGGGGCAGTCTCGCTCAGATGGATGACAACGCCCTGCACCTCCTGGCGACCAAAGGGCGCCCAGACCAAATGCCCTGGTTGGACGGTTGTTTCGAGATCAGGCGGCAAGTGATAGTGAAAGGTCTGCAACGCTGCCCCGGTTTCGTCGCCATCGTCTGGCAGGGCCGGGTCGGGCGCTGGGCCATGGCGGTGAAAGGTGCGCCGGATAGGGACATTGACAATCAATTCAGCAAAGCGCATAGCTGGGGAGTTACCAGGAGCCTTCAATCACGCGTACCGTAGAGTGATTCTTGATTGACGCCAAAAAGAAAGGCAAAGAAGGTGGGCAGCCCGGCAGCGAGCAGATGCTGCCCAGGCGCCACCCCAGCCAGCGTGTAGCCAGCGACGAAAAAGAGCGCAAGCACACTGCCCACAACTGCGCCAATCACCGGCAGGATCAGGCCGCGCAGGCCAAATTTTCGGTCGATAAAACCATGCGGCAAGCGCGCCTGATGGCGTAGGCTGATGAACACACTTAGCGCACCACCCAGCGCGCCACCAAACACCGCCGCCAGCATCATCACAAACGAACGAAAGAACACTCCATCTGGTGAGATTCCAAACAATAGAAGGAGTGTTTCTTCGATCTCTGTTGGGTAAAGGTAACAACTCAACAACACAATCAAACCCAAGAGCGACCAGCCAGCCACATAGACCAGCAAGCGACCACGATAGATGCTCGACCAGTCACGCGTCTGTTGCACACGCTGAAAGATCGTACGCACCTGTTGCAGATAATACTCGACCTCGGCGGTTCGCAGTGGATCGGCCTGCAAGATGGTTAGCGCCTTTTCGAGCAGATGGTGGGCGCGCTCGTTGGATTCGTGGCTCGCGGGCAGCTTCACATCGACCTCGCTCTGCAACGTTGCGATCTCGCGTTCCACGGCTTCCACATCCGAATTGGACATGCGGGGCAAAAGGTTGGAACGTTTGGCGCTTGCTGCCGTGACGGTCATACTACCGGCATAGCGGTTGGCGACACGGCGGACGGAGGGCGCGCGTTCGGGCGCAGAGATCTCCGCTGCGGGCGCGGCGGTAATTTTTTGGGTGTGGGGGGGGGCCCAGCCTGCCCCCCCCGCCGGACTGTGGGGGGGCTCCGGGGGTGGGGGGGGGGGTTGGTTTGGGCCCCCCACACGCCGGTAGCGCTCTTCGGCATTTGCAACCCACTGATCAGTCGATGGGGGGGTAGGGGGCTCAGGCTCGGGGTGCGCCGGCGTTGCGGGTTGATTTTCCACCGCCGCGTGTGGAGCTTGCTCGGCGCCACTATCGTGTTGTGTCCAACCGAAATCCAGCCCGCCCGGCTTGACGGCGCCCGCCTGCGGCCTTACATCATACATCGAGTCATACAGATGCGATTGACCATTGGCATGAACGCCGGCGCGGTCATCCTCAAAGCCGTTGACATGGTCGGCGAACGGTTCGCCACGCGCTTCACTTCGACGCTCGCCGCCATTTTCGCCATGATCAATTGCGCCCGATGCGGGGGACGCCATCGCCATCGCCGGCCAGGCATGGCGACCGACCGGCTCACCCGCGGCCAAATCAACGCCGCCAAGCATCATTTCATCCAGCAATACTTCGGCGCGCCAACGCAAAAGGTTTGGGTCAACCGGTGGGGCGCTTACCCCATTCTTTGCCGATAAAACCGGCGCCGTTACCGGTGTATCGTCGTCGTGCAGTGAATGCTGCGACGAATCAAGAGCCATCCATCCTCCATCGCCCATACAGAAAACGCGATGGTTGCATCGTACCATCAATTGAGCGATGTTGCCAATCTTGTGATCGTATTCGATGCCGGGCGCAGAGCGAGGCGAGACGAATTGCCCCTTGCCGGCGTCGGCCGGCGATCAGGGCCCTTGCTGCCTGGGCTGGCTGTCACCCCATCGTTGGGCCGGGGAAACGCGCCTCAATCGATATACCCCCGTGCGCGCGCCAACTCGACCAGCGCCTGGCGCCGCGCCTCGCGGGTGGCAAATTGGTCGGCGTCCAGCCCAAAATAGCTATAGATCAGGGTGATGTAGTTGCGCACATTGGCCACCGTGCAACCCACGCGAGCTGCAATTTGCGTGCGGCTGGCGCCGTTGACATAGAGGCCAAAGACGGCCAGCGCCGTAGGGTTGGGTTTAGCGCGAGTTTGGGCGGTGGTCAACTCTGTTTGCAAGCGGGCAAAGCCATCGCGGCGCAGGAGGCCATCCTGCAACAAGTCAGTCAGCACCCGCTTGGCCGGTGAATTGGAGAAGTGGGCAAGTTCGTCGACCTGGCGCCCGTGCAACAGGTGGAGGATCCGTCGGGCGTGGGCGCGAACATCCTGGTTGTCGGCCTGTTGCTGCCGGCGCAGCGCCTCAGCGCCGCTCTCGCCCAGATGGAGAAGAAAGAGCCGCTCCACCACATCCACATAGAGGTCGGCCTGGAGGGCGTAGACGCAGACAGATGTGACCAACCGTGGGTGCCACCAGTTTGGCAGGTAACTGATTCGATGCTCTGCCATCGTGGCCAGCGCCTGCGACAATTCAGCCAGCGCCATATCGCCCCGATTGGCCTGCAGCGCTGTCAATGTCAAGAAGAACCGGATCGCGCAGGCTGAAATCACATCCCCCGAATCGAGATAATAGCTAAGCGACTCCCGTAGCAGCCGGTCGGCAACCTTCAGATGATTCTCAAGGAGATTGACAACCCCCAACCCTACTTGGAAGCTCATCGCCTTGCCCAAGTCTGCGTTGTGGAGCGCCGCATAGAGGAACAGGCGCGCCTCATCCAGGTGGCCGGTGAGGATGCGCAACCATGCTGTTTGCACATCAATCCAGTCTGTGTACCGTTGGAAGTTAACCTCGTTTGCCACAACGCGCGCCGCATCATAGCACCGGGCCGCAGCAGCATAGTCGCCCCCGGCGCGATAGAGATTGCCCAACAGAACGCGCGCATATACCCGAAAGTTGCTCTGCGCGTTCTGGTCGGCCAGCGTCTGATACTCATCGGCCACGGCGATTGCCTCCGCCAGTTTGCCCTGATACCAGTAAAAATAGATCAACGCATTGAGCAAGCGCAACTGGGCCGCCTCGCCCAGGTTGCCCATGTTCCAAACGGCGCGCGCTGCGCTCAGTTTGGCTTCGGCCTCCGTAAAATCGCCAAGCTGCGTAAGGGCGCTGGCCAGCCGCGTCAGCGCCCGAAACTGGCCATGGAGATCCTTGGCTGTGCGAAAGGCGTTGTACGCCTGCTGGGCGTAGCCAACGCTCTCGGCCAACATACCCCGGTCGGGGCTGATTTCGGACAGAAACTGATAAAATTGCCCATGCAGCCGGGGATCGTCCACCGCGCCGTCGTCGATCAGGGGCTGGATGACGTGCTGCAGGTAGTGGAGGGCGATCCGGATATTGTCGCTGCGAAAATGCAGGTGCACAATGGCCAGACCGACCCGCACGGCCCTGTTCACCTCACCGTGCGCAACAAGGAACGAATGGTACGCCCGCTCCAACGGATTGAGCGCCTCTTCCAACTGGCCCGCCCCCTGACATTGCAGGCCCGCTACGTAGAGTAGGTCGGCGCGCTCGTTGCGCATTTGGGATGGGAATGCGCCCATGAGCGCGGCCAGCGTTTGGCCACCCTCATGCTCGAGCAAAACCGCCGCATGGTCGGCCAGCAGCACACTGGCCTGCTCATACGCCCCCTCATCGAGAAGGCTCCGCATGGAAACAAGGAGGGCAGAGAGATCAGTCATAGTCGGCTGAGTGATCGTGCTTGAAAGGTTGTTTGGGCGTGTGGCGAAAAACAGTCCTAACTTTGTAGATTAAAATTTGGGACTATTGGGGGAACAATCCTCCAGGCAACGGGGGATCTGCCGGGAGTCCAGCCCACTTGGCTAGGCGGTTGCCTAACCTGAGGCTACAGGGGTTCGCGATGGGCGCTGTCGTTGCGCAATGGCATGATTTGCGTCACTAGACTGGTGGTTTCAAACAGGACTCACATCAATGACATGCCAGGCTCAAAATAGGGGCGAATCTATGGTGCAAATCCCAGGACACGAGTCCTAAAAATTACAGAGCGCTCTGCTACCTTTCAATAATCTTACGTCGACTGACAGCCACAAATAAAGTATACATGTGAATAATCGAATTCGCACTACCAGGTTGACTGGGTCTCTTTGCAATCACTTGCATTTTATGAAGATTTCGTGCATCTTTCGACATTTTCTCTCTGTTGCTCTCATTGTATTGCTCTCATTTCCCACAACATCTTGCAGAATGCGCACAGCGCGCCCTTGCCGACACTGGCCATCGTGTGCTATTCTGTGCAACGATGGTCCCGAGGCGTGGCCTTTCTAGGTGTACGCCTCCCCCAGAGGAGAGAATCCCCGCGCGAGAGCAGCCCTTCAAAACTGAATGGGCAAGGCAATCGGAATATAGCCCTCCCGGCACTTTCGCCTTCCCGAGAAATGCGCCATGCAGGCTACAACAAATATCGAAGCTATAGAGGAAAGTATACAGTGGGTGGCAATCGCACAGATGCTTTTGCAGCAGAGATCCACTGACCAACTGCCCAAACATGCATTCGAAGCAACCTTCCTCTTTCGGCAGGCCATGGTGGAACAGCCCGACGAGCCGGAACGGTTGAAACAGCGCATCTTGGCCCAAGCACTTGCTTCGCTGGCGCTAAACCAGCCGCACGACGCCTATCTGCTCGAGGCCCGCTACCTGAAGCACGAGCGGTCGCACACCATCGCCGCCCGGCTCAGCGTGGCGGAAAGCACACTTTACCGTAGCCAACAGCGCGCGGTCCATCACCTGGCGCAGGTATTGCGTACATCCGAACAACTTGCCCGCGCACAATATCGCACACAGATGGAAAGCCGCCTGGACTCACTTTCCTACGCGCCGCTGGTTGGGCTGGATGCGCATGTTCCGCCGCTCGCTGCGGTTTTGGCGTCGCCGGGGCCGCCGTGGTTTGTCTGTATTGAGGGAATCGGCGGCATCGGCAAAACGACGCTGGCCGACGCCGTCGTGCGCCACATGCTCGAAGGCCCCACCTTTATCGAACTGGCGTGGGTCAACGTCCGCCCGCGCCGGGCCGGTTTGATGAGCCTGTTACCTGTGTCCGAGACGGTGAGCCTGACAGAGGAGGCGCTGCTCGACTCGCTGGCGGAACAAGTGCTGCCACCCACGCAACGAGGGTTGGGCGCAAAGCGTGAACAGATCTTGACGTTGTTGCAGCAGCGTTTGCGGCGGGAACCACACTTGATCGCCATCGACAACCTGGAAACCGAGGCCGAAATTAGTGCGATCCTTCCACACCTGCGTCGTCTAGCTGGCCCCACCAAGTTTTTACTTGGCTCCCGGTTGAGCCTCTCTGGCGAAGGTGACGTCTATCCATTCCGCGTTCCACCGCTGAGCCGTATGGATGCGCTGGTGCTTGTGCGCTCTGAAGCGGAGCGCCGCAACCTGCCCGCGCTGGCCGCCGCCGACGAGGCGACTCTTGAACCCATCTATTTGACAGTGGGCGGCAATCCGCTGGCGTTGCGTCTCGTTGTCGGGCAGACGCACATCCACTCGTTGGAAAGGATCATCGGCGACCTACGCGCCGCACGCGGACAAACAGTGGAGCGCCTCTACACTCATATCTATTGGCTGGCCTGGGGGAGCCTGAGCAAACTGGCGCGCCATGTTCTGCTCGCCATGCCTTTGGTCATTGAGCGGGGGGGCCTGCATGAAGACTTGGTGGCGTTGACGCTGCTTGATGCGGGCGATGTCACGACTGCGTTGAACGAGTTAGTGACGCGCAATCTGGTTGACAGTCATGGCAGCCTCCATGAGCGCCGTTATACCATCCACAGCCTGACGCGCAGCTTTCTCCTTGAACAAGTCTCACGCTGGATCGAAACTGCTCAGCCAAATGCGTCATGACGACCGATACAGTTCGTCCGTGGCGCGCACCATGGCGGCATAACTCTCCGCCTTGAGCGACGCACCGCCGATGAGGGCGCCGTCGATATCGGGCTGTTGCATGATCTCGGCAATGTTCTTCTCGTTGGTGCTGCCACCGTACAAGATGCGCATCGTCTCGGCAACCCCTTCGCCATAGCCGTCACGCAAGGCTCGCCGCACGACATCACCGCAGATCTGCTGCGCCTGCTGCGCCGTAGCGGCGCGACCTGTGCCAATCGCCCAGATCGGCTCATAAGCCACAACCACACCCTGCGCCTGCTCGCCTGTCAAGCCTGCCAATGCCGCGCGCACCTGACCACTGACAAACGCATCGGTCTCGCCCGCTTCGTTTTGCGCCAGCGATTCGCCGACACAGAGAATCGGCGTCAGGTTGTGAGCCAGTGCGCTGTGCAGCTTCTGATTCACGGTTTCGTCTGTTTCGGCAAAGTATTGGCGGCGCTCGCTGTGGCCGATGATCACATAGCGCGCCAACCCCGCCAACATGGACGGGCTGATCTCGCCGGTGTATGCGCCACTCTCTGCCCAGTGCATATTCTGCGCACCCACCGCCACGGGGCTGTCGGCCAATGCCGCCCGCACCGCCGGCAGGCAGATGGCCGCTGGGCAGACCACCCTGTCCACATGGTCGTAATCCGCCACTGCGGCATGAATGGCCTCAGCCAGCACAACCGCCTCTTCAATCGTCTTGTTCATCTTCCAGTTGCCGGCCATCATGGGTCTGCGCATGGTTTATCTCCGGTTGAGGAGTCAGAACCCATCCGAATCACGGTTGGGGACTGCACCACTTCTTCTATACTTTCTATACTGAGCTCTGTTTGAAAACCGGAGTTACTCGAAGGAGTAACCATCTTTGCATAGTCCAGTTTTCAAAGCAACCGCAGTATAATTCTCACGCCGTCTCGCCGCTTGGTTCGGCTAGGCGCTCGGTTTGCACAAAAAAGGTTGAATCGGTGCGGCAATCAAGCGCGCCGCCCAACGACTCATGCTGCGTCTTCGTCTTCGGGTGGGGCGTTGAAGCGAGCCAGCTCTTGCTCATATTCATCGGCTTCGAGCCAACGTCCCCCCACCACCTGATGCTCCGCCACCTGTTTGCCCTGGTTGAACCAAAGCTCGATTTCAACCTGGTCGAAACAGCGATTGCGACCAGAAGTCGCCAGCACCTTGCGGGCATAATACGCGTGGTTGCTGTCGTCGTCGGTGAGGCTCAGTTCATTGAGCAAGTCGACCTGGCCAGCAATTGGCTCATTACAACGCCGGCTCAGTACATAGATACTCAGCGTACGGCTGTTGCCGCTCGACCCGCCGCGGAAGAGATTGGCAAGTGATCTGAAGAAATTCATGGCTCGCTTTCAATGTTCTACACTGATGGCTTCAAACAGAGCTCACAGTAGAGGGGCTCCCGTGGATGGGGTCTGGTTATGCAGCCCGCTCATTGAGCACAGCAACACAGGGCAATTCCTTGCCTTCGAGAAATTCCAGGCTGGCGCCGCCACCGGTGCTTACATGCGACATCTTCATTTCCAGCCCGGCCTGTCGCACCGCCGCCGCGCTGTCACCGCCGCCGACGATGGTGGTTGCGCCACGCAGCCCGGCCAGCATTTCGGCAATGGCGACGGTGCCCTGGGCAAAGAGCGGGAACTCAAAAACGCCCATCGGTCCATTCCAAACCACCGTTTTGGCCGCAGCCAGCCGATTGGAGAAATGAGCAATCGTCGCCGGGCCGATGTCCAGCGCCATCCAATCCGCCGGCACATCTTCGATACTGACCACCCGCTGTTCGGCGTCGGCGGCAAAGGCAGACGCCACGCGCAAGTCGACCGGCAAATGGATCACCCCCGCGCCCTCGGTAAGCAGGGTGGCCGCCGTGGCCAGCGCATCGGTCTCGACCAGGCTTTTGCCCATGCGATACCCCGCGGCGGCCAAAAAGGTGTTTGCCATGCCGCCACCGATCAGGATCGCATCCACCTTGCGCAGCAGATTTTGGATCACGCCGATCTTGTCGCTGATCTTTGCCCCGCCCAGGATCGCCACAAAAGGCGAAGCTGGCTGTTCGAGCGCCCCCCCCAGGTAGGCCAGCTCCTGCTCCATCAGGAAGCCGGCCACGGCGGGCAGGTGCGCGGCAACGCCTGCTGTGCTGGCATGGGCGCGGTGGGCGCTGCCAAAGGCGTCGTTGACAAAAACATCGCCCAGCGCGGCCAGTTCGCGCGCCATGCCGGGGTCGTTCTTCTCTTCGCGCGGGTCAAACCGGGTGTTTTCCAACACGAGCACCTGACCAGGCTGCAGCGCAGCCGCCGCGCGTTCCGCCTCGGCGCCCACGGTGGCGGGGACAAAAGCCACAGGCGCGTCGACCAGCGCGGCCAGATGATCCGCCACGGCGCGCATACTGTACTTGGGGTCTGGCCCACCCTTGGGGCGACCCAGATGGCTCATGAGGATCACAGCCGCGCCGTGGTTGAGCAAGTAATCGACGGTGGGCAGCGCGGCGCGCATGCGCGCATCGTCGGTAATATGCCCGTCATCACTTTGCGGCACATTGAAGTCGACGCGCACCAGCGCCTTCTTGCCCTGCCAGTTGATGTCTTTAATGGTCTGTTTGTTCATAGGATTAAGGATACGAGACACGGGGGTCAGTCACCTATCCGAACCCCGTGTCCCGACGTCAAATTCCCTGCTCGGCGATGTAATGGGCCAGGTCGGTCACGCGCACGCTGTAGCCCCATTCATTGTCATACCAGGCGATTGCCTTGACCAGATTGCCGCCGATGACCAGCGTGTCGATGGCACTGAAGATCGATGAATGGGGATTGCCCTTGAGGTCGGTCGAGACCAGCGGCTCTTCGGTGTAGGCGAGAATGCCCTTCATGGCCCCCTCTGCATACTCCTTCATCGCACGGTTGACCTCCTCCACCGTCACATCGCGGCTGAGCACAGCGGTGAAATCCACTACCGAGACGGTTGGGGTGGGCACACGGAAGGCCATGCCGGTGAACTTTCCCTGCAACTCTGGGATCACCAGCCCCACCGCGCGCGCCGCGCCGGTGGACGAGGGGACGATGTTGAGCGCCGCCGCCCGCGCGTCGCGCAGGTCTTTAGCGGCCAGGTCGAGCAGGCGTTGCGAATTGGTGTAGGCGTGCACCGTGGTGAGGATGCCCTTTTCGATGCCAAAGCGCTCAAAGAGTACCTTCGCCACCGGCGCCAGGCCGTTGGTGGTGCAACTGGCGTTCGAGATCACATGGTGTTCGGCACGGTGATAGCGGCCTTCGTTGACGCCCATGACAATCGTGATGTCCTCACCCTTGGCCGGGGCGCTGATGATCACCTTCTTGGCGCCAGCCGTGATGTGGAGCGACGCCTTTTCACGCGCCGTAAAAAGCCCCGTGCTCTCAATGACAATGTCGACGCCCATGTCGCCCCAGGGCAACTGACTGGGGTCGCGCTCGGCCAACACCTTGACGCGATCGCCGTCGATCACCAGATCGCCCCCCTGCACCGTCACCTCGCCCCGATAGACCCCGTAGTTGCTATCGTACTTGAAGAGGTGAGCGTTGGTTTCCACGTCGCCAATATCGTTGATAGCGACCAGGTCAAACGCATCGCTATAGCGCTCTTTGAGCGCCTTGGTCACCTGCCGGCCGATCCGCCCAAATCCGTTGATGGCAATCTTTGTTTTCTTCGCCATGAATGTCTCCTTTATTTGAATGCTATTTTCTGCGCCCATCCGTTTGGCGCGCGCGCCAAATCGACTCGATGGGCCAAAATCGTCATCAGTTTCGTGGATCCTTGCGCCGCCGGAACACGCTGAAGCCCCGTCGGCAACGAGAGGACATACTTGATTGTATCACAATTGCTGCGCCAAACTGTATTCCCGCAAACGGTTGCGCAAAGTTGAGCCGCCGGCGGACGGGCGGCGAGTGGGCCGCTCGCTTATTTTGAAGCGCGTTGGGCGCGCAGGGTCTCGTAGACGGCTATGAGTTGCGCCGCCAGTTTGGCTGGGTCATGACGCCAGGGTTGGGCAGTGTCCACCACGTCAGCCGTGTAGAGTTGGTAGGGGATCGTCTCATGTTCACCGGGCAACAACACCCATTGCGAATTGGGTGAAGGCGCGGTGGTCTGGTCATAGTTGTTGTTGGCCAGAACCGCGGGGAAGGCCTCACCGGCGTGATAGCGCAACTGCCGCATGTGATCCGAAACGGTATAGCCGTCGGTCTCGCCTGGTTGGGTGGCGACGTTGCACAGATAGATGCGCGGCGCCTGGGCGGCGCAAATGGCTTCACGGATCGCCGGGGCGAGCAGATTGGGCATCACGCTCGTAAAAAAGCTGCCCGGGCCGGCCACAATCAGATCGGCCTGTAGGATGGCTCGAATCACCTCTGGGTAGGCGCGTGGGGCTTCCGGCTTGAAAAAGACACGCATGATCCGCCCGCCCGCCTTGGTGATGTTACTTTCACCCTCCACCACGCGCCACTCTTCGCTGCCGTTGGGCTGGGTGAAGCAAACCTCAGCGCACAGGGTGACATGTTCCAGCGTGCTGGGTAGGACGCGCCCGCGCACGGCCAAGACACGGCTGCTCTCGGCCAACCCGGCCTCAAAACTCCCCGTCACGGCGGCCATGGTGGTGATAAACAGATTGCCAAAGCTATGGCCGGCCAGTTCATTGCTGGCGCCATTCACATCTGTATCCGCAAAGCGGTATTGGAAGAGCCGCGTCATCAATTCTTCGGCCTGGCTGAGCGCCGCAATGTTGTTGCGGAAATCGCCGGGCGGCAGCACACCCATCTGGCGCCGCAGGCGACCGCTGCTGCCGCCATCATCAGCCACGGTGACAATGGCGGTGATGTTGTCGGTGTAGACGCGCAGCCCGCGCAATAATTGTGGCATACCCGTGCCGCCCCCAATCGCCACAATCCGGGGACCGTCGATACTGGGCATCGCTCTGGGCGGCGCCGCTCTGGCGGGTTCGGGCGCGGGCGGGGGCAGCGCCGTAGCAGCCGCCGACGGGCGCGCAACCGCAACTCTCGATTGGGTGAGCGCTTTGCCTGGCTCAGGCGCCGGCGTCCCGCTGCCAGCGCGCCGCCACAATCCGAATCCCCACCCAAGGCCGCCGATGGCTACCAAGCTGGCGGCGCCAATCGCCCACGCCGGATCGCCGGCCACTAGGCTTACCAGGAGCCAGGCCAGGCCGCCACCGGTCAACGCAGCTGCGGCCAGCAACATCGCAAGCTGGCGGCGCGCAAGTATAAAATGCTCTACGTGGGCTAACTTCGGTGGGGCGCTTTGGGGTGTCGAGGTCTTGTTCATAGCTTGAATAATGTTGGGTTGAATAGGTGAATTATTTAGAATATAGAAAAGTGGTCGCCGATCGGCGCCGATCTGCAACGCCTATCCGCTTTGGCTTCCATTGCGGTCTACGCTACAATCATCTACGCTACAATCAACTGTACCATTATTGCCCTCAGTTTGCCAGTGCGCAAGTGCGATGCTTGAACGAACAGTGCTTATCATGCGATCTTTCGCTTTGCCCGGCCCCTCCGCACCCGGGGCGGCCTGCCCGCATGCCCAGACGCATAGGGGGCGCCTGCGGATCTGGCCTGTCGCCGCCGCCACGTTGTTGCTGGCGGGCTGTTTGAACTGGGGCGGCCGCGCTGGTTCAGTATCGCTCGACCTGACGCCCTTTCTGCCGGCGGAATGGCAGGCGCTAGGTGCGCTCCAAGAGATCAACATCGACGATGATGAGGGCGTCGAATACCTCATGCTTTTTTCATATGACCAGAGTGGTGGCAGCGGCCCGGTGGGGGCGCTGATCCTTGACCCCCAAGCGGAAGCGATTGTCACCGAAACAGGCCAACGGGTGGCAGGGCGGCCAGCGATTTTCCCAAACCCCTATCCGATTTTGCCAAGCTACTGGCGGGGCGCCGGGCAAGGCTTTATCGCAGCGCCCAACCAGCATGATGCCGTGGCTGTCAATCAGGTTGCCTATCGCGGCGCCGGATCGGGGTCGCAGACACTCAAACCGGACACCTTGATCTTGCGCGGCGGTAACAACTACCTCACGTTTGTATGGTGGCGCAACGTCTTCGACGGCTACGGGGTGGCGCAACTGTTTGCGCCGGGCGGCTTTGAGGGGATCGACTGGGCGCAGTGGCAGCGCGATCCCGCGCCGATCCTGTCGATTGTGGGCGTCGCCCCTCGCAACGACCGCAGCCTCTTTTGCCACAAAACCCGTTACGACCTGGCTGATCCTGTTGAGCCAGACCCGCGCGCCTATCGCCAACCCATTCGCTTTGTGGCAACGGACCTGGGTATCTTCTTTTGCTATGGCCCGTCGGCCCACCCCTTCTATCCCGAGGGTGTCGTGCTCGCCTACTTGCGTCACCCAGAACAGCGCGATGCGCTGCTGTTGGCGGGATCGGGCGCTCCGGAAGCCGACGAAGCGCGGCTGGCTGAGGTTGCCGACTTGAATGCGCTCGTACGCGTCGATGATGTGGTTGGCTATCAGGACATCCCGCTGGCGGTGCTCGATGCGGCAGCGAGCGCCAACCGGTCGCGCACCACGGTCTGCGCCCAGGTGGTTACCCAGCCCGATGGGGAGAATGCGCCGCTTCAACATCGTCGCCTGCTTTTTGCACTGGAACACCGCCCGCCGCAACCTAGCCCGCCCACACCCGACAGACTCTATATTGCCACAGTCGAAGACATCACAGCCCAAACCGGCGGCGCCGAGGTGACATGCCGCCAACTCATCGACTGATCGCCGAGTGCATCTTTGACAAAGTGACTATGCCATCCGATAGGGGCATGGGCGCCAATCGTCAAACAACTGGGTTGTCAAAAAAGTGCTTAGCGCATCGTCTGGTTGCGCAACATCTCCATGTACCGTTCAGTGGCGGTCTTTTCGTCCACCGGCTCGTCGTCGTCGTCCAGCCCATATCCACGCCCTGCGCCCGACGTAGGCAACCGTGCGGGGCCAATGCCGGGGATGTCCACCGTGGCCTGCGCCTCGCTCTGCGCCAACTTGAGCACGCCATCCGCCAACGCGGCGCGCGCTTCTTCCCGATGGCGCATGGCCCAGTTCTCAAGCACATTCTTGAACTGGGTGATGATCCCAAGCAGGTCGTGGATGGGCTTGGCCGCCGCGCCGATTACAAAGCCGGTGATCAGCACATCCCACGCCGGCGGCATCGCGTCGAGTAGCCCCGGCGCCAATGGTTGCAGATAAGCAAAGAGACGAATCGTGGTGGCGTTGGTCAACAAGATGCCAATCACCACGCCAAAGACAAGGCTGGTGCCGCTCTTGAATTGGAGATACTGAGGCGCCTTGAGTTGGGCAGGCTCCCACTTGAAGACGCCCAACAGCAGCCACTCCAGATAGTTCCAGATGATCTCCACCGCCCGTTCCACACCCACGGCTGCCAGCAATAGCGGCGTCAAGGCCGGCCAGATGCCCATTGTCTCCATCGTCGGTTCCTCTATGCTCAAACTGTGCTCTGCTGCGCCAGGGCCACCAACAGCCGGACGCCATAACCCGTGGCGCCCTTAGGCGTGGCCGCATCGCGTTCGGTGTTACTCCAGACCATGGCGGCAATGTCCAAGTGCGCCCAGGGGTAGCCCTCGGTGAAATGTTCAATAAACTTGGCGCTGGTTCCCACACCGCCCATGCGGCCGCCACTGTTCTTCACCTCAGCCATCTCGCCCTTGATCTCGTCCATATACTCATCAAAAAGCGGCATCGGCCAGAGCCGCTCGCCCGTCTGCCCGGCGGCGGCCAGCAGCGCGTCGCGCAGGCCCTCATGGTTGGCAAAGAGACCCGCGGCCTGGGCGCCCAACGCCACGCCAATCGCGCCCGTAAGCGTCGCCAGATCCACCACGGCGGCTGGGTTGTAGCGCGCCACATAACCGAGCGCGTCGGCCAGCACGAGCCGCCCCTCGGCGTCGGTGCTGAGGATCTCGCACGTCTTTCCCGTGATGCCGGTGAGAATATCGCCCGGGCGGAAGGCTTTGCCATCGGGCATGTTTTCAACACATGCCGCAACGCCAATCACGCGGCGGGGCAGCTTGAGGCGGCCAATCGCCTCCATGGCGCCAATCACCGCCGCCGCGCCCCCCATGTCGTCCTTCATCAGCCACATGCCGTCCCACGGTTTGATGCTGATGCCGCCAGTGTCAAAGGTGATGCCCTTGCCCACCAAAACCAGCGGCTGCTCTTGCTCGGCGCCAGGCGGCGTATGCTCAAGGATGATCAGCTGCGCCTCGCGGTCGCTGCCCCGGCTGACCGCCAGCAGGATGTTCATACTCAAGGCTTCCATCTCGGCTTCATTGAGCACCGTGCAACGCAACCCAGTCTCCTCGGCCATGGCGCGGGCGCGGTGAGCAAATTCGACGGGGTAAAGCACATTGGCCGGTTCGCTCACATAGTTGCGGGCGCGGCAGACCGCCTCGGCAATCACCTGCCCAGCCGCAACGCCGGCGCGCACGCCATCGAGCTTTGCGCCATCGAACTCGACCACGACACACGATTCCGGCCCATTCTCTGGTTTTTCGCGGCGGTAGTTGGGCGCCTGATAGGCCGCGGCCACGGAACCGTCGGCCAGGGCCTGGGCCGCCGCTGTCACATCCAGCCCGCCGATGCCGGCGCCGTGAACAATGGTGGCGTAGCGCTTAACGCCCTTCAGGCCCTTGAGCGCCTTGTAGGCGCTGGCGGCGGCTTTGCGCGCGGCCAGCGCGTCAAACTTCTCGGCCTTGCCCAGCCCGACGAGTAATACGCGCGCGGCGGGGA
>JAHDWG010000031.1:15555-30632 GCA_023384495.1 Caldilineaceae bacterium
TGGGCATCATGCCCGTGCGCGCGGCGGCGAGCTTGCCGTTGCTGTAGAGCAGCGCCGTCGAACCGGCCTTGCCGGTGAAGTCGCCGCCGGCGATCAGCGCGCGGATCGCGCCGTCGAGCGCCTGGTCCACCGCGCCCGTGGCGCCGCCCGGCGTCGTCACCCCCTCGAACAGATTCACAACCAGCGCATCCACCGCCTGCTGTGCGATATTGCCTTGAACCACCGTCAGTTGCATCATCCTTCGCCCTCTGCTTGTGTTCTTATCTGGAGCACCGTTTCGTGCGCCACGAGATCATTTTTGTTGCGTTCAGTTTTGTTGCGTTCTGTTTGGAAACCAGAGTGACTCAAAGGAGCAAACATCTTCGCAAAGTCCGGTTTTCAAAGCGACCCCAGGGAAAAAATCGCCCCTAGCCCAGCGCCCTTTGCAGCCGTTCCGCGGCATCATCCAGCATCTCGTCCGTTTTGCAAAAACAGAAGCGCGCCAGGCTGTCGGTCAGGTAGGCATGTTCGGCGCTATAGAAGGCGCTGGGCGGGATGGCGGCCACGCCGATCTCGCGGGTAAACCAGCGGCAGACGCTGAAATCGCGACGATAGCCCGGCTCGGCGGGCGGGTTCAAGTGATCTGTGTGGACGATGATAAAGTAGGAGCCATCGGGGGAGACAGGCCGCAGCCCCACCAGTTCCAGCGTGTGCATGAGCCTATCGCGCTTGGCCTGATACATTGCGCTGAGCCAGTTGAAATAGTCGCGCTCGGTGGTCTGCTCCATGGCCACGGCCACCGCCTCTTGCATGGGGGTGCTGACGGCAAAGGGGATCCATTGATGGGCGGCAAAGACAGCGGCGGCCAGCGGCGGCGGCGCAATCGCCCAGCCAATCTTCCAGCCGGTGACCGAGAAGGTCTTGCCGGCGCTGCCCAGGGTGATGGTGCGCTCCCACATGCCGGGCAACGTGGCCATGCGCACATGTTCGACGGGCCGGGCCGGGTCTTGATAGACCATCCACTCATAGACCTCGTCGCTGAGCACCAACAGATTGTGCGTCTGCGCCAGTTGGGCGATCTCGGTCAGCTCTTGCCGCGTAAAGACCTTGCCCACCGGGTTTTGCGGTGTGTTGATCACTAGCAGGCGCGTGCGGGGCGAGATAGCGGCGCGCAGCTCGTCCATATCCAGCGCCCAATCCACTGCCCGTACGGCATCGCCCTGTGGGCGCAGCGGCACATAGACGGGCGCTCCCCCCGCCATGATCACCGAGGCGGGGTAGCTGTCGTAGAACGGCTCGATGAGGATCACCTCATCGCCCGGCTCAACCAGCGCCTGCATGGTGGCGAAGATGGCCTCAGTGGCGCCCACGGTGACGACAATCTCACTCAAGGGGTCGAGCGCTCTGCCAAAAAGGGGGCCATAGGCGGCGGCGAGCGCCCGCACCAGCCGTGGGTGGCCGGCGGCGCGGGCATATTGGTTGAGGTCGGCGGCGATTGCCTGCTGCGCGGCTTCTTTGACAAAGTCAGGGGCGGGAAAGTTGGGGAAGCCCTGGCCCAGGTTAACCGCATTGTTTTGGAGCGCCAGCGCGGTAAATTCCGTAAAGACGGTGGTGCCAAAGCCACGCACGCGAGATGCGGGCTGAAAGCCCGGCGGCGTATGCAGAGATGCTGTAGACATCGTGACTTCCTTGTGTTGCCTTTGGAACGATAGTTCGCGTCATTTCGGCGTCATTATAGTTGATCCCAGAGTAATTCCACGCACCAACCATTGTGCGTTGCGCATGTGGAATCACTCGCTGTGCTGGCCAGCCAGTGGGCGATCCCCATCACGCCGCATATACATAGCCAACCCCACCTGGATGAGATTGGTGGCGTAATGTGCGATCAAGGGGATAGCGAGCACGCCGGTATCGAGAAAGAGCCAACTGAGCAGCGCGCCCCCCAACGCGGCGCCGGCCATACCCCAAATGCCCTGAGGGCTATGCAGCAGACCAAAGAGTACGCTCCAGCCAATCGCCAACAGCGGCGCGGGCGCGACCGGCGTGAAGCCACCCAAAAGCAGGCTGCGGAAGAGCAGTTCTTCAAGCACAACCACCGGAATCATCACCAGGCAGACCAGCCACAATTCACGCCGGTTGCGCGGCGCAATGGCTTCGACCACCACCGGTGAATAGAAGCGATCGCCGGTGCGGCGCACGATCCAGAGCGTGGAGCCGGCGAAGAAGCAGGCCAGCACGCCACCCCACAGCAGCCCGCGCCAGAGCATGACGGGCGTCACTGGCCACACCCAACCCAGCGTTGCTGGGGGAAGCCCGCTAAGCCAACCCAGCCCAATACAGAGGCCGATCAGCGCCAGCCGCAACAGATTTTCGCCGGGCATCAACAGCAGGTTGCGGGTCGGTCGCCATCGTCGCAACAACTGCGCTGAGAGATAGGTATTGTAGCCAATCGCCGCTGTCAGCGCCAATGTGGCCGCGACAAAGAGCCAGTAGCTATATGTCATCGCCAAGAGTTGATCTCAAAATCTCTGAGCCAAACATATATTTCGGTGGAAAGAGGGCCAAAGCCACAACCGATTTTGAGATGATTTGATTGTTGACTCATTATACGCAAAACTTCCACACAACAAATAGCCAACCGGCGGGAAACCCAGTAAACTATACTGAAGAGTGATGAGTGGTGAGCCGCCGATGCGCTCCACCCGCCAAATTCGAAATCGTAGACCGAAAATTCTAAGGGGGTGTAGCAGTGAAAGTTGTCGTACTGATCAAACAGACGCCCGATACGGCTGAATTGCCCAAGGTGAGCGCCGATGACGTGCAGAGCGGCGCGGTCAACGCCACCATGGTCATCAACCCGTGGGATGAGTTTGCGGCGGAGGAAGCCATTCTGCTCTGCGAGCGGTTTGACGGGGAAGCTATCGCCATTTCAGCCGGCGCGCCTGGCGCGGTCGACGCGCTCAAACATGCCATCGCCATGGGTATCCCCGAGGCTGTGCTGGTCGATGACGCCGAGCTTCGCGCGGGCGATCTGTGGGCCACCGCCGCCGCGCTGGCTGCCGCGCTCCGGGCGCAAGGGCCGGTCGATGTGGTTTTGACGGGCAGGCAGAGCGTTGACGACAACAGCGGCGCCGTCTTTGCCGGCGTGGCGGCCAACCTGGGCTACGGGCTGCTGACAAATGTCGTCAAGGTTGTTGACATTGCCGATGGCGCCATCACGGTGGAGCGACAGCTCGATGGCGTACAGGCGACGGTGAAGGCCCCTTTGCCAGTGGTGATCAGTGTCGCCAAAGAGATCAATGAACCGCGCTACCCCAGCTTTATGGGCATCCGCAAAGCCAACCGCGCCCAAATCCCCACGGTGACGCTGGCCGAGTTGGGCATGACCGCGCCTGCCCCCACCACCCGGTGGACCAACATCCGCAAGCCGGAAGTGCGCCGCACCGAGGTGCAGATCATCGACGGCGGCGCGGTGCAAGAGAAAGCTGCCAAGCTGGCGGATGCGCTCCTGGCCGATAAGGTGATCTAGGGCAGGGCCATGCGCCATGCGTGCGCCGGCCCGTCGAGAGCCAGTTTGTGAGCGCACCCACAAGGCCCGAATCATTGAGATAGAGGGGCAACTGGGCTGTCAAAAAAAGCATTAGGGAGTGAATGATGGCTGTATTGGTTTGGATTGAGCAGGTCAATGGTGAGCCCGTGGCAAGCAGTTGGGAAACATTGGGCGCCGCCAAAACTGCGGCAGAAGGGCTGGGCGCGCCCGTGTGTGCGCTTGTCTTGGGCGCCGAGACGGATACAATCGCGGCCGGGGCGCAGACCCTGGGCGTCGATCGCGTGCTGACGATGGCCGACCCGCAACTGGCGGATTATCGGCTCAGCGCCTATGCCGCCGCGGTCGAACAGGCGGTTGCTGCAGCGGGCGCCACGGTGCTGATGATGGCGGCGACCACGCGCGGGCGAGAACTCAGCGGCACGGTGGCTTGCCGGCTGGGCGCAGGGCTTGCCCCCGACATTGTGGACCTGCGCGTTGAAGCCGGCAAGTTGGTTGCCGTGCGGTCACTCTATTCGGGCAATATCTTGGCCGATGTCCACTTCGAAAGCGCCATGCAGGTGCTGAGTGTACGCCCGCGTGCGTTTGCGGCGCCAGTCGCTGGCGCCACTGCAGGCAACGTGGAAGCGCTATCGTTTGCGCTCGAGGCAGGGCAGGCCACAGAGCAGGTGCTCGAAACACGCGTCACCGACAGCGGCGAAGTCAGCCTAACCGACGCCAAAATTATTGTGTCGGGCGGGCGCGGGGTAGCGGCAGACCCGGCCAAGGGCTTTGCGTTGGTGACCGAACTGGCCGGCGTCTTGGGCGCCGCGGTCGGCGCAAGCCGCGCCGCGGTGGATGCCGGCTACATCCCCTATAAGCACCAGGTGGGCCAGACCGGCAAGACCGTCCGCCCGGACCTCTACATTGCCGCAGGCATCAGCGGCGCGATTCAGCATCTTGCCGGCATGGGCGCAAGCAAGATGATCGTGGCCATCAATAAGGATCGGGACGCGCCAATTTTTGAGCGTGCGCACTACGGGATCGTCGGTGACCTCTTTGAGGTGCTGCCCGCGCTCACAGAGGCATTCCGCCAACGACTCAAATAGAGCACTCCGGTAATTGACTCCGCCGCCAAAGCTATCCAGTGAAAGGAGGGTTCAATGGTTACCGAGATCGATGTCCGTCCGCTGGTAGGATTTGAAAGTACGGATCACCCTGTCCTCAGCGTCTACCTCAATGTGGACCCCCAACAGCGCACTGTCGAGCAGTACAAACTCGCCTTACGCAGCCTTCTTGGCAACGCGTCCGGCGCCGAAGCAGCCGATGTGAAACGGGTGCAGTCATATGTGGACACAGGCTTCAACCGGCAGGGGCGTGGCCTGGTGCTCTTTAGCTGCACCGCCCATGACTTCTGGTGGGCGCAGAGTCTTCAGGTGCCCGTGGAAGACCACGTCTTTGTGGCCCATCGCGCCCACGTGCGTCAACTCGCCCGGCTGATTGATATCTACGAGCGCTACGGCGTCATCCAGGTGGACCAAGAGGGCGCCCGCCTCTATCTGTTCAACATGGGCAATCTGGAGGCCGTTGAGGGACACTTGGGCGAGACGATCAAATTGCATAAAGCTGGCGGTTGGGCGGCATCGCGTTACCAGCGGCGCGAGGCTGGTCAAGCGCGCCAAAACCTCCAGGATGCCGCCGAATTGGCCGAAGGGTTCTATCGGCAGACCAGCACACGACGCCTGATTCTTGCCGGCACCGAGAAAAATGTGGCCGCCTTCAAAGCCTTGCTGAGCGCCGG
The DNA here is from genome assembly GCA_023384495.1 of Caldilineaceae bacterium. Lineage (GTDB taxonomy): Bacteria > Chloroflexota > Anaerolineae > Caldilineales > Caldilineaceae > CFX5. The sequence continues at coordinate 20,862 of JAHDWG010000031.1, forward strand.
TCTCCGTTCGCTGATTGTCGGGCGAATCAATGCCAAAGCCAACGCCACACCGACCGAAATTGGCGACAAAGCCGTGGAAATTGCCCAGCAAGCCGAGCAGGCCGAACAGGCTGCGCTTGTCGATTCGGTATTGGCCGAGGCCAATCGAGGTGGGCCGGCTGTGTTGGGGCTTGCCGACACGCTCACCGCGGTGCAGAGCGGGCGCGCCGAACACGTGGTGGTGCTCGCCGACTATGCTCAACCTGCCTATCGCTTTGTGGAAAGCGGGCATATTCTGCTTGAACTCAACGAGCAGAGCGAACTACAGAGCGGGCGAGTCCAACCCCTGCCCGACGCGGTGGACAGTGTGGTCCGCCGCGCCATGGCGCAGGGTATTGGGGTAACGCTGATTGACAAACATGACGGGCTAGCCGCACATGGCAAGATCGGCGCGCTGACCCGCTATTGAGAGATGGTGGGCCCTACATTTGCCGCCATATCTGAGCATCATTTATCGTCAAAGCCGCAGCGCACTGCCTCAGTGCTGCGGCTTTTTGACTGGCGCACAACGCACAATCGAGCCTTCCCGCAACCTCCTCACGCATCTCTACATGCATCTTTACATAACATGGAGTTTACATAGGAAAGGTGGCGGCAGGATAGGCCAATTCGCAACGCAGACGGCTGGGTACGTCACCCGATTGTCTGCGCTTTTTGTTTTTCAGCATATCCATGATCGATGAGGCGCAACCATGTTTTCAACACACAACACGACCGGCTTTCGCACTTTCAGCATTATCTGGTTTGGCCAATTTATCTCCATGCTCGGCGCGAGGATGACGCGCTTTACGTGGAGCAAGCCCTGCCCGATCACGACGAAGGGGCTGCCAACAAAACTGCCCCCAGCGCCGATGCCGGCGTTGGGGCATGAATTCGATGCGGTCGCATGGGGCCTCTTAGATTGGGGGGCCACACAGATGCTTTCCCCAACCAGCGCCCCTGGCCTCGAACATGGAGAAAAGTGAACCCACAACGAATGTTTAGGAGGAAAAGATCCAAATAATGGTTTTTTATTATATAAAATTCACGAAATCATGTCATTCTAAATTGTATATCAAGCTTATAATTTCATTGTTTGGTTCCATTCTTGGCTCTTCTACGACAATTGTGTATACTCATAGGACATTGGGCAATCAGGCTCGCAGCGCCAACTCCCCTTCGTCCAGGCTTCGTCCGCGCATCGGAGGGAACCAGTTTCGTTTGGTAGGTGGATTCCGTCTCATACGGCGCTATAATCGTCCAAAGCCTATTAACGCACGTTCAGCACGCCATATCGCATGCGCTCAATCATGCACCCGCGCTGCGTAGCACAACCATCACACCCATTGTCTCTCTGCATTGACGCCCAAGGCGAATGGTGAGCGAATACGCTGGACCAACCGCCCACACCACAGGAGGACCTCCATGAAGACATTGCTGAAGATCGGTCTATTGTTTGCTGCGTATACGGTGTTGGCGGTTCTCACCGCGCCCACCACCTATGCCGCATCGCGCCAGGTTTACACCGATACGATTGGCATGAACCAGACCGACTGGGAGGGTGCGCTCTCGTTTCCAAAGTTTGACCCGGCTATCGGCATCTTGACGGGCGTAGAGTTTCAGCTAGATGGGCGCCTGCAAGGCAAAGCCGAGTTCGAGAGTCTGGACGCTCAATCGGCAGTTGTGACCATCGGCATGGCCGCCAATGTGGATCTTCAGCGCCCCGATGGCTCCGCCATCCTCAAGGCCGTGCCGTTGACCTCGGTTGACGCGGCGGTAAGCCCCTACGATGGTCAGATCGATTTTGGCGGCGCATCGGGGCGTTCGTTTCCGTTTTTGGTCGCGATTGACATTGCGCAGGGCGAACGGCTCACCTCGCCCACCGACCTGGCGCTCTTTGCCGGCGAAGGGACGCTCGAGCTCCCCATCCGCGCCATTGGCCTCGCGAATGGCGAAGGCGCCGGCAACCTTGCACTCAACTATCTCACGCAGGTGTCCGCCCACGTTACGGTGACCTATCTCTACGAGGCTGCCGCCATCGCGATGGAAAAGTTCACCAATGGGGTTGACGCCGACGATCCCCCCGGTCTCTTGCTCACAGTGGGCGACCCGGTCACCTGGACCTATGTCGTTACCAATGTAGGCGCGATTGATTTGGTCGACATCACGTTGGTGGATGATATGGAGGGACCAATCGATTGTCCGAGCAGCCAGTTAGCCGCAGGCGCATCGATGATCTGCACCCTGGTCAGTGCGGCCGGGGCGCAACCCGGGCAATATACGAATGTTGCAACCGTGACGGCGCGCACACCCGACGACGGCGTCAACCTACCGCGCACCGTATCGGCGACCGATCCAAGCAGCTATGTTGCTACGCTGCTCGCCCATTGTCCTTTGGATACGGAGGGCCGAGCTGTGTTGCCGTCGGTGCTTTTCTTGGGGGCGCGCGCCGGCGTCTTTGTGCTGCCCGAGGGCTATGAGACCTTTGTAGTCAAGCGCCGCGCAACGGTGGGGTTGCCCTTTGCCTTTGAAAACGACGCGGGCACAGTCCTGCCCGATGGTCGCCGCGTCTACGACAACCGGGGCATGGATGGCAGTTGGCGCCAACGCATATGGGCATGCGCCGGTGATTGCAATTTTGTCGCCCATCTGGATGGACCCGTGGAGCTTGGCTTTATCGACGCGGGGATCACAATCGGCGCCGCGGTCATTGATGACGATGTCGATGACCGGATCAACAAGTGGATTGGCGAGGTCGATGGGGAATTCACCGAGATCCCCATTGAAGAGCAGACCATGGCTCAATTCCTGACATTTGAGGCGCCTTTTGCCGCCAACTGGAGCTACTTTGCCGTTGATTCGGTTGGCATTGTCCATATCTGTGTAGCCTACAATGGGGTCCAGTGGGCGGTTGCGGGCGCCAGCCAAAATGCAGCAACGGCTGACCAAACGAGCCGCATCCAGCTTCTCCTGCCCGCCATCATGAACAACAGGCGATAAGGTATTGCAAAGCGTTATAGCCGCATACACGGCGTGCAACTGGGGTGACCAGGCCCTCGATTTCAAGGCGCCTTGTCACCCCTGCTGCTTTGGCGCAGGGGGCAACCGTTGTTGGCCGGCCAACCCCACACTTCTCTGCTGCGTACTATCCGCACTTTGTGCGCAGCGCATTTTTGCAAGATGCCAATATCCAAATAATGCTGTATAATATGGGGCGCCAGGCGGTCGACCGCTTCTGTCAGCGCGGATGCGGTTGCGCGCTCTGGCGGCTCTGGGCCATTGAATGGCCGCATCGAACCAACCCACAGCCTTCGCACTGCACTGTCGACCACAAAGAACTCTTCTCTTGTTGCGTCTACACTAGTTTTCATAATAGGATGTGACCATGACACACGCGCAATCAGTTCGGCTGCTCGGGGCGCTGCTAACGGCTTTGGGGATTTGGGTTGCGACGACCGGCGCAGCGTTTGCCGCCGATGTCACATACTGTGCGGCCTTCCCCCCTTCACCTACTGATGATTGCCGTCAGGGGCCGATTTCAGCCACCAACTGGAGCGGCAACCTCACCCTCCCCCAGTTTGACCCGGCGCTGGGCACGCTTAATGCAGTGCAGCTCACCGTGGAGGGGTTCGTCCAGGGGGATGTGCAGTATGAAAATACAGGCCCCACCGCGGCCATCATCTCCGCCACACACAGCGTGACCATTAGCGTCGTCCTCCCCAACGGCGACCTGGTGCGCAGCATCCCCTCCACCACACGCGTCGAGCTGGTTCCCCCCTTTGACGGCGTCTTGGATTTTGGCGGCATTTCCGGCCGTACCTTCTCCATCTCCAACACAAAGAATATCTCGCTGACCCTGATTGCGCCGCTCGATGTTGCGCCGTTTGTGGGAACCGGTCTCGTCAACGTGCCCGCCGAGGCGCTGGGCATCTCGTTCATTCGCGGGCCGGGCAATCTCAGCGCGCTTTTACGGGCGCAGGCGGCCTCGGTAGTGGTGGCTGTCACCTACTTTTACGCGTCGCCTGGCATCGATATCGAAAAGTTCACCAATGGCCGCGACGCCGACGACCCCAACGGCCCCGATGTGCCCCAAATTGCCCCGGGCGAACCGGTACTGTGGACCTATCTCGTCCGCAACACGGGTTCGATCCCCTTTGCACAGGCCGATATTGTCGTCACCGACGACCATCCGGGTGTTGTTCCGCAGCTTGTGCCCAGCAGCGACGCAGGGAACGACGGCATCTTGTCCCCCGGAGAAACCTGGATCTACACGGCAACGTTGCCGGCGCAGAACCTAGACAACGCATCGACCGGAACCACCATCGTCCCCGGGTGCGACCCAACCGGCACCTCCATCAGCCGGCCCACCTATCGCAACGTGGGTTCAGTGGTGGTCAACGAACTGTCCGATGCTGACCCAAGCCACTACTGCAATCCACCCGGGCCAGGGATCACCATCCAAAAGCTGACCAACGGCGCCGACGCTGATGGCCCCAATGACCCCGATGTGCCCCAGATCGCCCCGGGCGACACCGTGACGTGGACCTACCTGGTGACCAACACCGGCGTCATCTCCTACCCTCAAGCAAGCGTGTTTGTGTCGGACTCGCACCCAAGCGTGACGCCAGTGCTGGTGGATGATGGCGACGGCGATGGCTTCCTGGCGCCAGGGGAAGTGTGGCGCTATCAGGCGACGCTGCCGGCGCAGAACCTGCTCACGCCGAGCGTCGACACCGTTATTGTGCCAGGCTGCAACCCCGATGGCAGCGGGCTGCCACGCGCCACCTATCGCAACATTGGCGTCGTCCTCGTTGACAGCCTGACCGATTTTGACCCAAGCCACTATTGCAATCCGCCCGAGCCGGGCATCGATATTGAGAAGCTGGTCAATAACAACGACGCCGACAACCCGAACGACCCCGATGTGCCCCAGCTGACGCCGGGCGACACGGTCAACTGGCTCTATCGGGTCACCAACACCGGCAATATCCCCTTTGCGCTGGACGACGTGGTTGTCACCGACAGCCAACCGGGCATTGTTCCGCTCTTCGATCCGCTCAGTGACGAGGGGGGCGACAAGGTGCTCTCACCTGGCGAAACCTGGATCTATCGGGCGTCGGACATTGTGCAGACGCTGGCCGCGCCCGCACCGGGCACTGTTGTCGTCTCGGGCTGCAACCCCGACAGTCTGCCCGTCCCTGGCGATCGCGCCACTTATCGCAACATCGGCGCCGTGACGGCGCCCGGCGCCCAGGATGAAGACCCGGCCCACTATTGCAACCCGCCATCACCGGGGATCGTCATCAAGAAGCTTACGAATGGCGCCGACGCAGACGACCCCAATGGTGCGGACGTGCCTGTGATTCGCGCCGGAGAGGCGGTGACCTGGACCTATCTAATCACCAATACGGGGAACATTGCCTTCGACTTGGCGCAGATCAGCGTGACCGACGACCAGGCCGGGGTCACACCGATCTTTGACCCGGAAAGCGATGACGGCGACGAGGTGCTCTCGCCAGGTGAAGTGTGGCGCTATGTGGCGACGGGCATTGCGCTCGACCTGCAAACCGCCCAAAATGTAACCATTGTCAGCGGGTGCGCCAATGACGAAGGCATAGAACGCAATACCTACGCCAACATTGGCGCCGTGCGCGCCGGCAATTTGAGTGACACCGACCCCAGCCACTATTGCAACCCGCCGCCCAATGCGCTGGGTGAAACCGATGAGCCCATTCATCCCAACGCCGGCGTGCTCTATCTACCGCTGGTGCAAGGAAACCGGCGTTGAATTCCACACGTGAGCCAATCGCACACGGATCGGGCATGGATAGAAGGTAGGGCCCGGCTCTCGGGCGAAAGTTTAGGCAAAATTCGAAAGACAACGGCGTCTCCGCCGTTGTCTTTCTTTTTGCCCACCCCTGGCGGCGACGCCCCGCGCTGTGTGACTTCTGCAATTGGTCGATGTTGCAAATTTATGCGAAGGAACTCCCATTCACGGAACGATAAATGTAGTGAATACGTCATTATTCATAGAAGGAACTCGTACCTTTTTCGTATAAAAGCCGTCATATTGTCGTAGGTAATATTAACATTTATTGTAGAGACATTTTTAGTCGACGTAACAGGTCGGCGTGCGATTGCTCTTCAACCGGCAAGTCAACCCGCACGGATGGCACAGTAGAAGGCAGGAGTAATAAGGTATGACTAACATGATATCGACAATGGACTATCGGCAATCCGGTCCCACCGGTCATTCTGCACCGCGACGTTTGTGGGTAGGGCTGCTGGCTGGCCTTATCGGCGCTATCTTCTTTGCGCTGATGACGGCGCAAAGCGCTTGGGCAGCTGAAACGGAATATACACAAAGCATCCCTCTGACCGAGACTGACTTTGTCCAGACGATTTCCATCCCCAAGTTCAACTCGACTTTGGGCGAGTTGGAGCGTGTCGAGATCTCGTTCTCTGGGCGCCTGCGGGGGGCGGTTCAGTTTGAAAGCCTGGATAACCAACCCAGTGTTGTGACCACCGAGATGGTGGCGACCCTCGCGCTCACAGGGCCGGGCGGGGCGCCGTTGGCCAGCGCCAGCCCCACCGCGATTCGCTCCAAACAGTTGCAGGCATTTGACGGGGTGCTCGACTTCAATGGCGTATCGGGCGGCGCGTTCAATAATCTGATGGCGGCGGATGTCTCGAATGTGAAGGTGCTTAGCGATCCGGCCGATTTGGCGCCGTTTCTAGGGTCAGGCAACGTGCAGTTGGCTATGCGGGCTACGGCAACCGCCAGCGGCAGCGGCGCCGGCAATCTGGCGCTCAACTACACGGCCCTGACTTCAGCGCAGATCAACGTCAAATATGTCTATGAGGCCGCAGTCAACCCCGCCATCAGCCTGGAAAAACAGACCAATGGCGAGGATGCTGACTTCCCCACAGGCCCCCTGATCCAGGTCGGGCAGCCGGTGGTGTGGAGCTATGAAATCGAGAATACGGGTGACATGCCCCTAGTCGATGTGGCGCTGGTCGATGACCAGGAGGGGACAATCACCTGCCCGCAGACTACGCTGGCCGTGGGCGAGCGCATGACCTGTACCGCCAGCGGCGTGGCCAATCATGGGCAATACGCCAATGTGGCGACGGTGACGGCGCAGACCGTCGCTGAACCGCTGGCGCCCAGCCAGACTGTCACCGCCACCGACCCCAGTCACTACTATGGCGTCCCGCTGGCGACGGTCTGCCCGGTGGACTTTGGCGGCGCGCTGGTGCTGCCCGAGATTACCTACTTGGGCGAAGGCCCCGGCCAATTCGCATTACCCGACGGCTATGACGTTTTCGTGGTCAAACGGCTGGCGCCTTTCCGCTTTGCGCTCGAAACCGGGACAGAAAGCGGCGGCCAGCAGATCTACAGCGCCCCCGACAACCGCGAGCGCGTCTGGGCCTGCTCGGGTGATTGCCAGTTTGTGCCGGCAGTGAAGAATCTCTTCAATTTTGGACGTATCGGGCCAGGGCTGAGCATCGGCGCGGTGCTTTTGGATGACGACGATGACAATCGGATCAATGCATGGGTGGCTGATGGCGATGTCGATAATCCCTACCAGACCATCGACAACCAGACCATGGTGCAGAACCTCATCTTCGATGTCCCGTTTGAGGCAGTCTGGGGGATCAATGCCAAGGATTCAGTAGGGATGGCCTATATCTGCATTGTGCCGACAACGGACGTGCGTGTGGCCAGCATTTGGGGCCAGGGCCGCGGCACGCCGCAGCCCGGCGCGCTCGATGACGAGACCGGCGAATCTGGCCTGATGCATCTCCTTTATCTGCCCATTGCGCGGCGGTGATTCACCCGCTTGGGCCAGCCGGCAAGAATGGTTTCAACCATTGTTGCACAGCAGGGACCTGCGGTCACCCATACCAATGAAAATGGCGGGGTACAGCAGGAACACAGAGCACACCGAGGAGACGCGGAGGACACAGAGGGCTTTGTCCGCAGAATAAACCAACACGTATTTCTCGGTGTTCTCTGTGCTCCCTCTGCGTTCTCTGTGTTGCGCTGTTCTGTACTATTTTCAGAAGCGGATGATGGCGATATGTTTGCCATCATCCGCTTCTTGTTGTGATCCGCCGCACGATTTGACACCAGCCCCATCGACAACGCATACTATCGCCGATGAGCGTTTAGCCCCGGCAAGCTGGGCCGCGGCGACAGCTCGCGACGACGATGCACGGCAAGGACAACAGGCAATGACGGCACAGACGCCTCCGCTCCCCTTTCAGGCCCACTTTCGCTGCTTCCGCGGCTGCCCGGGCGAATACTCGCTCTATGATGTGATCTACACCTGCCCCACCTGTGGCGGGCTGCTCGAAGTCCATCATGACCTGGAGGCGCTGCGCCAGCGCTCGCCGGCCGAATGGCGAGCGCTGCTGGATCGCCGCGTGGGCACGACCGAGTGGCCCTATGGCAGCGGTGTGTGGGGCATGCGCGAGTGGGTAGCGCCCGACCTGCGCGACGAGAATGTGGTCAGCATGTACGAGGGCAACACCAATCTCTTTTGGGCCGAACGATTGGGCCGGCAGCTCGGCGTCGATGATCTCTGGATCAAGCTCTGCGGCAATAGCCACACCGGCAGCTTCAAAGACCTGGGCATGACGGTGTTGGTCAGCGTAGTGAAACAGATGATGGCCGACGGCAGTTCTGTCCGTGCCGTCGCCTGCGCCAGCACCGGCGACACCAGCGCCGCGTTGGCCTCCTACGCGGCCTGTGCCGGCATTCCGGCGATTATCTTTTTGCCCAGCGGCAAGGTGAGCACCGCGCAACTGGTGCAGCCGGTGGCCAATGGCGCTCATGTGCTGGCGCTCGACACCGACTTCGACGGCTGTATGCGTGTGGTCAGAGAAGTAACGCAGGACCAGAGTATCTACCTGGCCAACTCGATGAACAGCATTCGCGTCGAGGGACAGAAGACGGTTGCCATTGAAATCGTGCGCCAGTTTGACTGGGAGGCGCCCGACTGGATTGTCATTCCGGTGGGAAATTTGGGTAATATTAGTGCGCTCTACAAAGGGTTGAAGCTGTTGCTTGATCTGGGCATTATCCACAAGATGCCGCGCCTAGTGGCGGCCCAAGCCCAAAAGGCCAGCCCCTTCTACCAAAGTTACTGCAACGGCTTTGCTGAAAAGACCATTTTGCAAGCCAACACGACCCTGGCCTCGGCCATTCAAATTGGCGACCCGGTGAGCTATGAAAAGGCGGTGCAGGCCATTCAGATGACCAATGGCATTGTCGAGCAGGCCAGCGAAGATGAACTGGCCAATGCCGCGGCCATGGCCGATCTCACCGGCATGTACACCTGCCCCCATACCGGTGTCGCCTTGGCCACGCTCTTTAAATTAGTTGAGCGGGGGGAGATCAAGGCGAGTGATCGGGTTGTGATCATCAGCACAGCGCACGGTCTAAAATTCACCAGCTTCAAAGTCGGCTACCACGAAGATAAGCTGGCCGAAGTGGAAAGCCGGTTTGCCAACCCGCCCGTCTACCTGCCGGCGGATGCCAAGGTTGTCAAGGAGACGATTGCTCGTAGGCTAAATACAGTGTAGCCTAAATCTTTCGACATTTTTGTAGGGGCATGAGGCTTCGCGTCTAATGGGGCACCCGAGCTCAACCGAACGGTACGGCAGAATCAATCTTGTTCAGTGGAAACCTATCGTTTGCCGTACTTCGGTCCCTACGGAAGACATCAAACTATTTAAGTTACACAG
>JAHDWG010000604.1 GCA_023384495.1 Caldilineaceae bacterium
CCTATACAATCCCGCCCGGCAACCCCTATGCCGACGATGGTGACCCCAACACGCGCGCCGAGATCTGGTCCTCTGGGCTGCGCAACCCGTGGCGCTTTAGCGTGGATCGCGAGACGGGCGAATTCTACATTGCCGATGTGGGGCAGGATGCCTGGGAGGAGATCAATGTGGAGCCGCCCAACACGCCAGGGCTCAACTACGGCTGGCGGCGGTGCGAGGGCAGCTATCTCTTTCCTGTGGAGACGCCACCTCAGAAGTGCGCCAACCCCGAACTGACCGACCCTGTTTTTGAATACGGGCGCGATGAAGGGGTGTCGGTGACCGGCGGCTTTGTCTATCGCGGGGCACAATACCCAAAGATGGTAGGCCATTACATCTTTGCCGATTGGGGGTCGAGCAGTTTTTGGAGCATGATCCGCAACGATGAGGAGGAGTGGGTTGTCAACAAACATGGCGCCCTGGGCATGAGCAACCCCAGCACCTTTGGTGAGAACGGCGCCGGCGAACTCTTTGTCGCCCGGCTCGGCCAGCCAGGCCGCGCCGACGCCGCCATCTACCGCATCATAGAGGTCTCTGGCCCACCACCCACCGCGCCGGCGCTCACCCCGTGGAGCTATTTGCCCCTTGTCGGAAATTCTGATTAAATAGTGAGGATGGGATGCGTGAAACGTGGTGCGTCAAACATCGGGGGGAACAATATGTTTCCTCATTTGACACCCAACGTTTGGCGCCCCCGCTTCGTTCTTCGCACTCGGAGTAAGAGAAACTGAAAGGAGTTGCAGCATGGCCTTTACATTGCAGATTGGTGAGAAAGCGCCGGATTTCAAGCTGCCGGCGACCGATGGCAATACCTACTCGCTGGCGGATTATGCCGACGCGCCGGTGTTGGTGGTCTTTTTCACCTGCAACCACTGCCCCTATGTCATCGGTTCGGATGAGGTGACCCGGCAGACCGCTGAGCGCTTTGCGCCCCAGGGCGTCAAGTTTGTGGGCATCAACTCGAACAGCAAGGCAACCAACCCCGACGACGACTTCCCCCATATGGTCGAACGCATGAAGCAGCACAAGTTCCCGTGGCTTTATCTCTATGATGAATCACAGGAGGTGGCGCTGGCCTATGGCGCGCTGCGCACCCCTCACTTCTACGTCTTCGACAAGGACCGCAAGCTCGTCTACACCGGCCGCGGGGTGGACAACCCGCGCGAGACGGCCAAGATGACGGTCAACAACCTGGCGCAGGCGCTCGAAGAGCACCTGGCCGGCAAGCCGATCAGCACCCCGCTGACCAACCCGATCGGCTGCAATGTCAAGTGGGTCGGCCAGGACGCCCACTGGATGCCGGCGGAGGCGTGTGACCTGGTGTTGCCCGAGAAGGCGCCAGCGTAGCGAAGTAGCGCGTGGTGCGTGTTCCCTTGGCGAGCGAGCTTTGCCTGCGTCTGATAGCTGGACGGGGCGAGCCGCAAAGCAGGCGCACGCACCACGTTTTTTTGTCCCTTTCCTTCCACACTGCAAGGATAGTTCGATGAGCATCTACGATGAACTGGGCATTCGCCCGGTGATCAACGCCAGCGCCACGTTGACGCGCCTGGGGGGCTCGATCATGCCGCCCGAGGTATTGGAGGCCATGCTGGAGGCGTCCAAACACTTTGTCAATCTCGATGATCTACAGCGCGCCATCGGTGAGAAGCTGGCCGAGTTAACCCGCAACGAAGCCGCCTATGTGGCGACCGGCGCGGCAGCCGGCCTGGTGCTGGCGACTGCTGCCTGTGTGGCCGGCAGCGACCCTGCCGCCATTGCACGCCTCCCCGATACCGCTGGCCTCAAGAACGAGGTGATCGTCCACAAGTCGCACCGCAATGGCTATGACCACGCCGTGCGCCAGGTGGGGGTCAAGCTGGTGGAGATCGGCATGGCGCTCAACACCTACCCGTGGGAGCTGGAGCGCGCCATCAACGAGCGGACGGCTGCAGTCTTCTGGTTCCAAGGCGCGATGTCGGGCCACGGCGATCTGCCGCTGGAGCAGGTGATCGAGATCGCCAGCCGCCACAACGTGCCCGTCATCGTCGACGCCGCGGCCCAGTTGCCGCCGGTGGAGAACCTCTGGCGCTTTACCCAGATGGGCGCGGCGCTGGCCGTCTTTAGCGGGGGGAAGGACCTACGCGGCCCGCAGGCTTCGGGCCTGGTGGTGGGGCGCAAAGATCTGATCGACGCTATGCGCGTCAACGGCAGCCCCAACCACAGCATTGGCCGGCCCATGAAAGTGGGCAAAGAGGAGATGGCCGGTCTGCTTGCTGCGGTCAAGCGCTACTTGGCGCTCGACCACGAAGGCCGCGCCTCGCAGGATGAAGAGACCGTCGCCGGCTGGTGCGGCGAGTTGAACAAGCTGCCCGGCATCCACGCCGAGCGCTCATTCCCCAACGAAGCAGGACAGCCCCTGCCGCGCGCCAAGGTTGTCATTGACGCCCAACGCGCCGGGCTGAGCTGCGACGAAGTGGTCAAGCGGCTGGAGGCGGGGTCGCCGTCGATCATGGTGGCCCGCGCCGGCGCCGACGGCCTCTTCCTCAACCCCATGACCCTGGAGGAGGGGGAAGATGAGGTGGTGCTGGCCCGGCTGCAGGCGATCCTGAAGCAGGCATAAGTTACAGGTGACTGTCACCTGAGAGGTGACAGTCACCTGGTAAGCGTCACTCGAACAGCGCCCGGTATTCCCCATACCCCTCTTCTTCGAGCCTGTCGACCGGGATAAAGCGCAGCGCGGCGGAGTTCATACAGTAGCGCTGGCCGGTGGGGGCAGGGCCATCGTCAAACAGGTGGCCCAAGTGCGAATCGCCATGCCTGGAGCGCACCTCGGTGCGCTCCATCCACAGTTTGCGATCCAGGTGGGTGGTGATGTTGGCGGGTTCGAGCGGCCTGGTAAAGCTCGGCCAGCCGGTGCCTGAATCGTATTTGTCCAGCGAGCTAAAGAGCGGCTCACCTGTGACCACATCCACATAGATGCCGTGTTCTTTGTTGTCCCAGTAGGCATTGCGGAAGGGCGCCTCGGTGCCTTCGTGCTGGGTCACTTTGTATTGCTCGGGCGTCAATTTCTGGCGCAACTCCTCATCCGATGGCTTTGTATAGGCCGGCTTTGTTTCGGTCGTCATTGAAATTCCTCCCCATTTGATAGACCGCGGGCAGCTTCAGTCGATTGTGCTATCATTCCTATTATATTGGCTGTAGAGCGGCTTCCCAAAACGAGTCGCTTGTTAATCACCCCTCGCTTCTGCGCTCGCAAGATGGGGAGCAGCAACAGGCCCGCCCAGCTGGTGGGCGGCGGCAACCAGA
>JAHDWG010000605.1 GCA_023384495.1 Caldilineaceae bacterium
CCAACTGGCTTGAAAATGAGCCCTTTGCCGACAATTTATTCAATTCTGTCCTCGGCTCTTCTAGAATTTGACCACCCCCATCCCTCTTGCAGGCCTGAAAGCGCCAAACTCAAGGAGTCACGGACTCGGCGTGAGCATTTCAGGCTCCGCATTTCATTCTGAGTTGAGTATCGCCAATCAAGAAGGAGAACATGGAGAACTTCGATCTGCGCATTAGCGACCATGACGGTTACAACATGCGCATGGCGGTCATCCATTCACAGGCCGGCGAAGTTGCGCCCAGCGAGGTGGAAGCGCCGTCCTATACCGCGTTGGAGCTGGTCGAAGAGCCAGACGCTCGCCTACGCGCCGTAGCCGAGCAATTCACCGCCCAAGTATTGCCGGCAGCCGTCTGGCAGGCGTGGCGTGAAAGCTGGGCCGCGGCCGGCGCGGGGGGCATCCGTCTGCGCAGCGGATGCGCAGACGCCAACAGCATGCGCATCCCCTGGGAGTTGCTCTACGATGGGGAGCGCAAAAACTTCTTGGCGCAAGACCCGCGTTTGGCTGTCGTGCGCTATTGGGAGGGCGCGATCCCCGACGGCGTCAAGCCGATTGCGGGGCCGCTGCGCATGCTGCTCACGGGCGCAACGCCTGCCGACCAGGTCGAGCTGGGGGTGGGCAAGGAGTTGGATGGCATTGAGGCGGCCCTGGCCGATGCGAAACGAGCGGGGCGAGCCGCGTTCACGCGCCTTGACGATCTGACCCCAGATGCGTTGGACAGGGCGCTGCTCGAAGTGAAGCCGCATCTCTTCCATTTCTCAGGTCATGGCGTGTGGGATGAGCGCGCCGGCGCGGGTCAGCTCTTGCTGGACAACGGGCGTGGCCAGAGCGCCGAACTGGCCGACGCCAAGCTAGCCATGTTGCTGCGCAGCCGGGGCGTGGCGCTGGTCGTGCTCAACGCGTGCGAAACGGCGCTAGGCGGCGATGGCTGGGGCGGGCTGGCCCAGTCTCTGGTGCTGGCCGGTGTGCCCGCGGTCGTCGCCATGCAGGCGCCGGTCAGCGATGCGGCTGCGGCTGCGTTTGCGGGGACGCTCTATGCAGCGCTTGCCAATCAGTATCCGCTGGAGCAAGCCGTGACCCTGGCCCGCCAGACCACAGCCCGCCAATCTGCAGGGGCAGCGGGCCCTGGCGAGTGGCTGGCGCCGGTGCTCTTCATGCGCACGGGCAGCGAGCGGTTCTGGCAGCAGGAAGCAGCCGAGCAGCCGCAAGCGAGCCTCGACCGCATTTCGATCGGTGCGATCCATGCCATAAATGTGGCCCTGCGTGACCAGTTCATCGACCAAAGGGGAGCAGATATTACCCTAGGCGACAAGCAGATCGATACGGGCGGTGGCGCGTATGTCGCCGGCAACGTGACCGTGGGCGGTGACTTCGTCGGCCGCGACAAGATTGAACGGCCGGGTGGCGACCGTGGGCCGGACGCGAGCAAGGCATTCACCAAGTTGGCAGCCGCGGTTGCGTTGCGGGCATCCACGGCTGACGTGGACAAGGCCATGCAGTGTGTGCAAGCGATGCAGCAGGCGTTCGAGCAGGGGGACGACGACAAAGTGGCGGACTGCATTGGCGAACTGGCTGATCTGGCGCCGGATGTCAAGGAGAGCTTGAAACAGGCGTTTTCCCACCCTGCGCTCCACGAGCGTGTCGGTCCAGTGACGAAGTATGCATTGCGGCGGCTGGGGTAACTCCCGGCCCAAGTTGCTCCGTGCAGCCAGGCGCAGATAGCCAACCTCAACACCTGAAGTGACAGACCCAGGGCGACTGGCCATCGGGCGGGTCCTGGACGCGAGCATCGAAGTTGCGATAGGTGGGTTGGTCCATGAGGGATGGCCTGGTTCCGTATCAGCGTAATCTATCCCAGTGCGGCGCTTGTCAGTATGGCGGTGGCCATGTCACCACTCATACTGAATCATCTGTGGCAGCTGGAAAAGGCCAGGACTATATCTATTACGCACCTTCCGCTGCCGCGATTCGGTCTGCATCACGCCAGAGGTCATCGCACACGACAAAAATTTCGACGGCGGTCGCCAAGCCCAAGCCAATATCAAGAATTTCGCCGAAGGGTAGCGGGCCATCGATAGCGGCCAGACTAAGCGCTACCGCGCCACGTAGAGCGAATCGCTCTGCTACGGCACGCCAGAAGTGGCGCCATAGTGCATGACCGGCGATCGCCGTGGCCACCGCACCAGCGCCAACGGCAACCGCGACGGGGATGCGAGCCCCAGCCCCGTCGCGATACCGTTGACGCTCTTGAGATCGCTCGCGAGACGGAACGGATACCTGGACTGGGAGTGGGGCGCCTGACCTACGAACTGTATACGCGAGTAGACCTGGTGCGCACCATGCGGTCTCCACCTGCGCGATGCCAAGCGACAAAGAAGGCGGTTGATAGGCGCTGGTGAGCATAGGAGCAACAACGGTCACACCCAGCAATGTGCGCCAGGCTGCTTGTGCAGGGTTGGATGCATTGCCTTGGTTAAGGGCATATCGTTTGATGGAATGCCTAAACGCCGGTGGGTTCCTCGGCTTGGGTGCAACTCTGCCTATGCAGTGGCGCGTGGGGCTATTCTCGGTTAGCGTGCTCATCTTGCTGCTGATGTTGCTGAGCTATGCCTTGTTTGCCAAAGCCGTCTCTGCACCCATGCTCCTTGGGTTTGCCCTCCTGTTGGCTGGTGGAGTTGGCAATCTGGCAGATCGGCTGCTGTACGATGGGGTGGTTGTTGATTTTATTCACATTGGCATTGGTCCAGTGCGCACAGGCATCTTTAATGTCGCAGACATAGCGGTGAGCGCAGGTGTGCGTATCCTAAGCGTTGTGATGCTTCAGAGTAGTAGCAAAGCTTCCCAAACGGACGTTGAGCCGGAGATGCCGAAAGAGCGAGGCACCGGATAGAGAGGAAGGGGGCAGCAATTGTTGAGTGCAAGCCCTTGGCTCGCCGGCCAACAACCCGCTGCACCGGACTGGCTGAAGCATGGGCCTCTGGCGAGGGTACAATCTGGTGGGATGGAGCAGCCCCTGCAGACGATTCTTGAGCCTCGCCCACAGGGCACTCCGGTGCCGTCACCTGGCGCTGGCGATAGGCCAGCAGGCTGCGCAGCTCGCGGACTGCCTGGGGAGGCGCCCAGACCGGCTTGAAGTCGTCGGCCAGCAGCCGCTCGGCCCAGCGTTTGGCATCTTGACGGGGGCCCTCTGGGCGCGGTCTTGACCCGGGCTTTGCGGTCGGGATGGGCGACGACACACCGCCCGGCCACAGGTGCGGTCTGGTCATAGACC
>JAHDWG010000606.1 GCA_023384495.1 Caldilineaceae bacterium
GCTCCAGGTGGAGCTAACCGGCCCCATCGATGCCATCCGCGCCCGCAAAGACCGTCGCCTGCCCACGGTGCTCACCAAGGACGAGACGCAACGGCTCTTCGACCAGATGACCGGTCTTTATCAGCTCATGGCCCAGTTGCTCTATGGCGCCGGCATGCGCATTATGGAATGCATCCGGCTCCGCGTTCAAGACATGGAGTTCGCCCGGCGGCAAATTCTGGTGCGCGACACCAAGGGCAATGAGGACCGCGTCACCCTGCTGCCCCAACGACTCATCCCAGCCCTCCAACAACATCTACACGAGGTTAAACGGCTGCACGACCAGGACCTGGCCCAGGGTCATGGCGCAGTCTATTTGCCCTACGCCCTGAGCCGCAAATATCCCCATGCCCCCACCGAGTGGCGCTGGCAATATGTCTTCCCCGCCGAACGGCTCTCGGTCGACCCCCGCAGCCACGCCATTCGCCGCCACCACATGGACGAAGGCGGCCTGCAAAAGGCTGTCCGCCGCGCCGGCCAGGCCGCTCACATCGACAAACACGTGACGCCCCATACGCTGCGCCACTCCTTCGCCACCCACCTGCTCGAAGCCGGCTATGATATCAGAACGGTGCAAGAGTTGCTCGGCCACAAGGATGTCAAGACCACCATGATCTACACCCACGTGCTCAACAAGGGGCCGCTCGCCGTGCGCAGCCCCCTCGACTGAATCCTTGTGATCTTAACCACACCGTCTCTGTGCCACGGATCATCGCCCCCCCATTGCCACTCTGCTACACTGGGCGCAGTTGCACTCTCCATCGTCCCCACAGACGCAGAAATTCCCCCTGATTCCCAAGAAAGGATAGGAGCGATGATGATTCACTCTTCGTGGCGCCGATTGTTTCACCGTTCGGCGTTCCTGGCTATCGTGTGTGCGCTGTTGCTTTCACACGTCCTGACACCACAGCCACTGGCTGCGGCGCCGGCCAGCGCACCGGCCGCCGCACTTAGCATTGTGGATGTGAGCGCCCCCGACATCAACTGTATTTTCGACGCCGACTGCACCATCACCGTCAGCGACCTTGCTGACTACTTTACACCCCCCGGAGCCTCCGGTTCCGCCTTTTTGCAGTCGCGCACGTGGCCCGTGGGCGAAGCAGGCACACCCGGCGCGGGACTCCACGCCTATCTCTATCGCGTCGATCTGCGCCAGGCCGTGGGCGTCACCGCCGCGTCCTGCGTAACCAACCTGCGCATCGACTTTGGCCCCATCACCCCGCTCGATTACAACGGCGACCAGAAGCCCGATGACGTGTTCGTCATCGTCAAGGGCGGCCTGGGCAATGTCCGCCCCGCCGCCGCCGACCTCACCGGCGACACGCTCACTTTTATGTTCGACCCGCCCGTCTGCGTGGGCAGCCGCGCCGGTGGGGGCGACAGCTCGTTCTTCTTCGGCCTGGCCTCCACCGAGCCGCCGCACGATGTGACGGCCTACCTGGCGGGTACGCTCGGCCTGGATGAGACGCTCGACGCCCGCGCTCCCCGCCGCGCCCAGGCGACCCTCTCCGGCAACATCGCCTATGTCCACACGGCCAAGACCCCCGAAACCATCATCGCCGACTACAAAGGTTTCCTCGAATCGCAGGGCTTTTCGGTGACGCCGGTGGCGCTCGACAACGTGCTGGCCACCGACTTTGGCCGCTTCGATCTCGCCCTCATCGGCGACGATACCGGCTATCTCAGCAACTGGGGCAACGCCCCCGGCCAGGCCGAACACATTGCCGGCAGCAGCAAAGTCATGGGCATCGGCGAGGGCGGCTATGCCTTCTTTGGCAAACTGGGGCTGCGCATCGGCTGGCCCAACGGCTGGCACGGCAGCCAAGATTCGGTGGTGGGCGCTCCCTCGCTGAGCTACTACCAACATCCCAACAACCTCACCGGCCTGCTGGCCGCGCCGCTCAAGCTCTATGACCCGGCCACCGCTGAGGTAGGCATCCACCTGCCCGACCCGGTCGCCGGTGTCACGGTGCTGGGTACCGAGCCGGGCAGCAGCACCCACCACCCACTCATTGCCCAGCGCTGCCACCAGTTATGGGGCTTCAACGGCTATCCCCAGGCCATGACCGAGGAGGGCCGCGCCCTCTTTGTCAACGCCGTGGTCTTTGGGTTGGAACAGTGCAGCGAACGCCCGCAGCCCTGCACGCCGCTGCGCCACCACCGTGAGATCCCGGCCCCGGCGTTGGTCGATTTTGACGACCTGCCCGACGCCGCCGTCATCGGCGACCACTATGCCGCCACCTATGGGCTGAATTTCTACGCTGGTGACGATACCCGTGTCATTACCTACGCCGACCGCGAAGCGGACCCGACCAAAGCGCGTTCTACGCCCAATGTCGCCACCAACAACGCCGTCTCACCCAACACCAGCGCCGGCGTCCCCATGACCTTCTGGTTCGACCAGCCCAAGACCCACGTTGGCTTCTGGATGGGCAACGGCGAAGAGCAGGGGCACATCGGCGCGCTGGTCGCGTATGACGCCGCCGGGCAGGTCATCTGCGTGGCGCGCGCAGTCGTACCCGAACCGTACCAGACCTTCCTCGGCCTCCACGACCCGCAAGGGCGTATCGTCACCTTAACCCTGGACTATGGCGACACGCTCCTCAGCGAGTCCATCGACGACCTTTACTTCGCCCCCCACACCAGCAGCGAGACCTTCCCGCTGCCCGAAGCGCCGTCTTTTGAGGTGTCAGTTCCCATCACGGTCATGCTCGGTACGTCGAACAACGAGCGCTTTGAGGCCAACTTTGGCCTGCCCGAACCGCAGTTGATCAACGTCAAAGGCCCCGATGGCGTCGAATATGTGCAACACATCCTGCCCGGTGTAGATGTCTACGGCAACACGCCTGGTCTGCCCGATGTGCCGGTTGTGCGCCGCATGATCGGTGTGCCACACGGCGCCGAGGTCAGGCTGGCCGGGCTGCGCGTCATCCCCGGTGAAGAATACACCGTCGATCTCTGGCCGGCCCAGGAACCCGCCGTCGATGTGCCGGTGGGTCAGGAAGAGGGCGAACTGCCGCCCGAAACCTTTGAGGACCCACCCTTCAGCAAGGACGAAGAGGCCTACGACACCGACGCCAATTTCCCGCGCGAGATCGTCACCATCGAACGCATGGGCAGCATGCGTGACCTCAAAATGGTGCAGATCAACGTGGCGGGCGGCCAGTACAACCCCAAGACCAAATTGTTGACCACCTTCAAATCGGTGGAGTTCGAGTTGGTATTTGAAGGGGGCGAAGAGGGATTCCTGCCCC
>JAHDWG010000607.1 GCA_023384495.1 Caldilineaceae bacterium
CACCCGGCCCGGCGGCAAATCAACCGGCGCCTCCAGACGCAACACGCCATCGGCAGTGACTTCGGCTTCCAGGGTCAATGTCTTCATGTGCGACCTCGCCTTCCCAGCCTGTAACTTGCTGGGCCACAACGTCAAAGCTGAGTAGTTCACGATTCATGTGCTATGGGCCGGTCCGGGAGCGGCCCGACGACGAGTCCGCGACCCGTCTTGAGCGGAAATCGTGAAGTACTGAAACTGAGCTCGGTTGAAAGCCACGGTTTCGGCGGCAGCAGAACCGTGACTTTCAGACAACTACCAGTGCCGCCAATCGTACGAGCCTGGCTAGTTTATACCACGAATTGCACTTTTGGGGTAAAATGGCCCTATTGGCGCAAGTTTGCTATAGTTTGTTATGGATTGAATCGTTCTCGGCGCGCTAATCCTTTAGTTCTGTTGATTTTTAGTGGCTCGTGTTGCTGGGGAATGTTGGCATGGCTGAAGGCCCATTGTTGTTTCGTCAGGTTCCGGCTGTGCCTGCAGCCGAAGCGCAACGGTTGATCGACCAGGTGCGCACGATCATCGCCCGCGATCTGGTTGTCGAGTCGATGCAAGCCGCGCGGGATCAGGCCCGCGAGGGGGTTGTGGTGGTGCGTGGCCGGTTGGCGCGCCCCAGCCATGTTGTCTTTCCACACTGGCAGGCTGAACTCAAACGGCTCGGCTATACGCCCTTGCTCCGCCCCGATGGTGACGACGAGCGGCAGGTGGTGTTGCACGTGGTGGCCGGCGTGGCGCCTGTAGGCCGCTCGCGTGTGTGGATCAATGGGGCGCTCTTTGTGGCCACCATCTTCACCACGCTGTGGACGGGCATGGTCTACAGTGATCAGATCGAACTCAACAACTTCGCTGACCTCTTTCGGCTGAGCAATCTGATCCGCGGATGGCCCTTTGCGCTCTCGCTCATGGGGATTTTGCTTGCCCATGAGCTTGGCCATTATTTTGCCGCCCGGCGCCACAAGCTCGCTGTCTCGCTGCCCTACTTTATCCCGTTGCCGATTCCGCCGGGTTTTGGCATCACGCTGGGAACGCTCGGCGCGTTCATCCGCCTCAAAGAGCCGGTGCCCGACCGCCGCAAGCTGTTTGATGTGGGGGTGGCGGGGCCGTTGGCCGGCCTTTGCCTGGCAATCCCGCTGATCTTTGTCGGCCTGATGACCAGCCCGGTGGAGGTGCCCCCAGAATCGGGCATCTATTGGGTAGAGGGCAACAGTCTCTTTTACTGGGTTGCCAAGTATCTTGTCTTCGGCAAGTGGCTGCCCAACCCGGTAACAGGTGAAGATGTCTTTATCAATGCTGTCACCGCGGCCGCCTGGTTTGGTCTGCTCATCACGGCCCTGAATCTGCTGCCCTTGGGGCAATTGGATGGTGGGCATACCGTCTTTGCTATGTTTGGCAATCGCGCCCGTCTGATCAATCGAGCGGCGATTGGCGTGATGGCGGTGCTGGCCATTGCCAGCCTGCAACCGGTGCAAAATTACCTGCCGTTCCTCGAGGTGATCGGCTATCCCGGCTGGTTTGTCTGGTTGGCGCTCATTCTTATCTTGGTGGGGCCGTTTCATCCGCCACCGCTTGACGATGTGACGAAACTGGATTCAAAGCGCCGGTGGGTCGGCTATCTGGTCATTCTGATCTTTATCCTGATTTTTGTCCCCGTGCCTTTTTCGGTGGTGGGGGTTTGAGGGCAGGGCGAGCCTGTCGGATTGCAAAGTCACTTTGCAAGGTGACAGTCACTTCTGAAAGCGACTGTCACCTCGCACCCATAAAGGAATCTTAAGGAACCATCATGAGCAAACTTGCGATCAATGGGGGAACCGCCGTCCGTACGGCGTCGTGGCCGCGTTGGCCCCAGTGGGATGAACGAGAAAAAGCCCGCGTGCTGGCTGTGTTGGATTCGGGCGAATGGGGCGGCTTCAATGACCTGGTGCATGAGTTCGAGCAGACCTTTGCCAAACGCCACCAGGCCAAACATTGCATTACCGCGGTCAACGGCACCATCTCGCTGGAGGCCGCGCTGCGCGTGCTGGGCGTCGGCCCCGGCGATGAGGTCATCGTGCCTCCCTACACCTTTATCGCCACAGCCAATGCGGTTCGGTTGGTGGGCGCAACCCCCGTATTCGCCGACATTGAACCCGACACCTACAACCTGGATGTGGAGCAGGTGGAAAAGGCCATCAGCAAACGCACCAAGGCGGTCATCCCCGTCCATTTTGCCGGCCTGCCGGTGGACATGGACGAGCTAATGCTCGTGGCGCGGGAACACGAACTCGCCATCCTCGAAGACGCCGCCCACGCCCACGGCAGCAGTTGGCATGGCCAGCCCATGGGCGCGCACGGCGACATCGGCTCGTTTAGCCTGCAACAGAGCAAGAATCTCACCGCAGGCGAAGGCGGCATTCTGCTGACCAATGACGACGAGCTGGCGCTCAAATTGTGGAGCTTTGCCAACCAGGGTCGTTCACCCGCGGGCGCCTGGTATGAGCACGGCATGTTGGGTAGTAACCTGCGCCTGACCGGCTGGCAGGCCGGTGTTTTGCTGGCGCAGATGGAGCGCATGGACGAGCAACTGGCGCGCCGTCAGGCCAATGCCCGCCGTCTCAACGAGATTCTCGAAGAGATCGACGGTCCGACCCCCATGCGCTGGGACCCGCGCGCCGACAACCACGCCTTTCACCTCTATATGATGCGCTACAGCCCCAAGAAGTTTGGCGGCTTGCCGCGTGAACGCTTTGTCGAAGCGTTGCGGGCGGAGGGCGTCCCCTGTTCCACCGGCTATGCGCAGCCGCTCTACAAACAGCCGCCCCTCGCCCCGCCCCACAGCCGCATCCTCCCCTGCCCGGTGGCGGAACAGGCCTGCCGTGAGGTCGTTTGGCTGACGCAGAACCTGCTGCTCGCCGAGCCGGAAGCTATGGAGGAGATCGGTCGAGCGATTGTGAAGGTGCGCGAAAATACAGCGGAGTTGATGTGATCAAGCGATTATCAAATGGAATGAATTGTACGCGGATTTCGCAGATGAACACGGATGAAATTCAGAGAAATCCGTGTACGACAAAGCGACGGCCGATTTGAAGCATGCTGCTCGGGAGGGATCCTATGGCAAGTCAAGCTGCTGGTCAGACGAAAGCCCGTGTCGCGCTCTACTTGCAGGATAAACACCCCATTCGCGATGGCATGGAGTATGTCAAGTACGCCGAGGAAAAGGGCTTCGAGGCGGTCTGGCAGGCCGAGAGCCGGCTGGTGCGCGATGCGATTGTGCCCATGGC
>JAHDWG010000608.1 GCA_023384495.1 Caldilineaceae bacterium
TGGAACCAGTTCCTCAAGTTCGAGACCGAGTTGCAGACCGGTCGTCGCGACTTTGCCGCGGATCACGATGGCTTTCTGGCTGGGCAGGTCTGCTTCCATATCGACGGTTCGTTCCGCCTGGGCACGATCGCCGCATCAGCACCCGATTTGAACTATGGCGTGGTGGAGTTGCCCGAGCACAACGGCATCCAGGCCACCTTTGGCTCGTATTGGACGCACGGCATTACGGAGCGGGCCGCGGCAGATCCCGCGCGCATGGACGCGGCGGTGAAGTTCCTCAAGTTCATCACGTCATCCGAGGCCGGTCTGCTTTGGGTGAAAATTGTTGGTGAGCTGCCCGCACAACTCGACGCCGCCGCCGACGAGGCCCTACTGACCGATGCGCACCTGGGCGCCTTTGTGGCCGGCCTACCGTACGCCACAGCCACCTTCTTTGTCAACGAGGCGGATGACCGCCAGGCGATCATAGACGCCTATGACGCGGTAATTCTCACGGGCGCGGACCCGGCGGCCGAGCTCGACTTCGCCGTGGAGAAGGTGCAGGCCATGTACGACGCCTTCTGGGCCAACAGATAGGGGCTAGGGGGTGGGTGTCGCCTATCCCACTCCCTACTCTCCATTCCCTACCATGAGACACCTCACCCTCAGACAGCGCCAGATTCTCTGGGCCTATATCTTCCTGAGTGTCAGTCTGGTCTTTTTCGTCGTGATCCGCTGGTACCCGACGTTGCTGGCGTTTAACATCAGCCTGCGCGATTGGAACACCTTTCGCGGAACGGGGCCGTGGGTGGGGCTCGACCACTTTGCGCGTATGTGGGACGATCTCTTTGCCCCGCGCAGCGCGATCCGCGCCGCGTTCCTGAACACCTTCCGTTACGTGATCTATGGCGTGCCCCTCCAGATGGCGCTGGCGCTGGCGATCGCGCTGATGCTCAACCACATCCGTCGCTTTGCCACCTTTTTCCGCGTCGCCTTTTTTACACCCTATGTCACCTCGGCGGTGGCCGTGGCCTTTGTCTGGCTCTGGCTCTATGATTCACCCAACGGGCTGATCAACATCACCCTGGCGGCGATCGGGCTGCCCAAACAACCCTTTGTGAGCCACCCCAACCAGGCGCTCGGTTCGATTGTGGCGGTGGATGTGTGGCAGAGCCTTGGCTTCTCCGTCATCATCTTTCTGGCCGGCCTGCAACAGATTCCCGACATCTACTATGAGGCCGCCCGCATTGATGGCGCCAACCGCTGGCAGCTCTTCTGGCGTGTCACCTTACCCCTGCTCAATCCGGTGATTGTCTATCTTTCCGTGTTGCAGACGGTGGCTACCTTGCGCCAGTTTGCCCTGGTGCAGAACATGAGTCCGCAGGGCACGGGTGGGCCACTCAACAGCACGACCACCGTCGTGTTGGAGGTCTACAAGGAGGGGTTTTCGCGCTCCAACATGGGCTACGCCGCGGCGCTGACGGTTGTGCTCTTTCTGCTTATCCTGCTCGTCACCGTGGTTCAGTTGCGCGTGCTGTCGCGCCGGGTGGAGTACTGACCATGGCCTCGACAGTTGACACGAGCGCCGAACGGGCGTTGCAACTGGCCGAACAGGTGGTGGGCGCACCGGCGCGGCGACGGGCGCGTTTTTCGGTGTGGACGGCGCTCGCCTATCTGTTCTTGACCATCGGCGCGATCTGGATGATGACCCCGTTTGTCTGGATGTTGCTGACCAGCCTCAAGCCGGCGCCAGAATTGGTGCGCTTTACCTTTTTGCCGCAAAACCCTTCGCTCGACAATTATGTCCGTGTGTTGCAAACAAGCGATTTTGGACGGTGGTACTTCAACAGCGTTTTGGTCGCCTGCTTTAGCACGCTCTGCGTCGCCATCTTCGATTCGCTGGTGGGCTACACGCTCAACAAGTTTGACTTTCCGGGCAAGAACCTGATCTTCCTGGGCATTCTCGCCACACTGATGGTGCCGACCGAAATGCTCATCATCCCCTGGTACACCATGAGCGTCCAGTGGAACTGGCATGTGGGTCTGATGCAATATTGGGGCATCGCCTTCCCCGGCATCATCACGGCGACGGGCATCTTTCTCATGCGCCAGTTCTTCGACAGCGTGCCCAATGAACTGCTCGACGCCGCCCGCATCGACGGCCTGCACGAGCCGGGCATTTGGTGGCGCATCGCGATGCCGTTGGTGATGCCGGCTGTGGCCGCCCTCTGCATCTTCAACTTCATCGGCAACTGGAACGCCTTTCTCTGGCCGCTGATCATTGCCAGCAGCCGGCAGTATTATACGCTGCCGATTGGCCTCAAGTTCTTCCGCGGGGAAGCGATCTCACACTGGGAGTTGATCATGACTGGGTCGAGCCTGTCTGTGATCCCGCTGGTCCTGGTCTTTTTGATCTTCCAGCGCCAGATCATCAAAGGGATCGCGCTAACGGGGTTGAAGGGCTGACCCATGTCCACTTTTCCACATCCACTCTATTCCCAACACGTCCTCCAGCCGGCCTATGGGGACGCCCAGCGCTATCTCTTCGACCCCATGCTGGCCGCCCACGAAGCGCACGCCTTGATGCTCGCCGAATGTGGCGTCATCAACCAGGCCAACGCCTTGGCGCTGTTGCAGGCCGTCACCCAGATCCGTGATGAAGGCGTCGACACCCTGGCCTACCAGCCCGGCGTGGAAGACCTATTCTTTCGTATCGAGGCGCGCATCATCGAACTGGCCGGTCCTGATTACGGCGGCAATCTGCAACTGGCGCGTAGCCGCAACGACCTGGGGCAGACGCTGGCGCGCCTGGCCTTCCGCCAGCAGATTCTTGCGCTCTATGGCGATCTATTAGCGCTGCGCCAGGCTATCCTTGACCAGGCGCACGCCCACGTGAGCACGATCATGCCCGGCTACACGCATACCCAGCCGGCCCAACCGGTCACCTTCGCCCACTATCTGGCTGGCGTGCTCACGTTTCTCGCTAAGGATCAGGCTCGCCTGGCCGCCGCCTATGCCAATGTCAACGAGTCGCCACTGGGCGCTGCCGCCTTCACCGGCACTGGCTTCCCCATCGACCGCCAGCGCCTGGCCGATCTGCTCGCCTTCGACAGCGTGATCGCCAGCACCCACCACAGTATCGGGGCGGGCGACCATCTGACCGACATCGCCTTTGCCGTGCAGTCGCTGGCCACGGGCCTGAGTCGCGTCACCAAGGACCTGCTCTTCCTCGCCACGCAGGAGGCCAACGCGCTGCGCATCGACGACAGCTTTATCCAGATCAGCTCGATCATGCCGCAGAAGCGCA
>JAHDWG010000609.1 GCA_023384495.1 Caldilineaceae bacterium
GTTGACAAAAACGCTTCCTACAAATCCAGCGGCCTCGAAGACACCGTGACGTTTGAAGCGGAGCTGGCCGGCAAGAACCTGGAAGACGTGCGGGCCACAACCGCGCAGCGCCTCCTGTGGGCGGTGATGATCGAGGAAGAGCTAAACATCCTCGGCGCGAACAATGGGATCGCCCTGGGCACGCCAACCGCTCCGACCGTGACCGTTGTAGACGGCGGCGGCTCGATTGCCGATGCCACCTATAACGTGATTGTGGTCGCCCTGAGCCTGCACGGCTATCTGGCTTCATCCCTGGCCAATGGCGTGGTCGGCCAGGTTTCAGTCACCACCGTTGACGGCCAATCCTTCACCTACGGCGGCGGCTCTTCCATGAAGTCCGACGCCACCAGCACCGGGGCCATCTCCAACAGCAACGACAGCAAAATCCGGGCCAGCACACCGGTCGTGACCGGCGCGGTGGCCTATGCCTGGTATGTGGGCACAGCGGGCAACGAGAAGCTAGAAGCGATTACCACGATCAACAGCGTGGAATTGACCAGCCTGGTGGGTGGGACCCGCCAGAACGCCTCGGCCATCACTGCCGATAAGAGCCAGAACAGCTACGCCTATGACGGCTTGCTGTATCAAGCCTGGACCAGCGGCAGCAACGCCTACATTGCCAATCTCGCCACCGGCACGCCCGGCGCTGGGACATCTCTGACCAGCGACGGCGCGGGTGGGATCACCGAAATCAACGCCATGTTCCGCAGCTTCTGGGACAATTACCGGCTCAGCCCCAGCGTGATCTACGTCAACTCCCAAGAGAGCAAAACCATCACCGCGAAGATTTTGGGGGACTCGGCAACCCAGTTGAACTTTGTCACCGGCGGCGATGTTCCGGGCGGCATCCGGGTGAAATCGCTCCTCAACCCGTTTGCGATGGGTGGCAGCGTGCAAGTGCCGGTGGAAATCCACCCCTATGTTCCGGCCGGGACGCTCTTTGGGCTGACCGAGCAGTTGCCCTATCCGATCACCAACATCCCCAACGTGATGGAGATGAAAATGCGTCGCGACTACTACCAGATGGAGTGGCCGCTGCGCACCCGCCAGTACGAAACCGGCGTCTACTGCGACGGCGTTCTGGCGCACTATTTCCCGCCTTCGATGGGCATCATCACCAACATCGCCAACGGGTAAGCAGGGGCGCGAAGCGAGAAATAAGGAGCAGGGAGTAGGGGGCTTTCCCCTGCTCCCTCTCAGAGACAGGAGAACATAGCCGATGGCTACCAAGAAAATCGAAGCAGCCAAACAACCCGTCCAACCAAAGGGGCGGCGTTTCCTGGTGGAAGGTGAGCTGCGCAGCGTGTCGTTCGGCGAGGAAGTTTATCCCGTTGTGGATGGCCTGGTTGAGCTGCCCAAGCTGCCCGCCGATAAATGCTGGTACGCCGACCTGGTGCAGGCCGGTATCCTCGTCGAGGAATAAATGGAGTACACCACCAAAGACCTGGTCAAAGGTGAGCTGCATGCCACCGAAACAACTGACGACGATCTGCTGGCGAAGGCGGCCACACGGGCCAGCCGGGCCATTGACCGGCACTGCACCGGCGTCGTCGCTCAAGGCTCGGATAACTACTTCGAGCTGGCCAGTGTCGCCGACGAGGTGATCCAGGGCCAGATTGACCGCAAGGGCAACCTGCTCTGCTGGCCTCGCAAACCTGTAGTGACTGCTGTCTCAGCTCTGAGCTACCGCGAGACGCCGCGAGAGAACTGGCAAACGGTTCAGACGAGCGACATCACCTTTGAGGGCGGCGTAGTGACGGCCTGGCTGGGCCTGAGTGGGCGCGGTCAGATGTTTGTCAAAATCAGCTACACAGGCGGACTGGCGGCCATTCAAGAGGCTCTGCCGGCTGATTTTGTGGAAGCGGCGACGGTTCTGGCCGGTCGTTACTACCGCGAGGGTGAGGGCGGCCTGACCGACTCCATTGGCGTGGCCGACATGGGGACGCCGATGATCTACACCAAGGCCATGCCGGTCCGGGTCCGGGATATGCTGACACCCTACAAGCGGGTGGTGAGGTGGTGAGATGAGTGTCGCGACGGTCAAGGCGCGCCTGGCGTTAATCCAGAAAAATCGAATCACCGGGGTCAAACGCTCGTTTGCCCAGGGGCCGAACATCATCAACACGGGAGATATGCCCCTGTTCATCAACCTGACCAAGCCGGCCCAACACAACTGGGAAATTCTGGGCGACGACCTCGACCAAGAAACCCGGCTGTACCTGATGCGCTTGTACGTGCTGCCGGCCGGTAACGGCATCCCCGGCGAAGCGGAACGGCTGTGCGAACCCTTTTTTGACCGGGTGCGCGATGTCTTTGCGGGCCGGCCCAGCCTGGAAGGGCTGGCCGGTGTACAGCAAGCCGTCTTGCTGGGCGACAGCGGCGTGACCCTGATGGACTACCCGGTGGGGAACTTCGCTTACTGGGGCATCGAGTTCAAGCTCCAGGTGACAGAATACATCGAGGTGATTTATGCCGCGAATGAGTAGGAAGGCTGAGGCTAACGAAGTGGCCCGCAGAGGCCAGGCTAAGGCTCCCAAAACCAACTGCCCGGTTCTACACTGCCGGCGCAACTTGTGCTTAGTAACCCATCCAACCCAACCAGGCCGCCTGGTCGCGTTTTGCAATTGTTCTAAACGCGAGGGGTTGGCAGTGTACGAAACCGACGCAATTCAAAACTTAGCTGACCAGGAGGAAAACAATGGCAGCACCTAATACAACCCGCAGCGGCGTTGGCTTTCGCCACTGCGCCATTTTTGCTTTAACGACTGCTGGCTACCCGGCCGCGACCAGCACAACCATCTACGAGGGCATTGTTCCTGGCGGGGTGAAGCGGCTGACTATTAACGATCCTGAACCCAAGCAGATTGCCCACAAGGGGGATGACCGCGTTTTTGCGCTCGACTCCCTGCCGGCCGATGAACCCATCACCGGCGAGATGTCGCTCGGTAAGATCAATGACGCGCTCGACGCCATCCTGACCGGCCAGCTCTCCTTTGCGGTTGGCGAAGCCAAGATGTTTGGGGCCGGCACCGACAAGCGCGGCTTTGAGCAGCAAGTCGGGATGCTGGCCTACCGCCAGGTCCTCGACACAACCCCCGGCAGCCAGCAGCTTCGTCGGTGGGAGTTTCGGATCATTCCGGCGCTGCTGGCCATCCCCCGCGAAAACACCTGGGACGAAAACCCCGAAGAGCGCAGCTATGTCTTGCGCCCGCAAGTGGCGACTAAGCACCTGTGGGGC
>JAHDWG010000610.1 GCA_023384495.1 Caldilineaceae bacterium
AGAGAGTGTGAAGAACGCACGCGGCGGCCTCTCCACCATCAGCGCGCAGGCCCTGGCCGAGCGGTTGCCGCGCAATGGGTTGATCGTGCTGGACGTGCGCGGGCGCACCGAATATGCCGATGGGCATATTGCCGGCGCCCGTAACATCCCGCTCGGCCATTTGCCACAGCGGTTGGCCGAAGTGCCGCGCGACCGCACCATTGTGACCCAGTGCGCCACCGGCTATCGCTCGCAAATTGCGGCCAGCGTGTTGCAGGCCCACGGCTATCATGACGTGCTCAGCCTCAACGACAGCATCGAGCAATGGTCGAGGTTGCTGCCCGTGGAAAAGTGATTGGGTGGAGCCCTGGCAGCGTGACAGCGCGCCCCACGATTCCACGGGGCGCGCGTCGCACCGGCCACGCATCGTGATAGCGACCCACACAAGGACACCAGACAATGTTTGCCATTCTTGTCGATCTCATCCTCGGCTTTTCCATCGGTCTCACCCTGGGCTTTTTGGGTGGCGGCGGCTCGATCCTCACCGTACCGGTGTTGGTCTATATCGTCGGACTCAGCCCCCAGGCAGCGGTGACGGCGTCACTCATGATCGTGGGCGCCAATGCCAGCATCGGCGCATTCTTTCATCGGTCACAGGGGACGCTCAACTGGCGCGTGGCGCTGCTCTTTGGCGGCGTGGGGATGGCCGCGGCCTACCTCTCGTCTGGCCTGTCGCGGCTGGTGACGCCGAATGTGCTCATGATCCTCTTTGCCCTCCTCATGCTCGTGGTGGGGCTGTGGATGCTCTTGAACAAGACGCCTGCCAATGCCGCTCATGCAGACCGGGGCTGGCCGGTGACGGCGCTGAGCGGCGCCGGCGTCGGCGTCTTGACCGGCTTTTTGGGCGTAGGGGGCGGCTTCTTGATCGTGCCCGCGCTGGTGATGTTTGTGGGGTTGCCCATCCGACAGGCCGTGGGAACCTCGCTCGTGGTGATCGCCATGAACAGCCTGGCCGGCGTGCTCGGCCATCTGAGCGGCGAGCCGGTCAATCTCACGATCGTGGGTATCTTCGTGGTCGCCGGGCTGTTGGGTAGCCTGGTGGGCGCCCGGCTTGCCCGCATGATCAAGCCCGACCAGTTGCGGGCAAGCTTTGCCGGGTTTGTGATTCTGCTGGCGATCTTTTTGCTCTATGACAATCTACACAAATTGGGATTCGGAGGATTTTCTGTGAGTGGATTTGGTTTGGATGCTGCGTTGCTGGGGGGTGTGTTGATCGGCGCTTCCGCCACCTTGTTGCTCGCCTTCACCGGGCGGATCGCCGGCATCAGCGGGTTGGTTGCCGGGGCGATCATGGAGCCCAGCCGGCGCATGAACTGGCGCTGGCTCTTCTTGCTCGGCCTGCCGCTGGGCGCGGGGATCTATGAATGGTGGCTGGCCCCCACACCCACAGCGCTGACCGAGTTTGCGCCGCTGGCGATGGTGGTCGGTGGGCTGCTGGTGGGCTTCGGCACACGCATGGGCAATGGCTGCACCAGTGGTCACGGCGTCTGTGGCCTGGGTCGCCTCTCGGTGCGCTCGGTGGTGGCCGTGCTCACCTTTCTTGGGGCGGGCATTGTCACGGTCTATGTCATTCGCCACCTCTTGGGGTTTGCCCTGTAATAACCTGTTCAGGAAACGATGCTATGCACATGAAACAGAATCTCGCAGCACTGGCCACGGGCGTGCTCTTTGGCCTCGGACTCGCCCTGGCGCAGATGATCGACCGCAACCGCGTGCTCAACTTCCTCGATATCTTCGGTGCGTGGGACCCGACGCTGCTCGCCGTGTTGGGTGGCGCCGTCACGGTGACGCTGATCACCTTCCGCATCGTGCTGCGCTGGCGCCGCCCGTTGGCCGCGCCGGCATTCGCCACCCCGACGCAGCAACGCGTGGATGGATCGCTGGTAATGGGGTCAGCCCTCTTTGGCATCGGCTGGGGCATTAGTGGCTACTGCCCAGGGCCGGGCATTGCCGCGCTGGTTGTGGATTGGCAAAATCCCCTCCTCTTTGTGACCGCATTTGTCGGTGGTCTCCTGCTGCACCAATGGTGGGAGCAGAGAGCCGCGCCATGGCTCCGCGCCGGTTCGCTTGCAGAAACCGGCAATGCGCCCGCAGCCAGCTCGTCCTCTGGGGGATGCGGATAACAATCCGTGGCGGGCGACCGCTGTGGTCGCCCGTACAGCCATGCGCAAAGGCCGCACTCCGTACTTGACGAACACGGTCCCCGAACCGTAATAGACTCCCTGCCCACCTTCTCCACAGTTTGACAAGCGCACGCGTCGCCCGTAGACTACGCGTATGCACTCCACCAACGCCGCTTCAACCTCACACGCTAGAAAGAAAAGCCGTGACAAACCTGATTGTGATCCACGCCAACTTTGAAGCCCACTGGCCCTTTGTCGCCGAACGCTGCGTCCAACGCTGGCAGAAGCAGGGCGAAACCACGTTGGTCCGCCTGGCGCGCGACGACGCGCGCGCACTGGGCGATGTCGCGCCCACCCCCCACGCAGTCACGCGCCTGCTCTGCTTGGGCGTCCCCGCGACAGAAGCTTGTATCGAACGCTTCAGCGGGCTGCGCGAGGCGGCCTTCGCCACGGCTTATGGCCCAGCGACGCTATCGCAACCCGCCATCGAGCAGATGGAGCGCCGCGGGGTCAAGCGTTACCAGCAGCGCAGCGAAGGCTTTTGGGGGCAATCGGTGGCCGAGTTTGCCCTGGCGCTGACCCTCTGCGCCCTGCGCCAGCTCCCGCAGAATTACCATGCCATGCTCACATCACACGAGGCGTGGCGGCGCTACGGGGCCGACCGCAACCAGGGGCCGGGCACACGGGGCGCGCAATTCAGCGACGACACACGCTTCACCCACGGCACAATTGCGGGCAAACGGGTGCGCGTCGTCGGGGCCGGCAACATCGGCAGCCGTTACGCCAGCTTTGTCCACATGCTGGGGGCCGACGTGGCCGCCTGGGACCCCTATGCGCCCGAACCGGGTTTTCACCGGGCCGGTTCGCGGCGGGTGCATCACCTGCCCGAGCTGGTGAAAGACGCCGACATCTTTGCGCCCATGCTGCCGCTCACGGAGGAGACGCGCGGGTTGGTCACTGCTGAGCTGATCGACGCGCTGCCGCGTGGCTGCCTGGTGGTGCTGGCGACGCGGGCGCTAATCTGCGACATGGGAGCCATTCGCCGGCGCGTGTTGGCCGATGAAATGGCGCTGGCCGCCGATGTCTTTGACGTAGAGCCA
>JAHDWG010000611.1 GCA_023384495.1 Caldilineaceae bacterium
CGGCGCCCGAGAGCACTGCCGGCAGCGCCCGCCTGGGCAAAAAGCGGTCGAGCATCCCCTGATCGACAAAGATGGCGATAAAGCCCGACACAATGGAGCCGGCCAGCAAAAAGGGGGCGGCCTCGATGAAAAGGCCCAGAAAAATGGTGACAAAGGTTTGCAGTCGCTGCGTCAAATATGGGAGGCCAGCGCCGCTGGTCAGTGTGTCGGCGAAGATGGACGCCAGCACTATCATGACGAATGCCGCCGTCAACAACCAGCGAAGCAGGCGGCGGCGTGGGGATGATGGCGCCAGCGCGGGTAGCGCGGGCGTTAGTTGTGGTTCGCGGGTAAGATCACTGTTCATGGCAATCGTGTATGCTACTCTTCGCTGCGCAGAATATCGGCGCTCTCTTTGAGCCACGTCTCTTCAAACTCACTGTCCGATATCTCACCCTTGCTCCAACGGTTGGCGGCGAGGGTGGTGATGAAGAGGATATGCTGTGGCTCGTCTTGCGCGCCAGAGAGAACGAACAGCCCGTCGGCGCGGCTCATGATGCGTGGCAACAGCTTGGCCAACTCGATCGCGATCGTTCGCTCAAGCACGGCAAATTCGTCGCTGTCTTTGTTCAATTCCGAGGAAAAGGCGACAAACAGGCTCCGCTGTGTCTCGTCCTCGGCAAATTGCACGGAACGGGCGCGCACACCGGCGGTGCGGAGCGTCTCCTCAGCCGCGCGCAGCACGGCGTCGTCATCCAGCGCATCAGCGCGGTCGGGCGGCGTCTGATTGGCGCGCTCTCGGCAACGTTTGAGGAACTCTTCGTAACGGGCAACAGACTCATCATCCTCATCAGCGTCCTGCCGCAGCCATGCAATATGTGTCTCGGCCTCGTCGCACAGACCGTTCAAGAGATAGAGTTGGGCGGCGAAATTATGCGCCAGAAAATGATCGGGGTTGATGGCAAGCGCCTTGAGCAGATTTTCTTCCGCCTTCTCGAAATTGCCGGCGCGGCTGTAGGTCTCACCCAACACGGCATAGGTGGTGGAATCCTTTGCGCCGAGATCGAGGGCATTCTGGGCATGGCTTTGGGCGGCGGCGGCGTTGCCATTGAACAGCTCGGCCAATGCCAGACTAGTCATAGCGTCGGTGCTTTCAGGGCGCAACACCTGCCATCGCTGTGCAGCCCGGATCGCTTCGCGCGTCTGCCCCAAATAGAGGTGCATCTCAAAAAGCCCCTGGTAGTAGAGTGGGTTCTCGGCGGCGAACGACGCAACCCGATTGAGCGCGGCGCGCGCTTCAGATCCCTTGTCGTCACGCGCATAGGCATTGGCAAGCAGGCGCGCATCGGCTATCGAGCGGGGCAACAGTTCCAGCGCCTGCTCGAAGTAATCGGCGGCCTTGGCGTACTCTTGTTCGCAGAGATAGCTTACACCAATCATGCGCAGCGCAAGCACACTGTAGGGTCGTTCTTCCAACCACGCTTCGGCCAGTTTCCGGCTCTCTTCGCACTGTTCGTCGTCGTTGAGCAGCCGCATACGCATCACCGTTACATCGCGGCGCTGGGGTGGGGCAATCGCCTCGGCCAGTTCTTGGAAGTAGGCCGCGCCGTCGCTCTCCTCTTCAAAGAGCTTGACGCCGGCCATGCACGAATAGGCGTCGGGGTAGGGCGTGTCCGGCTGGTTGTATGCAAAGAGCTTGGCGCAGTTGGCCTCGGCTGCGGGCCAGTCATTGGTTTCCATCGCCACATCGACCAGGAACGAAAGCACAAACGGATGCTCCGGCTGCGTCTCAATCGCCGGCTGGGCGAGTTCGAGCGCGGTCACGGCGTCGCCCGTCTGATTGAGTTCATAGCGGGCCAGCAAGATATGCCATGCAAAGAAATCCGGCTCCAGTTCAACGGCCCGGTCATAAGCCCGCCCTGCCTCGTCGGGATACTCTAGATTGTATGCGATGGAGCCGAGCGTAGCCCACGAGGCGGCGTTGCTGCGGTCCAACGCCACCGCAGACTGAGCCAACGCATAGGCGCGGTCAACCTCATAGACGCTGCTCAACACGTCGGCCAGCGCCTGTTGCGTAATCGGGTCATCAGGGGCCAGCTCGACAGCCCGCTCGGCGCTGATGCGGGCCTCATCGAACAAATGTGCGCCTTGTTGGGCCCACGCCAGATAGGCCAACGCGATCGGGTCATCCTCGGCCAGGGCAACCGCAGCTTGGGCCGCCTGCAATGCCTGCCGCCAGTAGTGAGGCATAAAGAGATAGATGTCGGTCAACTGGATATGGGCGGGCAGATAGCTGGGGTCGGCGGCAATCGCTTCAATCGCTTTGGCCTCGGCGTCGGCCAGGTCGCTGGTTAAAAAGCGCGCTCGAGCCTCATCGGTGAGGGCGATGGCCTGCTCGCGATCGGGAGCGGCCAGCGCCGTCGGGGTTGCGGTGGCGGTGGGGCCAGGGGTTGGCGTAGCAAATGCCGTCGGTGACGGCGTCGCCTCGACTGGCGTAAGCTGCCGTTGTCTGGTCTGACTTGGCTCGGCGGTTGCGGTCGGCCTTAGGTCGCGGCTGAGGGCAGCCGTGCCCACCGGGAAGCGCACCGGGCACGCGGTGAGCAACAGCGTCAGCAGCCCCAACAACAGCAATAGGGGCCAACGACCGGTAATAGATGAACGCATCGAGAACCTCCGACATCAAAACAGGCGACCCGCACCCGAGCAAACTTCTGTATTCGGGCAGTATAGCCGTTTTTTCTACTTCTGGCGAGTACGGAAAACTACGGAAATCAGAGTGGCGTATGATATACTCTGCCGAAATGCCGTCTACGTCCATCTGATCGCACGCATGGCCAACGAACAGCCGCTACTCCAGATCGAGAACGTTCATATCCACTTTTCGGTTCGCAAAGGGCTGTTTGGGACGGAGACCGTCCGCGCTGTGAACGGGGTGGATCTGGCGCTGCGCCGCGGCGAGGTGGTGGCGGTCGTCGGCGAATCGGGCAGCGGCAAGACCACGCTGGGGCGGGCTTCATTGGGGCTACTCAAGCCCACGCAGGGGCGCGTCTCCTTTGAACAGACCGACCTCAGCCAACTCGACGATCCGGCGCGTAAGGCGTTCCGGCGGCGGGCGCAAGCCATCTTTCAAGACCCCTTCGCCAGCATCGATCCGTATATGACCATCTTCGACACCGTGGCCGAGCCGTTGGTGATCCATCGCATTGGCAATGAGGCCGAGCGGCGCGACCGCGTCTATCAGGCGCTGCGCGAGGTTCGCCTCACGCCTGAAGAC
>JAHDWG010000032.1 GCA_023384495.1 Caldilineaceae bacterium
CGCGCCAGCGGCCACGACCATCCGCATGCGCACCACCACGAACACGACCATGCGGATGATCACGGTTGGCCCCACGAACACAGCCACGAACACGAGCACGGGCATGGGCACACGCACGCCCCGCCCAGCCAGGTTACCTGGCGTGGATTGTTGCTGCTGGGCGTATCGGGGGGACTGATCCCCTGCCCGTCGGCGCTCGTGCTCATGCTCGGCGCGATCGCGCTGGATCGGGTAGCGCTCGGATTGGTGCTGATTCTGCTCTTCAGCCTGGGCCTCGCCAGCGTGTTAACCGCGATTGGGCTGGCGCTGGTCTATGCCGGGCGGCTCTTCGACCACATCCCCGAAGGCGGGCGGCTGCTACGGGTGATGCCGGTGGCAAGCGCGCTGGTGATCACCGTGATCGGGGTGGGCATCGCCTGGCAAGCGCTGTTGCAAACCGGTGTGCTGGGCGTGGGGTGAATCGCCCCATCTTGAATTGACAAATACGCGGTTACGATCTACGCTATGGGCCTGTTGTCAGTTGTTGTCTTTTATTGTCCAGCTATTATACGGTCACACGGCAATCGCATCGGCGTACCCATCGCCTATCGACGCCTTCCCTGAATCAAACATCGACAGACCTGGCTTCTCGGCGCCCGGCAGACGTTGTCTGCCTGTGTGGGCAGGGGAAGACCAGGTTTGTTTGTGCCCGGAGACGCCAGATCGACGTGCTTGCGCCGCGATTGCCCCAGCAAAGGGCGAGGCAATCGATTCGGTATGGAAAGTTTATCATTATGGAGGCTCTGGCGGCGCGAGTTTGCCGGCTACTCGATGGGCAAGTTCCGCCAGGATTTGCTGGCCGGGCTGACGGTGGGCGCGGTGGCGCTGCCGTTGGCGTTGGCCTTTGGCGTGGCCTCGGGCGCCACCGCAGCCGCAGGCATGGTGACAGCCATCCTGGCCGGCATCCTGATTGGCGGGCTGTCGGGCGCGCCCTACCAGATCTCGGGCCCCACCGGCGCCATGAGCGCGATCCTGATCTTGATCAGCCAGCGCTACGGGCTGGAGGGGGTGCTGGCGGCCGGGTTTCTCTCTGGGCTGATCCTGTTGGCGCTGGGCCTCTTCCGGCTGGGGCGCTTTATCGCCTACATCCCGGCGCCGGTCATCTCGGGCTTTACGTCGGGGATCGCCGTCATCATCTTCACCGGGCAGATCAACAACCTGCTCGGCATCGAAACCCCCGCCGCACACGCCCCCTTCATCCACACGCTGGAGCAGATTTTCGACCATGAATCGACGCTGGTCAAGCTGCTCAGCTATCTTCAGGGCGGCTTCACCCCCAACTGGCAGACGGTGACGGTGGGCGGCATTGTCATCGCCATGATGCTCTTTTGGCCCAGCCGCTGGGGTAAGTATCTGCCCGGCTCGCTGGCGGGCATTGTGGTGACGACAGCCTTGGCCACAGCCGCCGGCTTCACCGTCCCCATCATCGGCGACATCCCGCGCACGATCCTGCTGGCCGACCGGCTGCACTTGGGGCAGTTGCCGTGGGCGAGCCTGGGCGACCTCGCCGCGCCCATCCTGTCGATTGCGGCGTTGGGCGCGGTGGAGTCGTTGCTCTGTGGCGCGGTGGCGAGCAAGATGACGGGCGTGCGGCTCCAGGCCAACCAGGAGCTGATCGCCCAGGGCATTGGCAACCTGGTCATCCCCCTCTTTGGCGGCGTGCCGGCCACGGCGGCCATTGCCCGCTCTTCGGTGGGGATCAAGTCGGGCGGCGTGACGCGGCTGGTCTCGATCGTCCATGCGCTGCTGTTGCTGGCCGCGGTCTATCTCTTTGCCGGCGTCCTGGGGCAGATCCCGCTGGCGGCGCTGGCGGGCGTGCTGATGGTGACGGCGGTGCGCATGAACGAGTGGGCCGCCATCCGCTTTATGTTTGGCAACCGCTTCAAGACCGGCGTCATCACCTTTCTCATCACGCTGCTGGCCACCATCTCGCTAGACTTGACGCAGGCGATCATCATTGGCGCGGCGCTGTCGGCGGCGGTCTTTATCAACCAGGTGGCGAACTTGCAGATCGAGATCCACGAGGTGGATGTGGACAAGCTGAAAGCGCGCGGCATCCACCTCAACGGCGCCCAGCCTCACATCCGGGTGGCCTACCTCACTGGCCCGCTCTTCTTTGCCGCCACCAGCAACTTCAACCAGGCCTTTGCCGATGCGCACCGCTACGAGGCGCTGATCCTCTCCATGCGCGCCGTGCCCACCATCGACCTCACGGGCATCGAGGCGCTGGCGTCGCTCCACGAACAGATGGAGCACGCCGGCGGGCGGCTCATGCTGGCGGGCGTGCAGCCGGGCGTCCAGCGCATGATGGCGCGGGCCGGGCTAGACCAACAGATCGGCCACGAGAACTTCTTCTGGAGCTCCGACCAGGCCATCCTCGCCGCCGAGAAGGCGTTGCACCTGGTGGCCGACGAAAGCCGGGCCGAGGCGCCCAGCGACCTGCTGGATTAGGCGGGTTGTGATTCGTAGTAGCGACTTCAGTCGCTCAGGCGCCCAAGCGACTGTTCTCAAGTCACCTTACGCAGTGGGGGATGGCAGGAAGCTGTCAACGGATTCGCAGAACGGATTGAGCGGATACGAGATACGGAATCCGTTCCGGCAGTGAGTGGGGAACGGATGGCCGTGCAGCTATTCGTTCAATTTGTTCCCAAAATCCGCTGACAGCGCCTATCCCAATTGGGATAATTTGGGA
Organism: Caldilineaceae bacterium; assembly: GCA_023384495.1. GTDB lineage: Bacteria > Chloroflexota > Anaerolineae > Caldilineales > Caldilineaceae > CFX5. The sequence continues at coordinate 2,732 of JAHDWG010000032.1, forward strand.
TATGTGGGCGTTGTCGCTGGCCGAACGCAACCGTGGTGATGTCACGTGGGGAGTGTGATCTACGGCGGATGACTGGTATGTTTTGCCGACCCGGATCATGTCACGACGGCTATGAGAATCGCCAACAAGGTATCGGCATTACCAACCATTACCAATAACCCAAATTATCCCAATTGGGATATTGGGAAAAACAGAGAGCTGCCACCGATGCGCGATCACTTCAGAATGTAGCGCGTGCCCCGCTTGTCGCCGATCTTGAGGATCACCCCCTTCTCCACCAGGTCGGCCAGATCGAGGCGGAGCGATTCGGGGCCGACGTGGGGGCAGAGTTCGCGATAGTCGCGGTTGGTGATGGCGCCGTGGCGCTGGAGAAATTCGATGGCCTTCATCTGCCGCTCGTTCATCTGGCCGGGCTGGGCCGCGGCGACGCGCAGCGGGTCTTTCTTGTTGAAGAGGGTGACGCTAAAGCGATAGGTGGTGGCGTCAAACTTGGGCGGCTCGTGGCCGGCGTTGACCATGTCTTCGATCATGCGGTCCACGCCCAGCCCCAGCTCCTCGATATAGCCCCACTGATAGAGGCCGTTGACAATGCGCGGGTTGCGGCTGTAGTGCTCTTCGACATTGTTGTCGAGTGTGATGTGGGCGGGCAGGCCGCCGGGACTGATCACCTCGAGCCGGTCGGTGTACATGCGGATCTCGATGCCGCGGCCGGTGAGGCGATAGTCGCGGTGGGCCACGGCGTTGACCAGCGCCTCGCGCACCGGCGCCGTGGGGTATTCGGTCTCCTCCTGCCGTTGCAGGCCGCGCACCACCGCGTGCTTGTCCATCTCTTCCCAGATCACCCGCCACGCCCGGTCGATGATGGTGGGCAGCGGGCCGATGAACTCTTCGCGGCGGCCATAGCCAAAGCTGCCCTCGGGCCCGCGCGGGCTGGTGTCGGCAAACTTGACAAAGATAGCGCGGCTCTGGGGCATATAAAATTGCGGCTCCTTGCCAAAGAGCAAGAGGCCGCTCACCGTGGGGGTGCGCTCTGCCGTCAGCGCGCCGATCTGTTGCAACAGCCGGTCTTTGGGCAGCACGCTGGAGCGGGGGCTGCGCTGTTGCCGGCGCTCCATGTAGTCGTCGATCACCCCTTCGTCGAGATCGTCGCGGGCGGCGCCGGGCACGGGCTGCGTCTCGAAGTCGCCGTCGGCGCGGGCAAAGACCAGTTGCTCCACCTCGGCGGGTTCAGCAGGCCGGTTCTCCGCCCCCTTGCGCATCAGGATGCGACCGTCCCACAGCTTGTGCAGCTCGCTGCTGCGGTCGATGCGCAGCACCACCACCACCCCCTCGGCCAGTTGTTCTGCCTGCCAGTTGGCGGGCACGGGCGGCTTGCAAAGGCGCGCCGCAGCCTGAAGCGCCTCCTGCGCCTCCTCCGCCACATAGAGATCACCGAGACGGCCCTCGGGCGTCATGCCAAGCACCAATGTACCGCCGTCGGCATTGGCAAAGGCCGTCAGCAGCTCGGCAATCGCCTCGGGCTTGGGGTCGGGCAAAAAGGCGAGATGCTGGCCTGGCTGTTTGTTGAGCAACGTCTTGGTGATGGACATAGGACGGCTGATTCTGGTCTGCGACAGCTACAACAGATCGACAAATTCCTCCACACTCAGCCCAGCCTGACGGATAATCGCACGGAGCGTACCCCGATCCAATACATTGTGATCGGGCACGACCAACTGGGCGTAGGGGTCATCTCGTCTCAGGACAACATGGCTGCCCCGCTGCCGACGAACGTAAAAGCCTACCTTGTTCAATGCAGAGACACAAGTGCGCCCTGAAATCTGTGGCAGTTTACTCATACAGCGACCAGGAGCGCCTCAAAGTTGTCCACAGGAACCTCAAGCTGGTCTTCCTGCAAGACTTCAATATAGAGATCGATTGCCTCACGGATATTTTCAATCGCCTCCGCGCGCGTGCTTCCTTGACTGATACATCCGGGCAGACTAGGGCATTCGGCCACCCAATAGCGGTCTTCACCGGGATAGATCAACACCTGCCGCATAGATTGAAGCTCCTCGTATCGGCTACCCATGCAAAAGCGCGTCACCGGCGCCAAAATCAGGCGCTGCGCCGTTGGCGGGCGCATCCTCGCCCGCGATGGCCTCTTCGGCGCCCTCGATGCCGCGGATCATGTCGGCGTGGCTGATGGTGGCGACCGCGGCCACCGTGTCGCCTTCGGTCAGGTTGACAATACGCACCCCGCGCGTCATGCGCCCGTAGCGGCTGATGCCCTCCACCACCGTGCGCAACACGATGCCGTGGCTGGTCATCACCGTGATGTGGTCTTCGGGATAGACGACGCGCGCGGCGACGATGGGGCCGATCTCATCCAGCCGGTCGTGGGCGGTGGTCCACATGCCCTGCGTATACCGTCCCTTGGCGTTGTACTCCTCGAGCGCCACCCGCTTGCCCCAGCCCTGCTGGTGCAGCACAAAGAGGTCGGCGCCGGGCTGCACCACTTCCAGGCTGACCACCTCATCGCCGTTGACCAGCCGCATGGCCATGACGCCGGCTGCGGTGCGGCCCATGGGGCGGACCGTGCTTTCGTGAAAGCGGAGCGCCTTGCCGTTGCGGGTGACGACGAGCAGGTCTTCGTCGCCATTGGTCAGCCGCGCCCAGTCGAGCGAGTCGCTGGGGTCCAGGTTCATGGCGTTGAGGCCATTCGAGCGCACGTTGCTGAGCTGGCTCAACTCCATGCGTTTGATGCGCGCCTGGCGGGTGATCAGCGTAATGTACTTGGCCTGCTCCATATCAGCCACCACCAACATCGTAGTCACCGTCTCATCGGGTTGCAGGTTGAGCACGTTGGCGATATGCGCCCCACGCGCGGTGCGCCCACCCTCGGGCAGCTCGTAAACGCGGCTGCTGTAAAGCCGCCCCTTGTTGGTGAAAAAGAGGATCGTATCCAGCGTGCGGGCAAAGAGCAGGTTGATCACCTCGTCCTCGCTGCGGGTGGTCATCCCCTTGACGCCGCGACCGCCGCGGCCCTGGGCGCGGAAGTTCTCCACGCTCATGCGTTTGATATACGAACCTGCGCTGTAGCTGATCAGCACATTGTCCTGCGCGATGAGGTCCTCTTCGCTGAACTCGCCATTCGCCTCATGCAGCACCTGCGTGCGCCGCTCGTCGCCAAACTTCTCCTTGAGCATGAGAATGTCTTCGCGGATCAGGGCGCGAATCTTCTCTGGGTGTTCGAGCAAGTCGAGGAGATAGGCAATGCGCGCCATGATCTCCTGATATTCATCTTCGATGCGTTGGCGCTCGAGCGCGGCCAGGCGACGCAGTTGCATATCGAGGATCGCCTGCGCCTGCACCTGGGTGAGGCCAAAACGCTCCATCAGCGCGCCGCGGGCGGCTTCGGCGCTGTCGCTCTGGCGGATAGTCTGGATCACCTCGTCGAGGAACTGAAGCGCGATGCGCAGCCCTTCGAGGATGTGGGCGCGTTCACGCGCCTTGGCCAGTTGATATTCGCTGCGGCGGCGCAGCACCTCAATGCGGTGGTCGATATAGACGATGATGGCGCGGCGTAACCCCAGCGTGGCCGGCTCGCCATCCACCAGCGCCAGCGTGTTGACGCCAAAGGTCGTCTGCAACGCCGTGTGTTTGAAGAGCTGGTTGCTCACCTTCTTCGGCGCCGCGCCGCGCTTTAGCTCGATAACGATGCGCATCCCCGTGCGGTCGCTTTCGTCGCGCAGGTCGCTGATGTTCTCCAGCCTACCGGCGCGCACCAGTTCGGCAATGCGCTCAATGAGCTGCGATTTGTTCACCTGGTAGGGGATCTCGGTTACGATAATGCGGAAGCGTTCGTTGCGCGTCTCTTCGATCTCGGTGCGGGCGCGCACCACCAGTTTGCCGCGCCCTGTGGCAAAGGCCTGCGTTATCCCCTCGGTGCCCAAGATCATGCCGCCGGTGGGGAAATCAGGCCCCTTGACAAAGGTCATGAGCTCTTCCAGGCGGATCTCTTCGCGGCGCTCCCAGTGGTCGATAACGTGGGTGACGGCGTCGGCGATCTCGCGCAGGTTGTGGGGCGGGATGTTGGTGGCCATGCCCACGGCAATGCCGCTGGTGCCGTTGACGAGCAGGTTGGGCAGCATGGCCGGCAGCACCGCCGGCTCTTGCAGGCTGTCGTCAAAGTTGGGCAGCCAGTCCACCGTCGCCATGTCGATGTCCTGGAGCATGGGTTCGGCAATGCGCGCCAATCGAGCCTCGGTGTAGCGCATGGCCGCGGGGCTGTCGCCGTCCACCGAACCAAAGTTGCCCTGGCCGTCCACCAGGGGGTAGCGGAGGCTGAAATCTTGCGCCATGCGCGCCATGGCGTCATAGACCGCGGTATCGCCGTGGGGGTGATACTTACCGAGCACTTCGCCGACGATACGGGCGCTCTTCTTGTAAGCGGTGTTGGGGGCAAGCCCCATATCGTGCATGGCGTAGAGGATGCGCCGATGCACCGGCTTGAGGCCGTCGCGGGCGTCGGGCAGGGCGCGCGCCACAATGACGCTCATGGCGTAATCGAGGTAGCTGGCCCGCATCTCCTGTTCGATGGAGATGGGGCGGATCAGGCCGAGATAGGCGCCATTGGTCTCGCCATTGTCACCGCCGCCATTGGGTTCGGGCAGCCGGCTGGCAATCGAACCGTCGCCGGGTTGGATAAAACTGTTGTCACTCATTCATGCGCTCCAAGATCGAGTTGACGCGGATGCACGCCAATCAGCGCGGGTCGCCATTGGTGCGTCCTGACAAGCGTTGGCAAACCGTGTTCAATGCAACCTATTATACTCGATCTTGGTGGGTTTTCCTAACTCAAAGGGGACACAGGGTGTGTCCAGAAAAAGGGGGCAGACATTGATATGTCTGCTATCAGGTGACTCAGGTGACAGTCACTTTTAGAAGTGACTGTCACCTGACCTTGCAAGAGGCGCTAGTACGGGGCGGCGTAAGTACCAGAAGTGTTCGTAGTAGCGACTGAAGTCGCTTTGCCACCGACACGAGCGACTGAAGTCGCTACTACTACTATCTCTTCATTTACGCCGTCGTGTACTAGCAACAGAGCGGGTCGGCCTGGAGAAGCTGGGCGGTGGGGGGCGCAAGGGGCGCGGCGGCGTCGCGGCGGGGGCAAAGCTGGCGGAAGTGATCGCGCCAGCCGTTGGGGATCTGGCTGCGCCAGTCGCTGGCGGCGGCGTGGAGAAATTCGGCAAAGAGGCTGCCGCTCAGCGGATCGGTCTTGGCCATCTCTTCGGGGTGCCACTGTACGCCAACGACAAAGGGTAGATGGGGCAGTTCGACTGCCTCGGGCAGGCCATCCTCGGCGCGCGCCACCACACGCAGCCCATGCCCCAATTGGGCGATGCCTTGATGGTGCATGGAGTTGACTTCGTGTGTTGCTCCCAAGGCGCGGGCAAGGCGGCTGTCGGGCTCAATCGCCACCTGATGGCTAATGCGAAAGCGTTCAAAGGTGGGCGGGAAGTAGTCATGTTTGGCTAGATCAGGGCGCTGGCTGTGCAGGTCCTGATAGAGCGCGCCGCCGCAGACGATGTTGATCACCTGTACGCCCCGGCAGACGCCGAGGATGGGCATGCCTTCTTCCAAGGCCCAGCGCGTCAGAAGTAGCTCGGTGCGGTCGCGCTCTTTGTCGGGCGCGCCCAGTTGCGGGTGGCGCGCCTGGCCATAGGCGCTGGGATCCACATCCTCGCCGCCGGGAAGAAAGAGGCCGTCGAGCCGCGCAAAGATGCCCTGCAATGTCGCCTCACTCATCTGCAGCGGGATCATCACCGGCAGCGCGCCGAGGTTTTCGAGGACGCGCACATAGGTCTGGTTCATGATGTAAAGCGGCAGGCCAAAAAAGCGCTGCGACTTCTCGCGGCCGGTGGGTACGCCGATCAGCGGGCGCTGGGTGGGCAATTCACCAGGGTTGGCGACCAAATGGGTGCGATTGCGTGGTTCTTGATTCATGGGTAGCGATCTTCTATCATTTTTCGTTTGTCAATCGTCAATCATTATGCCCGACTTGGCGGCCTCTGATCCTTGCTTTATACTGACAAGGATGGACAGGCAACACGCCATGGAGACACCGCCTGAAAGCGCATCTGCGCCGATTGCGGCGTTCGACGAAGAGATTGTGGGCGCACGGCCTGCGCTGGCCCTTTGGCGGAGCGCGGTCGTGGCGCATTGGGCTGGGCTGACACTGGTGCTAGTCGCCGCGCTGCTCTATTACGTTACGCTCGACGACGGGCTACAACCAGAGGAGCTTGTCGGAGGCGACTTGATCACGCACCAATATGCCCAGGTGCAGGCCCGCCCCAGCAACGCCCCCGGTTATCCCCTCTATACCGTGGGCGGCTGGCTCTGGTTCCACGGGCTTCGGGGCGTGATGCGCCTCATGGGCAACCCCCTGCCCAATCCCATCCCCATCCTCAGCAGCTATAGCACATTGTGGGCGCTGATTGCGCTCTGGTTTCTCTATCGTATTCTCTGCCGGCTAACTCGGTCGCACGGGTGGCCGCATGGTCAGTGGCCGTTGGCGTGGCTGCTGAGCGCCTTTTTCGCCGTCACCTACTTCTTCTGGTATTACGCCACCACTACCGAGCAATACAGCAGTGCGGTAGCGCAGACGTTGGCCATTGTCTATGTCTATCTGCGCTGGCGCGCGCTGCTCTATCGAGACCAGCAAACAGAGACCAGAGACTGGAGATTGGTGACTGGTGACTGGGCGGACGCCAGTCGATCACAAAGAACTGCTCCCCAATCTCAACCCCGATCTCAATGGACAGAAGCCATCCCTAAGGCGGCGCTGCACACGCTGTTTTTCCTGGCCTTTCTCTGCGGCCTATCGTTGGCCCATATGCTGACGGTGGCCTTCATCGTTCCCCCGCTGGTGATGGTGGTGCTGTGGGATGCGCCGGGGTTGCTGCGCTCGTGGCGAGCAGTCGTAGGGGCCGTGCTGGCGGCGGCGCTGCCGCTGGTGAGCTATCTCTACGTCTATCTACGCGGAGCGACCAACCCGGCATGGTGGGGCGAAGGGAACTGGGAAACGCCAAACCAGTGGTTCTGGGCCTTTGTCAGCACGGCGCAAGGTCGTGAGGAATTGGGCTGGGGATTCGAACCCAGCCGCGCGTTCTTTGGCAACGGTTTTCCAGAACTCATGTGGCAGGAACTGAGTCTTCCCCTGTTGCTCCTTGGGCTTATTGGGATCGCCCTGCTCGACCGCAAGTTGATGACCCTGCTTTATACGACGCTTGCCATCTACGTGGCCTTCTGTTGGGCCTATCGCTATGGCAACTGGTATCAGGTGATCCTGCCTGCCTATCCGCTGGTCTTGATTGGGGTAGCCGCCCTCGCCCAGCGTGTGCAGATTGTAGATTGGCGCCGGTCGATTGTCAAAAAAGAATGCATTCTAATCAACACATCGCAGGCAGACCAACGGTGGGCCACGGTGGTTGTCACACTGGGGCTTGTTGTGGCGGTTGGCTGGCGCGCTGCCGCCTCATTGCCCGCCTCCGACAGCCGCCAGCGCCCCGGCGACACCGCGCTGGACTGGGCGGCGCAACTGATCGCCGAACCGCTGCCACCGGGCGCGCTGCTCTTTGGCGAGTTGCACGATGCACTGGCCCTCCAATACCTGATTCACATCTGGCAGGTGCGCCCCGACTTGCGCGTGGTCAGTTCCCCCGCGGCGGGCGATGCGCTGGCCGGGGGGAAGGCCGTTTTTGCCACCTGGCCGTCGGCCGCCATCCTCAGAGAGGAGCTGCCCGGCGGCTTGAACCCAGCGCGCCAAAGCGCCGGGCCGGGGTGGATTCACTTTCAGGTGGGGAGATTCGACCCAGTCGTTGAACCGGCGGTTGTTGCGCCCCAGCCCATCACACCGGAGGTGACCTTCTATGGCTTCACCGTGCAGCCCGCGGGCGTGGCTATCCTGTCCGAACGGGTAGAGCCGGCCCTGGATGTGACGCTCTTCTGGCAGATCGACAGCGACTGGCCCGACGACCTGGCGATCAGCGTGCGGCCAATGCAGAACGGCGCCTTTCTCCCCAACCCGCAGCACCCCGGCGCGATCATCCAACAGGACCGAGCGCGGCCTGCGCAAGGCTTGCTGGCGCTGGACGGCCTCCCACCGACGACGCCCCTGGCCGACGCCTATCGCCTGCCCTTGCCTGTGGACGAAGTCATGGTGCTTCTCTATCGGCGCACCCCAACCGGCTTTGCCAATGTTGCGGAGCTGCGCCTCCCCACCGCCGGGGATTGAGCAGCAACTCGCCTTCGTGATGGCGATACAGGGCCACCGATCAAAAACAGCGCCACCCGCGTCTGCGGGCGGCGCTGACATGCGGCGTCCAATCACGCACCGAACGGTCAGATGCTCTCTTGCGCAACCGCCTCTTCACCTTCAGCGGCTGCACTGGCGGCCTGCTGAGCGGACTTGGCGGCCTGGCGCGCCTCGGCCTGCTCCCAGCCTTCCCCCTCGCGCACCACGCCGACGGTAAAGGTGGCGACCACCTCGGGCATGAGCCGCATTTGCAGCGCCGAGATGCCCAACTCGCGGATCGGCTGGTCGAGCAGGACGCGCCGGCGGTCGATCTCGAAGCCGACCGCAGCGGCGAGCTTCTCGGCGATCTCTTGCGATGTCACCGAACCGTAGAGCCGATCATTGTCACCCGCATTGGCCGTAAAGAGCAGCCGCTGCTGGCTGATGACCTGCGCCTGTGACTCGGCATGGGCGCGCTCTTGGGCGCGGCGGCGCAGCGCAGCCTGCTTGATCATATCGGCCTGCTTGAGCGCGCCCTTGGTGGCGAGCACAGCCATCCCGCGTGGCAGCAGATAGTTGCGGGCATAGCCAGCCGCCACGCTAAACACGTTGCCGGCGTCCCCAAGGTTGGCGACATCCTGCGTCAGTAATACTTTTGTACGAGCCATGAGTTTTGTTTCCTTTTTGGGTGCAAGCGTTTCTCTATCACTCAGCAATTCACGATTCATGTGCGCCGGGCCATGCGCTCCGGGGCGGCCTGTAACCGGCCCGACCACGGGTCACGAACCCATCTTAAGCGGCAACCTTGAAGTACGGACGATAGACACGTATTGTGCAACGGCTGTTCGGGACGGCTTATGCGCACATCGGACACCGTTACCAGGGTTTGCGCTGTCTGCAGAGCGGTCGACTACGGGTTGCGAATCGAACGGACAGGGTGGCGCATGAAGAAAAAATTATACCGCGCCCGACGGGGAATACCAAACCCCGGTGACCCTAAGGGAGAGTTTCTCAACGTACAGACGCGAAGGGGCAAAGACGCCCGGGGGTGGATGAAGCCTCGACTTTTCGTCTCCGCCTCTCTGCGGCTTTGGGCTCAAAGCTCGAACATAGAGGTTGCCTCAACTGTTCATTTTGCCCACAAACGCGCAATCATCCCCATACGCATGCGTGTACACACCGGGCTATAGGTTAATGCACCCACATCAACGCGTTGCAGATTCCCGCGCACTCGTGCTATACTCCCCCACCGAATGCAAAACAAAGCGCCACGCAACCGGCAACCTATCACCCATGCGGCTCATCGCGACAGCGTCGCGACGGGCGGACGCGCAGTCGAGGCATGTTGTGTCCATAGAGCCTGAGGCAACGATTGAACCAACCACACCAAGCGTGGGCGTCAACTTCACGTCCGCGGCGCGAAGGCGACGCTTCTGGCTGGCGCTGACAGTGATGCTATCTGTGACACTGGGGTGTTCCGCCGCTGATTTCTTCGACCGCCCGGCGCCCACCCCGGCGCCGACGCGTCAATTAGCGCCCACCTTTACGCCGACGCCAGAAAGCCTTCAGGGGGTGATCATCGTGACGCCTCCGTTTCGGGGCACGCCGGGCGTGATCATTGTGCCCGAAGGGACAGACCCGCTCGATGTGCTCCCTACCCTGCTGCCGCCAGCCGAAGCGCCTGCCACAACTGGGCCAGCAGCCGACGCGACCCTGAGCGCCGAGGCCACCGAGACCGCGGCGCCCACCGAAACACCCTTTGCTGTGGTGGAAAGTGGCCTGGTCGCATTGCGGCGGGGGCCTGGTGTTGAATTCCCCATGGTGGCGCAGCTGGGCCCCAATATTCCCATCGCTATTACAGGCCAAAACCCGCAAGGCGACTGGTATCAGTTGTGTTGTGTCAACGGCGAAGCCGTCTGGGTGGTAGGCGCCCATGTCCAGGTCAACAATGATCCGCGGGCAGTGACGCTGTTGGTAGCCGGCACACCGCCCAGCCCCACGCCCACCGAGCCGCCCACCCCCACCGGCACGCCCACAGATACGCCAACGGCCACGCCCTATCCGTTTATCCGCTCGATTGGGCCGCAGTTTTTCCCAACCAACAATCGGTTCATTTCCATCTGGGTGAAACTCCATATCGGGACACTGCGTTTGTTTACTAATTGTGACCCTGACCTTCAGACGCCGGACAAGGAGGCGCCGGCGCCGGGCTATTTCCTGAGGGTGCTCTTCAACGATTTTGAACGACCGCCCACCAATGGCGTCCAGATGAGTGCGGGTGAGTTCTCGTGTAGCGCGGCGGTGGGCGCCGGAAACCGCTTCGAGTACAATCTAAAGTACGAATACCAGCCCCCCGACCCACGCACCATTTCTGTTGGGCCGTTGACCCCCACGCCCTCCGCCGAAGACTTGATCGGTAATGGCGAATGGACGATCTACATCATCGATGGGGCCGGCAATCAGTTGTCCGACCCAGTCACCTTCACGACGCAGCCCGGCAATACCAATCGCGAGGTCTACGTAGGCTGGGAGCGCGTGCGCTGACAACCTGTGTAAACAGGGTTTGAACAGGCGCGCCAAACATTTCGAGAATTCGACCTATGCTTCTGTTACTTTCTTTCATGGCTCCAAACATGGCTCCAAACAATGCGGCTCAAGGTAACCCAATCCCTTGCCAGGTTCATCGCCGATCCTGGTTGCCCACCCGTCTGTCCATCGGCCTCGTCGGCGTTGCGTTGATGTTGGTCACGACTGCCTGCGGTGGCAACCGGGCTGCCGCCGATACAACGCCCGCCGAGCCGGTTCAGATTCGCCCGGCGCACCCGACATTCACGCCCACCCCCGTCGAGCAGGCAGCCATTGCGCCGCCCCCGGTGGAACAATACACGACGACCGAATCGGCAGAACAGCCGGCGGCGGAAGCGCCTCCCCCCCCGCCAGAGGCCAAACCCCAGTTGGTCATCAATACCGACCTTGTCAATCTGCGCGAGGGGCCTGGCACCAATGCAACCATCATCACCATCCTCAAAGAGGGTGAACGCTTTGACATCATCGGTAAGAATGCGGCGGGCGACTGGTGGTTCATCTGCTGTTTTCAGGACAAAGCAGGCTGGGTGACTGCCCAATTTGCCGACGTCGAAGGGCCGGTCGATACGGTGCCGGTGGTTGCGGCGGACGCCCAGGCGCCCACGCGCACGCCCGAAGCCCTTGCCGTCGCGCCGGCAAACGCGGTTGCAACTCCGCTTCCCCAAGGGGGGCCGGTGACCAGCGCCACCGCCAGCTTTGAGTTCGACCTCGTCGCGCAGGAGCAGTTTCCCGAACCCAATGTGGTGCGAATCTATCTCTATGTCTTTGACGACCGCAACGCGCTTGCCGGCTATTCATTGCGCGTCACCAAAGATGGCGGGGCGCTCCTCGTGGGCGAGCTGTCGTTTGGCCCCAACAGCGCCTTTACCTGGCCTGTGGCCGACCCACGCCAGCGTGCGCAAAATCTCAAAGTCGAGTTCCCTGACGTTGCGCCGGGCGGTGTCTGGGAGGTTCAATTGACGCTCGATGGGGCGCCGGTTGGGCCGCCCGCCACCTTCACGCTCGGCGGCAACGATGTCAACCGCGAGCTCTACGTTCGTTATAGACGACAATAAACGCTGTGCCCGCCAGATTGCCCGACCCAGCGGCGGCCCAACCTGCAACGGCGCGGGTGGCCACCATTGCCCTCCTGTTCGCCGCGTTGCTGCTGCGTCTGCTTCGGCTCGACTGGCAGCCCCTCTGGTGGGATGAGGGCTACAGCGTCTACTTTGCCACCGAACGTCTGGCCGATATGGTGGCGCTGACGGCCAACGACATCCATCCACCGCTCTACTATGCCCTCTTGCACGGTTGGACACAATGGGTGCAGAGCGTCCATCCTGCTGCGCTGCGCATCTTCTCGGCGTTGGTCGGCGTAGGGGGGGTAGCACTCTTTCTGCGCCTCGCACAGACGCTTTATGCCCGGCGCCCGCTTGTGATCTGGCCGGCCACACTGCTGCTCGTCGTCAACCCTATGCACCTCTACTATAGCCACGAGGCGCGTATGTATGGTGTCGCGCTCGCCCTGGGGCTGCTGAGCACGGTTGCACTGTGGCGGCTCACCACAGCGCGGGCCACGGGGAAGCCAAATGTACGCGGGGCCATTCTCTATAGCGTCAGCGCAGCGCTCTGTCTCTACACGCTCTATTATCTGGCGCTGCTCCTCTTGGCGCACCTCGTGTGGGCAGTCTGGCGCTTTCGGCGCAACCCGCACCAACTGAGGCCGCTTGCCCTCGCCCTGGGCCTGGCCTTTCTCCTCTATCTGCCCTGGCTTCTCTATGCCCTGCCCAAACTCGCCGCCTATGTGGCCAACAAGGTGCCCGCCGACGCCGACGAACCGCTCGGCCCGCTGGGCTATATCGTCCGCCACCTGCTGGCGTGGACCGGCGGCCACCTGGCGCCGCGCACGATGGCGGGTCAGCTTCTCTGGTGGCTTGGGGGAGGGGTGTCAGTCGCATTAATTTTGACTACACGAATACAGGCGGGCCGCACAACGCATCGAGAGCAGCCAGATCGGAACCAGCCGGCCACGATGCTTGCAATCTGTGTGGCCGCACCAGCGCTCGTTGCCTTTGCGCTCAACCTCCGCCTCCCCTTTTTCCCCGCAGGCGGCGAACGGTTGCTGCTCTTTGTGCTGCCCTATTTTCTGCTGCTGCTGGCGGATGCAGTGGAACGCAACCGGCGCGGGCTGGGCCGGATCGCACTGCTCGCGCTCTTGTTGGCCGCTGCCGGTGGCGGGTGGCGTTTTTACATCCTACCGCGCTACGCCGAACATGACTATCGGCCCTTGATCCGCCAGATCGTGCAACAGAGCGCCACAACCGACACGGTGTTGGCGATCTTCCCCTGGGAGGTCGGTTACTGGCGCGCCTACGCCATGACGACCGCCTGCCAGAGCGCGCCCGCGGCCTGTACATGGCTGCGCGGGCCGGAGGCTGAAGGCCCACACATGGCGCTGCTCGATAACCGGTCGATCCAGTGGGGGCCGGCGGTGATGGCGCGCATTGATGAGGCGCTGGGGCGTGGCGCACTCTGGTTTGCTGCGCCGTTGGGATTTGGCAGCACCCTGCCTGATGAAATCGAGCGCTACCTGGCGCAGACAGCGGTCAACCTGGCCGATCAATGGATGACGCCCACCACTCGGCTTACGGCCTGGGATGCGCTGCCCATCCCCACAGCGCAACTGTTGGCGATCGATTTCGGCGCCGTGCAATTGGTTGCCGCCGGCGTCGGGCCGGAAGAGACTGTGGCCGCCAATCAGCCGTTGGCCGTCGCGTTGACCTGGGCCGGCGACGTCATCAACGAACCCGCAGCCGGTGACCTTGGCGCCACTGTGCGGCTCGTAGATTCAGCGGGATATACATGGGCCGCACGCACCTATTCTCCGCTGGGGCGATTGAGCGGACCGGCGCCCACCCAACCGGGGCGCGATGTCGTAGGGCTGCGCGCGCCGGTTGGCATCCCCCCCGGCGACTATGCGCTGGTGGCGGGGGTTATGGTGAGCGGCGCCCAGACGCTGCTCCAGCCCGAAGGGAGTGCCCGCGGGGCCAAGCAGGTCGTCCCCGTTGGACGCGTGCGGGTTCGCGCGCCCGAGACCGCACTTCCCCCTTACCGGCTGCCGATCCAGCGCCCGCTGACGCCGCCCGCCCGCGTCGACGGCGTAGCGTTGCTGGGCAGCGCCGGCAACTGGTCTGACGGCGATGCTCTGCTGGCCGGTGAAGCGGTGCAAGTGACGCTCTTCTGGCAGAATGAACAAACGCCACCGCCAGAACGCCTGCTCCTTGTTCGCCTTTTTGATGCACAGGGCGGCGCCGTGGCAGGATGGGAGGGTATGTCGTTGCCAGGTTGGTCCGGCGGGGCGTGGCCACCGACGGGGCTGGCGCAGGCGCCGCTGCGCTTCTTCACGCCGGCGACGCTGCCCACCGGGCGCTACACGCTGCGCGCCGACTGGTCGGGTTCGGCGGATGGCGCAGAGCGCATGACGGACTTGGGCAACGTGTACATTCACCAACGCCTCGCTGACTTCGCGGTCCCTATGCTTGCCGAGCCACTGCCGATACCGGTGCAATTTGGCGCGCATGTTCGCCTCTTGAGCGCCGCGCAGGCGCGCCAGGGTGATGCGCTGACCCTGGTATTGACCTGGCAAGTGATGCAAACCTTGTTGCCGCCGCATCACATCTTTGTGCATGTGGTGGCGGATGGGGAGGTCATAGCGCAGGTTGATGGGCCGCCGCAGACCGCCGCCGGCCCGGCGCCCTCTGGGAGTTGGCGGGCCGGCGAGTATCTGGTCACCGAACACCACCTGACATTGCCGCCCGATCTCCGCAACGGGCAGGTCCGCGTGGGTCTCTATCTACCGGAGGATGGCGTGCGCCTGCCCGCGGCCATCGATGGCTCGCCGGCCGGCGATGCGGCGGTGCTATCGCTTGCGCCGTAGCGGCGCGCCAGCAACTTTTTGCAAGCAGCCACGTACTGTTACAATCAACACATACAGGGAACGCACGGCATTTACGTTTTGCGTCAAGCTGACAGGCACATGAGGAGAAAAGCAATGAGCGACGAAACGAAGAGCGAAGGCGCACAGGCCAATCCCACGGGGGCGGCTGAAGAACCCAAACTGGAGCGCGATCTGACGGAAGAGTTGAACCGGTTGGGCAAGAGTTTTGTCGACGCGGCCAAGGTGGCGTGGGAGAGCGACCAGCGCCGGCAGTTGCAGGCCGACCTCAAGGTGGGTCTGAACCGGCTGGCCGAAGGGCTGGAGGATGGCTTCAAGAAGGTCAGCGAAAGCGAAGAGACAAAGAAGCTGGTCGACCAGGCCGAGGATGTGGCGGAAGCGGTCACCGAGCGCGTGCGGAACAGCGAAGTGGCCCAGGAGATCGGCCAGGGGCTGCTCAAGGGGCTACGCTCCCTCGGCGCGCAACTGGACAAACTGGCGGCCGAATTTCAGACGGCGAAGTCGGAGGATGCGCCGGCCCAGGCAACCGGCGAGCAGCCCCAGGAGGTCCCTGTGGAGAAGAAGCCGCCGGCCAATGGATGAGCTGTTTGGAAGGTGTTGAGGCGTGGTTAAAAGAACCATTTGGCAATTGCCAGCGCGCCCTGCTTCCACGGCACACGGTGCGAGACGCCCGTCTGCCCGCTGAACTCGTGGAGGTGGTCAATGTACCACTGATAGTTGCGCACTAGCGCCTGTTTGTTTGAGTATCTGGGTTGAAAGCCGAGCACGTGCTCGGCTTTTTCAATCGAGACAAATGAGTCCTCGGTCACCGTCTCATAGACCCATTTGTAAAGCGGCGAGAGGTTGAGCTTCTCCAGCACGCGCAATGCCCAGATGACCGGCGCCGCGGGCACAGGGATGATGCGTTTGCCAAAGCCGGCATAGTCGAGCACAGCCTGGTAGTCTTCCTTGATGGTGGTGAACTCTTTGGCGCCGATGTTAAAGACATCATTGACAAGCGCACAGTCACCGGTGGCGGCCAGGTAGATGGCGTCACAGAGGTCTTCCACATCCAATAGTTGATAGCGATTGTTGCCGCTGCCCAACACCGGGAAGTTCTTGCCGTCCTTTGCCCAATCATAAAAGAGCGCAAAGACGCCAAGCCGCTCTGGCCCCACAAAAGACTTGGGGCGAATGATCGGGATGCACATGCCCTTGTCCCGGTATTCCTGGCAGATGGTTTCGGCGGCCACCTTGGCCTCCCCATAAGGGCCAACGCCGTGCAACGTGTCCGTCTCGAAGAGCGGGTGGTGATCGGGAATCCCATAGACGGCAGTGGAGGAAATATGCACAACGCGCTGGACGCCATGCTCGTGTGCGACTTGAAGCACCGTGCGAATGCCGTCGATGTCGGTGGTGTAGATCTCTTCGGGCTTGTAAAGGGGCAGCGCTGCCGCCGTGTGGATGACCACATCCACCCCCTGCATGGCGCGGGCGACATCATCTGTATTGCGGATATCGCCCCTCAACGCCGTCACCTGGTTCCGCTCGGGGTAGGAAAAATCGGCAAGGTCGAGCGAAACCACCCGATGCCCCCGGGCCAGCAGGTGGCGCGCCAGGTTGATGCCCAGAAAACCAGCGCCCCCGGTCACCAAATAGGAGGCGGCGGATGAGCGCGGCGTTGGGGGCGAGGCTGATAATTCCGTTGGCTGACTAACAGACATGAAGATGATTCCTTGACTCTATAGTTTGCTCTGCTGTTCTGTCCGCTCGGTGTGAAAACGCGACAGGCCGCCCGGCTGCTGGCGGCTTAGCTTGTGGGACGCCAGCCCGTCTGCCAGCGGGCCAGCAGCGCTTCCGTCGATGCAAAGGCCAGTTCGTCGGGCCATTCGCCCGGCAGAAACCAGCGGGCGTCGCACGCATCGTCCTGACAGCGCAGGGCAACCTGCTGTTCATCCGCTGGTGTGGCGTGAAAGGCCAGCACAATCCCGTTGCTGCCGCCCTTGGGCAACACCATGGGGAATACGTCGAGCAATTGCCTCACATCGACAGCCAGCGTCACTTCTTCCATCAGCTCGCGTTGCAGGGCTTGTTCGGGGCGTTCATGGGCATCCATGTAACCGCCAGGCAGCGACCATTTGCCCTTGGCCGGGTCGATGGCGCGCTGCACCAGTAGGATACGTTCGTCGTGCGTCACCAACGCGATGACCGCCACCTTGGGATCATGATACTGGACAAAGCCGCAGGCCGGGCAGACCGGGCGATCCTGCCCATAGAGGGTGCGCTCAACAAGGGATGTGGCGCAAAATGGGCAATAGGTAAAACGGTTCACAGTGATGAGGCTCCCATGCCTGGGCTTGCTTACGTCACTCGCCAGACTGAACGTCAGAGGGGCCGGCATTGTCAGTGTATGTTCGCCCTGATGCTGGCATACGATGCCTGACCCCGCCACAGTACGACACCTGATTATACCCAGCCTGGCGCCTAATGCCCAAAACAGATGGCCCAGCGTGCAGTTCGAGCGCATAGCGACGGCAACGATCTGGCCGATGCAATTTGGGTTTTCACTGGCCAACCCCTATAATCTACATGAGCATCCGACGCAAACGTCAGTGGCTTGCGATTCTGCGCAAACAACGTCGATTCGACGCAGAATCGACGCAAAAGTGACTCAACGGATTGGCTGTCTATTGCTTCATCCTCAGCCGTTCGTCATCAAGCAGCCATGGTAAGGAGGCAACAGTTTGAATCTTCACGAGTATCAATCAAAGCGAATCTTTGCCGCACACGGTATCCCCATTCCCAAGGGCGAAGTGGCGACAACGCCCGAAGAGGCGCGCGCCATCGCCGCGCAGTTGGGGGGGCGGGTTGTCGTCAAGAGCCAGGTGCTCGTGGGCGGGCGCGGCAAGGCCGGTGGCATCAAGCTGGCGCATGATGCAGACGAGGCCGAGACGCTTGCCGACGCCATCCTGGGCATGACGATCAAGGGGCTTACGGTTAAAAAAGTGCTCGTTGATGAAGCGGCCACGATCGAGAAAGAGATCTACCTCGGCGCGGTGCTCGACCGAGGGCGAAGGCGTGTGGTGCTCATGGCTAGCAGCGAAGGCGGGGTGGAGATCGAACAGATTGCCGCCGAAACGCCCGAAAAGATCATTACGGTGGCCGTCGATCCTTTCTTGGGGCTACACGATTACGAAGCGCGCCAAATTGCCGATGGCATCGGCCTGCCGCGCCAACATCACAACGCATTTATCAAGATTGCGCACGCACTCTACCGCACCTATATAGAGTGCGACGCCAGCCTGGCCGAGATCAACCCGTTGGTGATCACAGGCGACCAGCGTCTGGTGGCGCTAGACGGCAAAATTGCGTTGGACGATTCGGCGCTCTTTCGTCACCCCGACCTGGCCGAGCTACGCGACCCCGATGAAGAGGATGAATCGGAGCGCGAGGCGCGCCGCCATGGTCTGAGCTATATTCACTTGGATGGGGAGATCGGCTGCATGGTCAACGGCGCCGGGCTGGCCATGGCAACCATGGACATTGTCAAGCTCTATGGCGGCAACCCGGCCAACTTCCTCGATGTGGGTGGGGGCGCAACGGCGGAGAAAGTCGCCGCGGCTCTGCGCGTAATCCTCCACGACGAGCGCGTCAAGGTCGTGCTCATCAACATTTTTGGCGGCATCACCCGCTGCGACGAAGTGGCGCGCGGCGTGCTTGAGGCCAGAGGCACGGTCAATGTGGACATCCCCTTTGTGGTGCGGCTCGTGGGCACCAATGAAGAAGAAGGGCGTCGGATTCTAGCGGAAGCCAACTTGATCACTGCCACCAGCCTGGCCGACGCCGCCCAAAAAGCTGTGGCCGCCGCGAAAGGATAACCGTATGAGCATTTTGGTCAACAGCGAGACGCGCCTGGTTGTGCAGGGCATTACAGGGCGGCAAGGCGCTTTCCATGCCCAGCAGATGAAGGAGTATGGCACCAAGGTCGTCGCCGGCGTCACCCCAGGGCGCGGGGGCGAGTGGGCATTGGGCGATGTGCCCGTCTTTGACACTGTCAAGGAGGCGGTCGATGGCGCCGGCGCCAATACAAGCATTATCTTTGTGCCCGCAGCCGCCGCGCCCGACGCCATCATCGAGGCGGCGCGCGCGGGGATCGGCCTGGTCATCTGCATTACCGAAAACATCCCCGCGCTGGATATGGTGCGGGTGCGCGCCTATCTCGATATCGTAGGCGCCCGGTTGATTGGCCCCAACTGCCCGGGGTTGATCACACCCGGTGAGGCCAAGGTTGGGATCATGGCAGGCCACATTCACACGCCGGGCAGCGTTGGCATCGTGAGCCGGTCGGGCACGCTCACCTATGAGGTGGTCTATGCGCTGACCGCACGCGGCATCGGCCAGAGCACCGCGATTGGCATCGGCGGCGACCCGATCATCGGCACGACCTTTCTGGATGTGTTACAGTTGTTCGAAGATGACCCAGGCACCGAGCAAGTGGTGCTGATCGGCGAAATTGGTGGCACAGAAGAACAGAAGGCCGCCCAGTTTGTCGCCGAACACATGTCCAAGCCGGTGACGGCGTTTATCGCCGGGCAGACAGCCCCGCCCGGGCGTCGCATGGGGCACGCTGGGGCCATTATATCAGGGGGCGAAGGCACCGCCGCCGAAAAGATCGCCGCGCTGACAGCCGCCGGCGCAAAAGTGGCGCGTCACCCCGACGAAATCGCCGAGATGGTCGCCGCCAACGTGAGCTGAGCGGCAAGGATATAGGATTCGGGATACAGGATTTTGTGGGCCAATCGGCCAAATCTTGCATTCCGAATCCGCAACCCCATCCCGTGTATCCTAATGATTCATCAGCCACCCATCGCGCATGGCGACAAGGACAGCTTCAGTGCGGCTTGCCACGTTCATCTTGCTGAAGATGTTGCTCAGGTGGGTCTGAACCGTGCGTTCAGAAATCACCAAATGGCGCGCGATCTCTTTGTTGGTGTAGCCGTCCAATAAGGTCTTGATCACATCTTTCTCACGGCGCGTGAGGCTTGGCATTGATTGCGATGGGCGATAGGAGCTGTGGAAGGCCCCCTGGCGGCCAACCAGCGTGTGTAGACGCCGTTGAATGCTGGCGGGCACCCAGGGTTCATGGTAATACGCGGAACGGATCGCTCGCACCAGGTCATGGGCCGGCAACGATTTGACCAAGTAGCTGCACGCACCAGCACGCAACATCCCCACAATGGCGTCGTCCTCTTCCGATGCGGTCAAGCCGATGACGCGCACAGCAGGCAGGCGCTGCTTTAGGCGGCGGGTTGCCTCAATCCCCGACATCCCCTGCATCGAAACATCCATCAGCACGACGTCGGGGTGGACACCCTGCTCAATTTCTTGCAACAAGGCTTCTCCACTGTTGGCTTCACCGACGACCAGGATATTCTCTTCGAGCTGGAGGAGTGCGCGCAAACCCTGGCGCAATATCTCATGGTCATCAGCTAACATGACTCGGATGGTGTCGTTCTTCATGCGCTCAACCTTCCGTTTCGAGTAAATGATACTGCATTCTATGGCGTACAATATCCTCGAATGACTGTGAATGCAATAGTACAAAAGTATGATTCGGATCGACGTTTGCAGAGTGACCGTGGGCGTCGATGTGACCTGACAACCAAATTACGATATATCCATTATACCACATACCCCTATGGAAAAAGCAAGTACCTATTTGCCGCAAGATCGCCGCCATGCCATTGCCCGTGGCGAACCCTTGCCCGCTTCTGGATTGGGGGCGGTGCTCTTCGCTGATATTTCGGGCTTTACACCGCTCACCAATGCGCTTGTTCAACACTTCGGGCCACGCCGCGGGGCCGATGAGCTAACCCGTCGCCTCAATGCCGTCTATAGCGCGTTGATCACCGAGGTCGAGCGCTATGGCGGCAGCGTCGTCGGCTTCAGCGGCGACGCCATCACCTGTTGGTTTGCCGCCGACCCGCAAGGCGCCGCCCCAACCGGCGACCTGGCCGGCGCATCCCACCGCGCGGCCACCGCAGCCCAAGCCATGCAGCAGGCCATGACCCCGCTCCGAAATCTGCCGCTGACACCTACGTTCACCGCCCATCTGGCGCTCAAGATCGCGATTGCCGCCGGCGTCACCCGTCGCCTGCTTGTTGGCGATCCCACAATTCAACGGATGGACGTCCTGGCCGGCGTAACGGTGGACGAGATGGCCGCGGCCGAGCAGATCGCCCACCAGAACGAACTCGTGCTTGACGCCAACGCCGCCGCCGCACTCGCGGCTGCGTTGGACATCGCCGAGTGGCGCATCGCCCCCGACCGTGGGCGTCGTTACGCGGTGGTCGCATCGGTCACCCGGCCCGCGGCCCCATCTCCCAGCCCAAGCCCAGACGTGGCGCTTCCCGAGGCAGCCGTGCGTCAATGGGTGCTGCCCGCTATCTACGCCCGGCTGCACGACGAAGAGAGCCGATTTCTGGCCGAGATGCGTCCGGCTACGGCGCTCTTTCTTCGATTTTCGGGCATCGACTATGAGCGCGATTCAGATGCGGGCGCCAAGCTCGATGCCTATGTTCGCTGGGTGCAAGGGGTGGTGAATCGCTATGAAGGCGCGCTGATCCAACTGACAACGGGCGATAAAGGCAGCTATTTCTATGCCACCTTTGGGGCGCCCATTGCCCATGACGATGATAGCCGGCGCGCGGTGGCGGCGGCGTTGGCGCTATCTACCCCGCCACTCCACCTACCCTTTATCGCCACAACGCAGATTGGCCTCAGCGTGGGGATGATGCGGACCGGCGCCTATGGCAGCGCGTCTCGCCGCACATATGGCGTGCTCGGCGATGAGACCAACATGGCGGCGCGCCTCATGAGTCAGGCGCAGCCCGGCCAGATTCTGGTGAGCGGCGCCGTGGCCGCCGTGGTAGCCGACGCCTATGACCTGAGTGAAGCTGGGTTGTTCCAACTGAAGGGATGGAGCGAGCCGCGCCTGGCCTACACGGTGCGCGGGCCCCGGCGCGACTTTGCCGCCCCCACCGGCAGTGCAGTTTCGTCACCCCTTGTGGGCCGCGAGCGCGAGGTAACAATGCTCACCTCGGCGTTGGCTGACGCAGTGGCCGGCAGCGGTGGCCTGGTGCGCATCGAGGGTGTGGCCGGCGTCGGCAAGAGCCATCTGGCCGCCACGATGGCCAACCGGGCAGCCGCCATCGGCCTGCGCGTTGTGCGAGCCACATGCCAAAGCACAAGTCAGGATGTAGCCTATAGCGCCGCGGGGCAACTTTTTCACGCGCTGTTGCGTCTGTCGCCAAACGCGCCGGCCCACCATCAGGTCGCTCAGATAGAGGCGGCAATCGAGGCGCTCAACCCGGCCTGGTTGGTCCGCGCGCCACTGCTGGGCGATCTGCTCGGTGTGGCCATCCCCGACAACCCGACCACTGCGGCCTTCGAACCGCGCTTGCGTCAGGCGGCGCTCGTCACGCTGGCGGTCGAAATTGTGTTGGCGCTGGCCCACCATGAACCGCTGTTTATCCTCTATGAAGACATTCATTGGATGGATGAGGCTTCGCAGGGGTTGCTGCTGGCGATCGCGCGCATGGTTCCCGATACGCCGGTGCTGCTGTTTTTGGTGCAGCGCCCCCCTCTGAACGAGGACGACCGGTTCCTGGCCGAAGTGGCTGGGCTGCCCGGCCAGCGCCAGCTCGCCCTCAGCGAACTCTCGCCAGAAGGGCTGGCTGCGCTCATTCGCCAGCGCCTTCAGGGCAATGTTGATCCGCTGGCCCTAGCGCTAATCCAGGCGCAGACGCAGGGCAACCCCTTCTTTGCTGAGGAACTGGTCGATGCGCTGTGCGACGGCGGGCAGCTTCTACCCGACCCAATTGTTGGTTGGCGTCTATCGCACACACTGATGGATGCGCTGCGCAACGCCGACTGCCTGGTGGAAGAGGCAGGCGAGTGGCGCCTGGCCCACGACGCCCCGCTCTCTGCGCTGGAGATGGGGCTGCCCAACACCGTGCAGGGGATCGTCCTCGCCCGCCTGGATCGGCTGCCCGAGCAGGCCAAGCTGACGCTCAAGGTGGCGAGCGTCATCGGCGGCGTCTTTGAATATGAACTGCTGGCCCAGACACACCCACTGGGGCTGCCTGAAGAAAAGATAGCCGAGCAACTGGCGCTGCTGCTGGCGCGCGACTTCGCCCGTGTCGAGACGACGACGCCACATCTGGTCTATACCTTCAAGCATAACATTACCCAAGAAGTGGCCTATCAGACGCTGCTCGAAGACCAACGGCAGGAACTACATCTGCGGGTCGCCGAGGTGATGGAGCAATTGTATGCCGAACGCGTCGAAAATTTAGCGTTTCATTATGTGCGTTGCGATCTGCAACGCTGGCCCGTGCGCGACAAGGCGCTCCGCTATCTCGATGCGGCGGGCCAGCGCGCCAAGCGCGAATATGCCAATGAGACCGCGCTCAGTTACTTCAACCGCGCGCTGGCGCTGGAAGCGCGCTGGCCCTGGCTCAAGGCCAAGAGTGAAGTTCTGCACATCCTCGGCCGCCGCGCCGAACAGCGAGAAACCCTGGCGCTGCTCGATGCGGCCCCCAATGCCCCGGCCTTTGATACGGCGCTCTTGTGGGGCGAATACCACGAAGCAGTCAGCGAATATGAGGCGGCGCAAGCGGCGGTTGAGCAGGCGCTCGGCCTGGCGCGCGCCCATCACGACGCCGAAGGTGAGGCCCGCTGCCTGGCCCGGCTGGGCCTGATTGCCTGGTCGCGGGGGGATTATGAGACCGCTGAGCGCATCTACACTGGGGCGCTGGCGGGCATCGGTGAAGACGAGCGCTTCCGCGACGAGGAGGCCGAGATCCGGCGCGGGCTGGGGCTGGTGTACCGGCAACAGGGGAAGTATGAGCAGGCGGAGGATCAATTCCGCCGCAACCTGAGCCTCAACCAGATCCTCAACAACCGGGCCGGCGAGGCCGCCGCCCTCAACATGCTGGGGCATGTGGCCCACGTGCGGCGCCACTATTCAGCCGCGCTGGCCTATTATCGGCAGGCGCTGGCCATCTGCAAGGCCATCGGCGACCGGGCGCGCATTGGCGCGTGCCTCTTGAGCATTGCCCAGGGCCTGAGCAGCACGGGCGACTATACGCAGGCGGAGGCTATGTTCTACGAGGCGCTCAGCATCTACCAGGGGATCGACGATCGCTGGTCTGAGATTCGCGTCTGGAATGAATTGGGCATTCTCGCCTGGTTTGTAGGGGAACTAGCGGAAGCGCGCGTGCGGCTTGAACGCGGGTTGCAGCTCTGCAAGCGGATCGGCGACGAGGCGGGGGAGGCGCTGATCCTGTGCAACTTGGGGCAGATTCTGCGCGACCTGGGCGCGCTCGACGAGGCGGAAGCGATCTTGACCACTGGGCTGCATCTGGCGCAAATACAGGGCGATGCGCAGCTTGAAGCGATCTACTTCAGCGATCTGGCGCTGGTCAGCCTGCACGCCAACCAACCACAACAGGCGATTGAGCGGGCGACCCACTCGCTGGCTCTGTTTCGCTCGCTGTCGCTCGATCTCTCCACACCCGCCGACCTGGCGACACTGGCAACCGCCTCGCTTGCCCTGCATGATACAGAACAAGCGCGCCGCTATGTCGCCGAGGCCATTCGCATTTTGGATGCGTGCAGGGGCGAGGGGCCTGACTTCCCCCACCGTGATTACTGGACATGTGCGCAGGTGCTGGAGCGGCTCGGCGAACACGACAAGGCGCAGGCGGCGCTGCACTCCGCCCATCGGTTGTTGATGGGCCAGGCCAACAAGATTGCAGACGCCGCCATGCGCCGCACCTTCCTCGAAAATATCTGGTACAACCGCGCTATCATTCAGCGCCTATCCGAATAATGACGCGGCGCCCATCGCCCCGTCTATCGGCGCACCATCGGCAAGAAGATCGTTTGCTCCACCTCGGCTAGCACGGCGTAGACCCCAACGCCCTGGCTGCGGGCCGCCGCCAGCCGCACATCGTCGGGCGCGTTGACCGGTGTCGTTACGTCGGTGGCGAGGGCCAGCCACGTTTCGCCATCCCAGAAATAGATGCGGGGTGCAATCGGGATCGACTGGCCGGCGCCCGCGGCGTGAACGGCCTGTGGCTCTGCCTCAAAGCGGATGCGCACCGAGCCGTCGGCCACCAGCGCAGCCGGGAACGCATCCAGCCGGTATGACTGCCCGCGAATCTGCGTATTGGGTGGCAACGGCGGCGTCCCCGGCATACTCTGCCACGCGATGGACTCGCCAAGCCCCAACTCGATGGGTGTGTCGCTTTCAAAACTGGCCTGGCCATCGGATGAGATAACCATGACCTTACCAAAGCCGCGCGCCGGCCCGTACGCGCCCGAACCGCCCGTGCCTCGGTCCAAAATCACCTCGCGGCGGGTGGTGGGCGCCGCCACCGTCTCGCTGACAAAGAGCTGCACATAGAGCGGCGGCACGTTCTGCGCCAGGCTGAACTCGCCCATATGCACATTGCCATCCCCACTCAGCGTCAGTTCCATCAACATCTCGCCGTGTTCGGGATAGAGCGCCGCTTGGAGCAGCGCGGCCACCGGCGAGGTCACAGCCTGGGTCACGGCGATGGTCAACTGGTTTGGCCCTGTCTGCCGCAGATCAACCTGCGGCGCCCACGCCACATCCTTGGTCATATCCAGGGTGGCGTCGCCGGCCACAAGGGTCTTGCAGCCGAACTGATGACGAGGCGTTTCACCGCCCTCGGCGTTGTCGTTGATGTCGTAGACGCAGAGTCGATCCCCCTGCTGGGCGTCGATCAGGTGAATCTGATTGGCGCCCTTGGCCGGTTTGCCCTGCTCCAACACACGGCTGTTGCGCATCAGAAAGCCGCGCGCCTCGGCGGAATTGGTCTCGTTGTCCTGATAGAGCAGGTCGAAGAGCTGGCTGGTGGCCGGGTCGCCGGGCGGGCTGGTGGGCGTCACAAAAGTCACCGATGTGACGCCGGCGGGCAACACCGGGCCGGTGACAAAGGCCGTCGGCGTGATCGTCCACGGATACCAGAGATGGATGGTCTGCCACTCGGTGCGCCCGCCCAGCGTGGTGTACGCCTCGGTTTCGCTGCAATTGGCGTCCCAGTGGTCACGGTCAAAGATGAAGGCATGGTTCGACGGCTTGTAGGCGTCGCCCATTGCGCTGAGCGTGCACTGCTCGGCCAGCTCCTTGCTGGCGTTACCGTCGATGTCGGTGTAGACATCAAAGAGGACGAGCAAATAGTGCCCCAGTTCGTGCGCCAGCGCGATGGCCCAGTCCGACGCCAGCGTGGCGGGAGGGACCACTGCGCCGCCATCCACAATCACCTCGCCAGGCGGCTTGCCATAGCGGTTCCAATGCGAACCCATATACATCTGGCCGGGCGCATAGGTGATGGGGATCGTCGGGTCCAGGTCCGCAGTATCCGTGAGCACAATGCCGCCAATATCGGCGCGCGGCTGGAAGATGTTGTTGATGTGTAACTGGAGATCGGCTGCTTCCCAACCGTCGTAGCTCTGTTGCACCGTGACCCGGCCCAACGCAAATTGGCCATCGGTAAAGCTGTAGAGAAAATCAGACGCCTCAATGAGGCTTGCACGCAGCCAGTCGGCGCGCTCGGCATCCCCTTCCACATACCACTGTGCGGCCACATCCAGGTCTTGAATCAGCAGCGGATTTTGCTGCGACACGACCAGCGTCATGACGCCCGCGCTGGCGCCCCCAAAACTCGCCTGGCTGACAATCTGCTCGGGGCCGCTGGTGTGATAGAGCGTCGAACGGGCGGTCGCGCTCACCGGCAGCAACGCCCACAGGTGTGCGCCATCGGCAATCTGGTTGCGGTTGACCACATAGCCGTCGCTATCAATGGCATAGACGGTCCCATCATCGGCGTTGCGCACGGACGCGCCCGGCGCCGGGCCACAGGGGGCTGCGCTTTCGGCGCAAACCCGGATGCAGCCTGGGTTTTCCAGTGTTGCCTCGATCCACTGGTCTGGGAATTCCCACAGAAACCCAGTCGACACGCCAT
>JAHDWG010000612.1 GCA_023384495.1 Caldilineaceae bacterium
AGGGGGTCGGTGTAAACGACTCGTTGGCGGTTGCGTGGATTGTTAGGCCGAAGCCCCGACACAGCCCTGGCCCGAATTTCATTACCGCGCTCATCGGTGAGCACGACCTGCCGCCCGTTGAAGTTCAGTGAGCGCAACGCCAGGCCCGATTCGGTGCGCGGCAGCACCGTGGACTGGGAATCGTTGTGGACCCGGATCTGTTCAAAAGCCTCTTCCGCATTCCCTGCCCGGTCGCGCACCATGACGCGCACGCGGTAAACACCCGGCTCGGGCGGACTGCGGCGGACAAACGACCAAGTGCCATCCCAAATCGCATTCTTGTGCCCTGGCGAGGGTCTAAAATGGAAGAAGCGGGCGGTCGTCTCTTCGCTGG
Source organism: Caldilineaceae bacterium (assembly GCA_023384495.1). Taxonomy (GTDB): domain Bacteria; phylum Chloroflexota; class Anaerolineae; order Caldilineales; family Caldilineaceae; genus CFX5. The sequence goes on from JAHDWG010000612.1 coordinate 374, forward strand.
AAAACTCGTATTTGAGAATGAAGCAGGAAACCGATGTGATGTCGCTGCCGTTCACATTGAAGCTGATACGCGCGCTTTCACCCTCGTCGACCCGAATTTCGCGCGGTGTCACCGCAAAGTCGGTGATCAGGCGGGCCCTGCGCCGCCCCGACCCGGGCCGCCGGATCACCTCTCGACCCCGCGTCGCCTGTCGCTCCAGCGCGGCAATCAGCCGACAGCGTTCGCGCCGGCTGTCGGGCACTCGCCCGGCCAACGCGGCCGCCTCTTCCGATGTAATATGATTGTTCTCTTCCAGCCACGTAACGCCGCGCAAATACTGTTGCCGGGTCAACCTGCCATTTCGGCACTGTGGCCGTGGCGTCCGTGTGGGGTCACGCTGGATGTGCGCCGCTGGTTGCGCAGGGCTGTGAACGGACGCACTGTCACGCCGGCTCGCCAGCATGCGTTGCACGGCGCGGTTGCCCACGTTCCGCTGTAGGGCAAGGATCTGCGCCTGCGCTGACTGCAGTCGGGGCGCCGGTTGACGCACCAACGTTGCATGGCTTGATTCCAAGCCCGAGCTATATCTTGTCTGTGGCTTGTTAACCCAAGTTTTCATCTGGCTCACCGCATAAGTGCCGCTGATGTCACTCTACTGTTTTAGAAAGCGCAGTTCGGTTGCGCCGACGATGACCACGCCATCACCCCACCTTGCCACTGCGAAAACAGATCCTTCGATCAGTAGCGGATTGTGGCCTGGCTGTGCAATGGCTGATATCCAACGTGGCGGTTCATCTTCAATCGCAACCACATGTTGAGCCCAGAGCAGTGGATTGGTTCCTGAAACGAACGCCAGTATTCCCCCACTGGCGTCGGCCATCTCGATCCGTTGCGGCGTCTGGCTGGTCAATGAGTCGGGAGGCGCTTGGACAAGGAACACCGAGCTGCCTTGATTCCACGCCAAGCAAACCCCACCCGCATAAGAGCCAATGGCGACGTTCGCCGGCGCCAGGGTTGTGCGGTGGAACCTACGCTCACCGGTGGCGCTGATCCTGACAGCGTGAACACCAGTCCCGTCTCCCCATGCTGCCCAGATGGTTTCATCGGCGATGGCAACATCCAGTGGGGGGCCGCCGACCGCAACTGCACGTTGTTTGACCATACCTTGGGGGCTTGCCAATATCACCTCAAGAATTTCCGGCATGGTTTGCAAGACCGCCACCGGTTGCGCCATACAACCGGGCGTAGGCCAGCGCGTTGGGGTGGGCCCATCGAAGTATACTCGCCACATAACTGTGCCGTCTGCGGTTACACTCAGCATGAGGGCGCGGCCATCGGCGTCGGCGCCGGTGATCAAAAGCGCCTGATTACAACTGGCTGCACCTGCTGCTACAAGGGGCAAAGGTGGTAACTCCTCAACCTGATGGCTCGGCGATACGCGAAGATGCACCGTTGTTCCGCCGTGATTGATCAACACGTGCAGATCATGATCAATCGGGATCGCCCAGGCAGCGCTATCCACTTGTATGGGTAGACCAAGGGCGCCAACTGGCGTGAGCGAAGGCGATGATGGCGGGGGGGAGCGGAATATCAACGAAAGCAATGGTGTTGTCATGGGTTTTGGTCGTGAATCCACTTCGCGAGCGAAACGTAGGCCGGGATAAACGCGGGCTCGACATCGCGTGTAGCCAGCGCCAGATGTTCAAGCAACAGCGAAACCTGGTGATCTGGCCTGGCGCGAAAGAACCCAGGCCCTACCTGTAGACTCCCCCCAGCGACCCAGGTAGTGGCGGTGGGCCACGCCACCACACCGGTCGCCATCCGCCCGATCGTCAGATTTCTTTTGACTGCCGCCTTCATGCGTCGGTAGCGGTCAAGAATGCCCGCAATGCGCACCTGATCAACCTGAGTAGGCCTGGCTGGGGGAGGCGTGAGCGGAAAGCGCGCTGCAGCCATTCGCATCAAATCTTCCGCCCATGACGCTGCCCATGTTCGACCCCCCGTACGCACCGCATGGGCCTGGCCATATAGCTGTCCGACCCAGTCGTTGGCCCACGTGAGGCGCTTCTCAAGGCGGGCAAGGGCCAATTCGAGCGCAGACCGCTCACTAGGAACAGTGATGCCAGTCATGGTGTCGCTTGCGGGGGTGACAATTCCGGCGGGCGTCGCCGCAGCGCTGCCGGTAGTCTGAATCTCGCGCAAAAACAGTGCAAACAGGGCATAACTATCGGAGTTCCGTAGACGGTCGGCCGGAGACAGATGGAAAATCATCCGTTCGTGGCGATAGGCCACATCCCGTGTTCCCGTGTTGCGAGCGCCGCCCAACGGTGAGGTGCCGTGGGCGCTCTCATGGATCAAATTGCGCACCCGGTCGTTTACATGCAAGCTGCGAAATACACGCCCGCCAAGGGTCATGGTCGAAGCCGCATCGATCCCTGTATTATAGGCAATGGGCCCCTCAGCGCAACCACCAGTGTCGCATTGCCCTCCACATTGTGTGATGGCTGCCAGGTTGTCAACATGCGTTTGAAGATTGCGGAGGTTTGTTCGGAGTGCACGGAGTGTTGCCCTTGAATGGTTGCCAAAGAAGCGATCAATCACCGCGGCGTCGGCGGCGCTGGGCGCGCCGGCTACGGCGGCCACAGCACGCGCCATGGCATTTCTCGCTATAGGGAGGGCTGCATTGAACGCCGTCCAGGTGAGCGGATCCATGGTTGGGCAACCCTGCTTTGGCGGGTGCACCAAGTTTCCTCTGGCGTCTGTGGCTGAACAGTCTACAGTTGCCGGCGCCGTGGAGCCAACAAGCACCTCCACACTGCGCGCGGCTGTGAAATCACTACGTGCGGCAGTTGCTGCGGGATTTCCTACAG
>JAHDWG010000033.1:0-12452 GCA_023384495.1 Caldilineaceae bacterium
TGAGATAATTTGTAGTACTGCACCAAGACTTGGCGTGATAGGCGCAACCCGGCCTCCGGGAAGTGGCCAGAATCAACTCTCTCAACCGCCAAATTGCGGTCACTTCCCGGAGGTCTTCGCGGCAATCGTCGTCAAAGCCTTATGGTAGTGGTAGTTTACCACAAGTGCTCTAGAATGTTTGTGCGACAGCCCCCTCGATCAGACAGGTGACAGTTCACCTGTGCTGTCTTTAATTTGGGATGCACCCATCGAACGGCGAACGGCGTGTGTTTGACAGAACCTGCGTTGCCAAGCATAATCAGGGGTGGCAGCACCGCCCGGATCGTCGGGCGAAAAAGCGCAGTACAGAAAACTCTTTTTGAAAGGACAGTTCGCTATGCCCACTTCACTCCCGATTGCTGTGCAATTGTACACCCTGCGCAATGTGCAGATGCCCTTTGACCAACTGTTGGGCGAAGTAGCCGCGATTGGCTATGCCGGTGTGGAAACAACCAGCAATCATGGCTGCACCGCCGATGAAATGAACGCGTTGCTCGAAAAGCATGGGCTGCGCATTGCATCCGCCCATGTGGGCCTGCCCGTGTTTGAAAGTGACTTTGCCGGCGTGGTCACCTTCAACAAGGCCGTAGGGAACGACACATTGGTTGTGCCCTGGGTGCCGGAAGCCTTACGCGCTCCCGATGCGGCCGGCTGGCAGGCGCTGGGCCGGACGCTTGCCGACCTGGCCAAGCGGGTCAACGATGCCGGTTTGCGCCTGCTCTATCACAACCACGCCTTTGAAATGGCCGAGATCGACGGGCGCCTGGCCATCGACTGGCTGCTCGATACCGCGCCCAGTGTCGGCTTTGAGATCGACCTGGCCTGGGTGCAGCGAGGCGGGCAAGATGGCGTGGCCATGTTGAAACAATACGCCGGTCGCTGCCCGCGCATCCACTGCAAAGATCTGGCCCCCGAAGGCGAAAACCAGGACGAAATGGGCTTTGCCGATGTGGGGCACGGTCTGCTCGACTGGGCCGCCTTGCTGCCCGCAGCCAAGGCAGGGGGCGCTGAATGGTACGTTGTCGAGCATGATTTGCCCAAAGAGCCGCTGACCAGCATCCGCCGCAGCTATGAGTTCCTGAGCAAGAAGCTGGGATAGGACGGCAGCGTGGCTGAGCGACTGGGTGATTCCCCCTCACCTTTGTCCTTGTCTCGCTGTCAGGAGGTTTACGATGGCTCAATCCGCCATGTTTGCGGGGCTTGTCTTTGATGAAGGCGGGGTCCCGGCCGAGGTTGCCTACGTAGGCGAGACCGCGTGTTATGTGGTGATGGATGACGATTTCAGGCGTCACATCGACGCCGTGCAAGTTGATCTGCAAGTGCTTCGTTTTATGCGCGAACAGGTGGAAGGCCAACGGGACCTGGCCGTGAAGACGATGCTCGACATGCTGGGCAAGGACGATATCTTCACCAAGGCCGCGCTGGAATCGTCGATCAACAACATCGAGCAAAACGTGGGGCAATCGTTGCCCGATGAGGCGAAACAGTGGCTTGGCATGCTCGGCTTCAAAATTGTCATCGATTTTCACGGCAACGTGGTCGATCTGCAGATGCCTGCCGGCGGCATTGAAGGCGATGAGTAAGTCCTGTGTAACTAAACCACGGATTGCATATGGCCCTGGCCGCGCTTGGATTGTTCTGGTTGCTGGTGTTATGGGGCGCATGGCTGCGCCGGGAACGGCCCGCATGGCGCGGGTTGGCGCGCGACCTCCTGGCCGGCGGGTTGCTCTTTCTACTTACCCTGGGCTTCTTCTGGCGCACGCTCAGCGGTGATGTCTATCAGCCCGCTGATGGTGGCGACCTGGTCAGCTTTCTTTTCCCTACCTATCGTTTTGCCGCAGAACAGTTGCGTCAGGGTGTGCTGCCGTTGTGGAATCCTCACCTCTACGGCGGCGCCCCCTTTATCAGCGACATCCAGGCCGGTTTTCTCTATCCGCCCAATCTGATCCTCTTTGTCGTCAAGCCCGACTTTGCCTATCCCACCATGCAGTGGCTCGCCATTGGCCATCTTTATTGGGCCGGGCTGGGCCTCTATGTGCTGTTGCGAACGGTGCGCTGGGCCGACGGCCAGCCGGTGGCGCGGCCTGCGGCGCTCTTTGGGGCGTTGGCCTTTCAGTTCAGCGACCCATTGCTGATCCACCTGGGCAACCTGAATTTGATCGCCGTGTTGAGCTGGCTGCCTTGGGTGCTGGCCGCCTATCATCGCGCGCTGGTCGAACGAAACCTGCGGTGGGCGGCGCTGGCTGCGCTGCTCTTTGCCGTGGGCAATTATGCCGGCCACGCTCAGAGTTCGCTCTATATCGGGTTGGCGATTGGGATCTACACGGTGGTTTGGGTGGGGGCTGCAATTCGAGGGCGGCGACCTGCAACAGGCGCGCTGTGGGGCGGCTTGTTGCGGCCAACGCTTCAGGTCGCGTTGGTATGCCTGGCTGCTACAGGGTTGCTCACCGCGCCCATCCTGTTGCCGGCGGTGGAGTTGGCGGGTTACACCGAACGTAGCCACTTTAGCTATCAAGAGATGGTCGACTTTTCGCTGGCCCCTACCCAGGCATTGGGGCTGGTGACGCCTGGATTCTTTGGCCGCGGCCCTGCCCTACACTGGAGCCTGTGGCAACGAGTGGAGACGCCCTTTGCCGGCGTTGCGACGTTGCTGCTGGCCATCGCCGGGGTGACGTTGGCCGGCAGCGCAACCCGTCGCCTGCTCTGGCCGTGGATCGCACTGGCGCTTTTCGGCTTCATCACCGCGCTGGGGGTTTACGCCATCCTTCACGGCTGGATGGCGCTGCTGATGCCGGGCTTCGACCAGTTGCGCGCCCCGGCCCGCGCCCTGATCCTCTGGACGCTGGGCCTGGCTGTGTTGAGCGCGGTGGGGCTAGACCAGATCATGCGCGCGCAAACCCCGGCGCCGGCCAAGGCGCTCGATTTTGTGCTCAAGGCAGGCGGCCTGCTGCTGACCGGCGTCTTTGCGCCCCTGCTCTATGTGGCGCTCCTGCTGACACAACAGCAGCCCGAAGCTTTTTTGCGCGCCTCGGTGGCGGCGCTGGCCGTGACGCTAGCCGCAGGCTGTTGGCTGGCGACATGGGCGCTCGTAGCCGCTCGCCGCGCCGGGTGGTTTGGTGGGGGGCTTGCCGCGGCCCTGCTGATTGCTGTGCTTTATCTCGACCTCGCCGCCGCCGGGGCCTACACGGATATCAGCTCAACAGACCCCACCCGCGGCTATCAACACCCGGAGATTGTGAGCTTTTTGCGGGCCGAAGGGGCCGGCTATCGGATTGACGCCGACACGGGCATTGACGACCTGTGGCAGCCCGATGCGGCTGCCCTCCACGGGCTGGAGGATATCGGCGGCGTCGCCAACCCGCTGGCGTTGGCGCACTGGCAGGCGCTGTTGGCCGCAACCGGCGGTCGCCATACCCGGCTCTATGACATGCTCAACGCCGGCTATCTCGTCGCCCGTGACGGGACGCCGTTGCCCGAGGGTAAGTTCGAGCTGGCCTTCGATGCGCCGGGCGAGCTCGCCGTCTATCGCAACGCAGATGCGCTGCCGCGTGCGTGGGTCGTACACGCGGCAAGAGCCGAAGCGGACCCCAGCGCCGCCCTGCGTTTGATGCAGGACGAGACGTTCGATCCCTCCCGCGTCGTGGTGCTCCATGCCGATGGCGTTGCGCCGATGGAAGCGAGCGCGGCAGGGCCGTCCGCCGCAGCGGTGGTGGCGGCGCACGCCAACGGCATGACCGTGCAGGTCAACGCGTCAGCGCCGGGCTATCTGGTATTGAGCGAGGTTTGGTATCCGGGTTGGCGAGCGACCGTCAATGGCCAACCCACGGCTGTGCTGCGGGCCAACCATGCGCTGCGGGCCATCCCCATCCCGGCGGGCGAGGCCACGGTGGTGTTGCGCTTTGCGCCCCAGCCCTGGCGATGGGGGTTGGCGGGGCTGGGGATTGGCTTGGTTCTACTGGGTTTGTTCCTCGTAGTCAGCACATCGAAGTACTCCTCCTATCCCTAACTGCCATATCCCAAATCGATGAAATAGAGAACGAAGACCAAAGCCGAATTGGTCCGTTGCCGCAGACACAAAGGGGCCGCTAGTGAACTGCGCGCTTATGCCCAGGCGCTGAGCCAAGCTGGAGCGCGCAGAAAGACTGGCTACCTGGCTAGGCGTGACCTACCCTTAGGCATGAGTCGATTCTCGCCGTTCTATACTATTATCATGAATGGCGCTTCTATTTCTTCACGAGTCTTGCTCGGAGATGCAGTGTTGCCAGAACGCGATGGACCTCTTTGAGGCCGAGCCACAAGGCCATGCATCGTTTTCGATGCGCCTTCTGAACAAGGAGGGTGTGATATGGGAAGGTTGACGCATCGTATTGTCTCATTGAGGAAATCGCCAGGCGATCAATCAAGGCGGGCTTTCTTGCAAGGCGGATGGCAGACAGGTATCGCCATCTTGCTGATGGTCGCGTTGCTCGGTGTCGGCTCGCCACTTGGGGCAACAAACCAACCGGATGAATTTGTTGCAACCGCAGGATTGGAAGATCCAGCGGTTGCATCTGAAGCTATCACCACCGATTCACCCCTCTGGTTGCGACAATTTGGCTCCCGCTTTCATGAGGCGCCAGAGGATGTCGCTCTGGCGCCTATCGTTTTGACGACGTTCCCTATGGTGTGTACGAGCTAAGGGTTGAGGCGCCGTTGGGGTACCTGGCGGCGGAGCCGGTACAGTTCGAACTCAACAGCGAACCCAATGAGGAATTTGTCATTGTGCTTGACGCAGTGACCCATTCTGTCTATCTGCCGATGGCAATCGCCAAAGAATAGACTGGCTCACCCTGGCGTCTCTGCCGAGGCTGCGGCCGGTGTGTCCGCGCCCGGCCCGACGAGATAGACGGCGCGCCACGGCACATAGCGGCTGGTGAGCGTATCGGTGCGGGTGGCGCCGTTCTCGACGATGGTGCGTTGCACGGTCACCGTCATGCCCGGCTTTTCCCACTCCACCTGTTTGCGCTGCCCTGGGGCCAGCGATGCATCGACGGTGTAGGTGGCCGGCTCCGGCTGCTTGATCTCCGTCTGGACCGGTGCGCCAACCGTGACGATGCGGTTGGGTTTTGTGCCGTAAAAGTTGAACGTGATCACCCCATTGATGCTGTCCACCACCGGTTCAACCAGCAGATGGGCGCTTGTATCGTTGCGGAAGCGAAAGTCAACCGTGGGCGTATAGATCGTCGCGTCAAGCCCCGGTTCGCCATACCAATCCACAATGTAGCCGTGATTGTAACGCTCCACAATCGGGAAGCCGGCATTATAGGCGGCGCGGAAGACGGTGGTGCTCACCTGGCAGACGCCACCACCGATCCCCACCACCGTTTGATCACCCCAAATAACGAGCGAATCCTCAAAGCCGTTGGCTGAGGTTACATTTTCCACGATCTTGTTGAAGCTGAAGATGCCGTTGGGTGGGATGACCACGCCGTCAAACTGTTGCGCCGCCACTTCGATGTTGCGGATGCGCGCCGCGCTGCTGCCTTTGAAATAGGAGACGCCGCTGCTCACCAACTCGCGGATGCCCAGCTCGGCCAGGCGCGTACTGTCCACCGCAGGGGCAAGGTCCTCGACGACCAAAGGTGCTTGCGACGAGCCGTTGGCCAGGGCGTCACGAATGGCGGCAAGTGTGGCGTCAATGTCAAGCGCGCGGCCGTGGGCGCTACTCTGGATTACCGAGAGGCTGCCTGTGTTGGGGTTGAAGCGGAGGCGAGCGTCGCGCGGCGCAAAGTCGATCTGTGCGGCCCAGCCTTCGAGCATGGCGCGCAGGGCCGGCTCCTCCACCTGGCCCGGGGCCGGCATGACGCGGCGCAGGGCCGCGCCGTCAAGGGCAAACTCCAACCCGGCCTGCTCGCTGCGCACACGCACCGGTCGCAATGGCGGCAACGCCTCCGCCTGCGGGGGCGCGCTGCTCACCGGCGTCTCTTCGCGCACGACAAAGGGCGCCAGAATGGTCTGGCTCCAGACCCCCGTGCGCAGCGCCATCAGCGTGGATTGCACTGTGGCCTCTACATCCACTTCCACCCTGGCGATGGCCGGGATGGCCACGTCGCTGATCTGCGTGGCGGGGCGGCCCGTCCGGTTGACCTGCGGCGCGATCTGGGCAATGGCAGCGCGAACCTGCGCCTCATCCATTGTGAGCGGGGGGGTGATGTCATGGCCGCGCAGCGCAGTCACCACCTGTTGCACCAGGCGGGCCGAGAAATCCCCCTGACGCCCAACGAGATAGGCCTGATTGACCGCGGTGAGGAGATCCGCTTCGACCGGCGCCTGTTGCATGGGCAGCGGCCAATGCTGACCTGCGTAGTGCAAGCTAACCGGGGCTGGCGGCGCTTCGGCAAAACGCTCGGTCAGCATCTGGAGCGCGGCGGCGCGCGTCATGCCGCTCACGGGCGCGCCCGCCACGCTGACCCCATAGACAATGCGGTTGAGAAACCAAAAATGCCAGAGCGCGCCGCTGATCAGCAGCGCCAGCAACAGGATGAGCAACAGCAGGCCGGCAAAATCAACGATGCCGCGCTGGATGGGCGGCGCGGTAAGCGATCTGGATCGTCGCGATAAGTCCGCTGTTGTCTGCATGGTCAAACAGGCCTCCACAGAACGACTGTCAATTACCCTTTACAAATTGCGCTTCCAAAATCGATCTCGATTTCGCCAACCACTCATTGGGCATGCGCCCCAGCCAAGCCTATCAACCGTTCGCGCAGGCCGGTAAACCGGTCGCCCACCCGGTTGTTGTTGACCGCAATGGCGATTGCTCGCGGCTGGCCCACCAGCACCACCAGCCGCCGCGCGCGGGTGACGGCAGTATACAACAAATTGCGCTGGAGCATCATATAGTGGCTGGTCAGGATCGGGATCACCACGGCGGGGAATTCGCTGCCCTGACTCTTGTGGATGCTCACCGCCCAAGCGTGCGTGAGTTCGTCCAATTCCAAAAAATCGTAGGGAACGGGCCGGCCATCAATATGAACCATCACCCGCTGAAGCTCCAGATCAACACTCTGGATGACGCCCATATCGCCGTTGTAGGCATCCTTGTCATAGTTGTTGCGGATCTGCATCACCCGGTCGCCGGCGCGATAGGCGCGCGCGCCGAGTTGCCGTTGCGGCTTGCTCGGCGCCGGCGGGTTGAGCGCCTGTTGCAGCGCCTCGTTGAGCGCGCCCACGCCGACTACGCCGCGATGCATGGGGCTAAGCACCTGAATGTCTTCAGGCGGAATGGCAAACCGCCGGGGGATGCGCGTCTGCACCAGTTCCACACAAAGCCGCGCCGCCTGCTCCGGCGCCTCCACCTTGAAGAGAAAGAAGTCGGTGGCGTTCTGGTTGTCGAGCGTGGGCATCTGGCCCTGGTTGATGCGGTGCGCATTGGTGATGATGTAGCTGCCGGCCTCTTGACGGAAGATGGTTTGCAGGCGGACGACCGACGATAGGCGATGAACGATGGACGATGGGCCATCGCCGCCCTCAATCGCCCCAATCAGATCCTTTAGCACATTCCCCGCCCCGACGCTGGGCAACTGATCCACATCCCCCACCAGCAACAGGTGCATCCCCGACGGGATCGCCTTGAGGAGGTGGTTGGTGAGCACCAGGTCGAGCATAGAAGCCTCGTCCACGATCAACAGGTCGCCTTCCAGCGGATTTTCTTCGTTGCGTTGAAAGGCCATCCCCTCGGCGGGTTTGAATTCGAGCAAGCGGTGAATCGTCTTGGCCTCGCGCCCGGTGGTTTCGCTGAGCCGTTTGGCGGCCCGACCCGTGGGCGCCGCCAGCAGGACGCGGCAGCCGGCCTGTTCGCAGAGCTGCAAAATGGTGCGCGTGCAGGTGGTCTTGCCGGTGCCGGGGCCGCCGGTCAATACGGTGAGCCGGTGTGTGAGCGCTGCCTGCACGGCCATCTGTTGCTGGGGCGCCAGTTGAAACCCGCTCTGCTGCGCCAGACGCGCAAAGGCCGCATCCCAGGCAAAGCGGCCAGGCTGGAAGGCGCGCAACCGGCTCTCCCCCATCTGGAGCAGCCGCTGCAGCCGGTTGGCAACGCCCACTTCGCTGTAGTAAAACGGCGTGAGATAGACGACGCTCGCTTCCTGCATAAGCGCCCGCGCTTGCGCCACAGTGTCCACAGTATACAACTGCCCCTGCTCGGCCACCAGTTGGGGGATCGCTCTGGCCGCCGCCGGCTTGCTGGCCTCCCCTTCCGCATCCTGCATCCCGACCTCAGGGCCGCCCGGCGTGCGCGCCCGCTTGACCTGGTCGTCAGCCTGGAGGCGAAGAATGCCTAAGGCCGTCTGCTCGGGCGAGACGTTGAGCAGCTCAGTGGCCTGATTGACCAGTTCGCCTGTGGGCAAAAAGACATGCCCCTCGTCGCTTGCCTGGCTCAGCGCGTAGGCCACGCCGGCGGCTACCCGTTGTGGCGCATCGGGGGCAAGCCCCAGCGATTGGGCGATGCGGTCGGCGGTGAGGAAACCGATGCCGAAGATGTCGCGCGCCAGGCGATAGGGGTCATTTTGGACGGTGGCGATGGCGTCGTCGCCATACTGTTTGTAGATTTTGGTGGCAAGGCTGGTGGTGACGCCGTGGCTTTGGAGAAAGAGCATCACCTCTTTGATCGCCATCTGCTCGCGCCAGGCTTGGGTGATCAGCTGCACCCGTTTGCGGCCCACGCCGGGCGCCTCGATGAGCCGTTCGGGGGTTTGCTCAATCACATCGAGCGTTTCTACGCCGAAGTGGCGCACGATGCGTTTGGCCGTGACAGGGCCAACGCCCTTGATCAGCCCGCTGCCCAGGTATTTCTCGATGCCGGCCACCGTGGCGGGCAGCACGGTGCGCAGGCTCTCCACGGTAAATTGGCGCCCATGGGTGGGATGCACACTCCAGCGCCCGGTGAGCGCCACGCTTTCGCCCACGTTGACGCCCATCATCGTCCCCACAATCGCCACCTCGCGCGCGGGGCCAAATCCGGTGCGCGCGCCCTGTTCGGGCAGCAACTTGGCCACCGTGTAGCCGGTTTCTTCGTTGTGATAGGTGATGCGTTCGATGACGCCGCGCAAGGTGTCCAGGGGGGGCAAGCGTAGCCTAAGCCGCGGGGGTGGGCTAGTGCCGACAATATGCGGTGACAGTAACTTTTGACGTGCCTGTCACCTCAAATGGACGGCACTACACCCTACAGCAAACCGTGTGCTGTGCGTGCGTCCAACCAAAACGGTGTTCTCATAATTTTGTAAGAACACCGCAAGCGTGTTATACTTGGTAGTTGATTGAGCTGGGTCATGCGCCGGGTACAGCGGTGATCTGGCTGCCGTCAACGTAGCAGTGTAAGTATGGCACAAGGACGACACTGGCGTAGAGTGGGCTGTATTGTGAACGTTTCGCGTGAACGTCAAAGAAAGGACAGAAAGTACCAAGATGGCCATCAAAAAAGTCGATAAAGCGCAGCTAATTTCGGAGTTCCGTCTTAGTGATCAGGACACTGGTTCCCCGGAAGTGCAGGTAGCCCTGCTGACCACCCGCATCAACGGACTGATCGAACATCTGGGCGATCACAAGCATGATGAGAGTTCTCGGCGGGGGTTGTTGAAGCTCGTGGGCCAGCGCAGGCGACATCTGGCCTATCTCAAGGGAAAAGACAGTTCTCGCTATCAGCAGCTCATCGACCGGTTGGGGTTACGCAAATAGCATAACAGGAAGAGGCGAGACGGTCAAGCGGCGCTCGCCTCTTTTGTTGTCCGTGTTGTTGTTGTCCGTGTTGTTTTGTAGGTTTCGCAGTGGTTTCACGTGGGGTGGCAGCTGCGCCAGGCACCTGGCGCCGAGCGAGGTCCGGCATTGGAGAGTGCGGCGAAGTTCGCTTCGCCTCACTCTCCAGTTCCGCACCTCGAGCGTTGCGCCCATCGAGTGAACCTTCTGCGTCTCTATCGTTTTTGTTGAGCGTTTTTGTCGGGCTGTTCGTCTGTCAGGATGCTTTGCGCCCTGGCGCAGGCGATAGCCCCTGGTTGTGTTTGCGTTGAAAACCGAGCAACGCATATGGATTTGAACCAGTAGGAGGTTCTATGCAATTGTTTGATGGCGCGCACGTATTTACCACCGAGTTCGGTGGGCGCACCCTAAGTATTGAGACAGGCGTCTTAGCCGCCCAGGCCGGCGGGGCCGTGACAGTTCGTTATGGCGACACAGTGTTGCTCGCTACGGCCACCATGGCCAAAGAAGCGCGTGCGGGGGTCGATTTCTTCCCGCTGACGGTAGAATTCGAAGAGCGCCTCTATGCGGCTGGCCGCATCCCGGGCAGCTTCCAGCGCCGCGAGGGCCGGCCCAGCGACCAGGCTGTGCTCGTCGCCCGCCTGGTGGATCGCCCGTTGCGGCCCCTCTTTCCCAAGGGCTTTGTCAACGAGGTCCAGGTGATCCTGACCGCGCTGAGCATCGACGGCGAAAATCTGCTCGACCCGCTGGCGATTATCGCGGCCTCGGCGGCGGTGGCGATCAGCGACATTCCCTGGGGTGGCCCAATTGCCGGCGCCACGATTGGCTTTGTGGATGGGGAGTTTATTGTCAACCCGACCGCACAGCAGATGGAGATCAGCGGGCTGAACCTGACGGTGGCCGGCACTATCGACAACATTCTCATGGTCGAGGCGGGCGCCCACGAGCTGCCCGAAGATATGGTGCTCGACGCTATGGGGCTGGCGCATGAGAGCATGATCCCGGTCATTGAGTTGATCAACGAGATGGTGGCGCAGCTTGGCAAGCCCAAGTTCACCGACTTTGAGCTTGCGCTGCCCGCCGAGGAGACGCAGGCGTTGGTGGCCGAGCTGGCCGCACCCAAGATTCAAGACGCGCTCGCTTCGGGCCTGAGCAAGCACGAGCTCAACGATGCGCTGGCCGCTATCCGCAAAGAAGTGCGCGAAGCGTTGGCCGAGCGTGTTGAGGCGGGCGAAGTGGTGGCTGCGCATGTTTCCGCCAGCCTGGAAAGCCTGATCAAAGAGGGCGTGCGCCGGCGCATCCTGGACCAGGGTTTGCGCCCCGACGGACGCGACACCACCACCATTCGGCCCATTCGTGTGCAGGTGGGGAAAATTCCGCGCGTGCATGGCTCCGGCTTCTTCCAGCGCGGCGAAACGCATGTGCTGACGATTGCCACGCTGGGCACGCCCGGTGATGCGCAGCGGCTCGACTCGCTCCAGGCCGCCGAAGACAAGCGCTACATGCACCATTACAACATGCCGCCTTATAGCACGGGCGAAGCCTATCGGATGGGTGGCCCCCGTCGCCGCGAGATCGGCCACGGGATGTTGGCCGAGCGGGCGCTGCTGCCCGTTATTCCCGACGACTTCCCCTATACGCTGCGCCTGGTCAGCGAGGTGGTGAGCAGCAACGGCTCCACGAGCATGGGGTCGGTCTGCGGCAGCACGCTGGCGCTGATGGACGCCGGCGTGCCCATCAAAGACCCGGTGGCCGGCATCGCGATGGGGCTGGTGCAGGACATGGAGACCGGCGCCTATCGGGTGCTGAGCGACATCCAGGGTGTGGAAGACGCGCTGGGGGATATGGACTTCAAAGTAGCCGGCACCGAGCACGGCATCACCGCGCTGCAAATGGATCTGAAGATCAAGGGGCTTGACTTCAACATTCTGCGCGAGGCGCTGGATCAGGCGCGCGTGGGCCGGCTGCACATCATGGGCAAGATGCTTGAGGTGTTGCCCAGCCCGCGCCCCAATCTGAGCGCCTATGCGCCGCGCATTTTGACAACGCACATCGACCCCGAAAAGATCGGCAAACTGATCGGCCCCGGCGGCAAGATGATCCGCAGCCTGCAAGAGCAGTTCAGCGTCAAGATCGATGTAGAAGAAGATGGCACGGTCTACATTTCGGGCGAAGGCGTGCAGGCTGAACAGGCGCTGGACACCATTGCCAGCATGACAGAGAATATCGAGTTGGGGAAGATCTACACCGGCACGGTGGTGCGGGTGGAGCCCTACGGCGCCTTTGTCAACATCCTGCCCGGCATCGACGGGTTGGTGCATATCAGCCAACTGGCCGACTACCGGGTGGACAAGGTCGAGGACATTGCCAACATCGGCGACGAGCTGACCGCCATGGTAGTGGATGTGGACCCGGCGGGCAAGGTGCGGCTGAGCCGGCAGGCCGTGCTCGAAGGGTGGACGGTGGAAGAAGCGCAGGCGCGCGACCGCGGGGGCCGCGGCGGTGATCGCGGCGGGCGCGGTGGCGACCGCGGGGGCCGCGGCGGTGATCGCGGCGGGCGGAGCGATCGCGGGGGGCGCGATGGGCGCCGTGAGGGCGGGTTCCGTCGCGACCGGTAGCGCCTGGCAAGTCGGATAGAAGAGAGGTCGCAGCCGATGAGGATTGCGGCCTCTTTCATTTTGAACCTT
>JAHDWG010000033.1:12552-29418 GCA_023384495.1 Caldilineaceae bacterium
TGGAATTGAACCTTTGGAATTGAACCTTTGGAATTGAACCTTTGGAATTGAACCTTTGGAATTGAACCTATGGAAACCGAGTTTGGTCTCCATAGAGTTCGACTTTTTGGCTCTTATGTGGTACACTTGTTCTGATAGGGGCCACAAGGTCAACGCGCATACGGAAGAGGCGAATTTGGGAATTATTGAGAGCCTTTCGGCTGGGTATCGCTTTTTGAGCAGGCGGCTGGATCTATTGCTGATCCCCATCGTGCTCGATCTGTTTCTCTGGGTGGCGCCGCGGGTGAGCGTTGCGCCCTTGTTTGACCGGGTGGCGCATTTCTATAACGAAGCGGCGTCGACGGCTGACCTGCCCGAAGAGATGGCAACCTTGGCCCAACAGATGGCGACAGCCCTGAGCGAGACGGGCGCCGCCTCCAATTTGCTCAACCTGTTGTTATGGCTGAGCCGGCCCTTGTTGCACCTGCCCAGTCTGCTGCATGTGGTGGAGCCGCAACGAAGCAGCGCGCCGATTGAGGTAGACGGTCTGGCGCAGATGGTGGGCAGTGGCCTGTTTCTCACCCTGTTGGGTCTTGCCATCGGCGTGGTCTTCATGATGCTATTGGCCCGTCATCTGCCGATTGGCGCGGCGGCCAAAAGCTGGGCGTGGGAAGAATTGCCGGGGTTGGCCCTGCGTAACTGGCTCAAGGTGATGGCCTTTGTTGCGTTGTTGGTGATTGCCCTGTTGGCGCTCTTTGCGCCCGTGAGCATTGCCGTCACGCTGCTGGCATTGGTGGCGCCTGGCCTGACCACGATCCTTGCCTTTCTCTTTGGTGGGTTTATCATGGTGCTCTTGCTCTACCTCTATTTTGTGCCGGTCGGGATGATTATGGACGGGCTCCGCCTCTTCAACGCCATTGGGCAGAGCTTTCGCTTGGTGCGCGACAATTTTTGGGCCACGCTGGGTTTGCTGTTGCTAAGTGACCTGATCAGCCTGGGCTTCAGTGTCATGCTGGCCCGTCTGGTCGATTTTCAGGCTGTAGCGGCGCTGGCCGCGATCTTGGTGAATGCGTTCATTGGCACCGGGCTTGCCCTGGGTTTTATGATCTTTTATCGTTCGCGCGTGCTGCGGATGCAGGGCGAACAGTACGATGTTGAACTGTGAGTTGTCAACGGTCAATTGACAATCGTCAATTGAACATTACGGAGGGTTCTGTGGCGAACACGATGGATAAGACAATCGGCTATGGCGCCGAACAGATTCAAGTGTTGGAGGGGCTGGAGCATGTGCGCCGGCGCCCCGGCATGTATGTGGGTGGCACGGATATCAAGGCGCTACACCATATGGTCTACGAGGTGGTGGACAACTCCATCGATGAAGCCATGCAGGGGCGCTGCGACAAAATCCGCATCGTCATCAACAAGGACAGCAGCGTCACCGTGTCGGACAACGGCGCGGGCATCCCCGTGGATGTGCAGAAGCAGACCGGGCTGCCCGCAGTGACGGTGGTCATGACCAAGCTGGGCGCCGGCGGCAAGTTTGGCGGCGGCGGCTACAAGGTGAGCGGTGGCCTGCACGGTGTGGGCGTCAGCGCGGTCAATGCCCTGAGCGCGTGGATGGAGACCAAGGTCAAGCGCAACGGCAAGCTCTATCGCCAGCGCTTTGAGCGAGGCGTCCCTGTCACCCCGGTTGAGGTGATCGGCGATGTGGCGGCGGACGACACGGGCACCATCCAGACCTTTATGGCCGATGACACCATTCTGCAAACGTTGGATTTTAACTTTGAGACGCTGGCGACGCGCCTGCGCGAGATGGCCTTCCTGACACGCGGCGTCGATATCTGCTTTATTGACGAACGGCCCGAATTGCCACACGAGGTCAACTTCTATTTCGAGGGCGGCGTCAAGGCGTTCGTCCGCTACTTGAACAAGAATCGCTCGGTCTTGCACCAGCCGATCTATGTCGATATGGATGTCGAGACCACCCATGTGGAAGCGGCGATCCAGTATACCGACGGTTTCTCCGATTCGGTCTTTGCCTTTGCCAATACCATCAACACGCCCGACGGCGGCACCCATCTGACCGGCCTGCGCGCAGCGATCACGCGGCTCATCAACGATTACGCCCGCAAACAGGGGCTGCTCAAAGAGAACGAGGACAATTTCACGGGTGATGACACCCGCCAGGGCATGACGGCGATTGTCAGCGTCAAGGTGATCGAGCCACAGTTCGAGGGGCAGAACAAACTCAAACTGCTCAACAACGAGGTGCGCTACCATGTGGAGACAGCCATCAGCGAGGCCGTAAGCCAGTGGATGGAGGAGAACCCACGCGAGGCCAAGGGGATCATCGAGAAATGTCGCCTGGCCTATCGCGCCCGCGAGGCCGCCCGCCAGGCGCGCGATCTGGTGATCCGCAAAAGCGCGCTGGAGAGCCTGACGCTGCCCGGCAAGCTGGCCGATTGCTCCAGCCGCGACCCGCGCGAGTGCGAGATCTACATTGTCGAGGGCGACAGCGCCGGCGGCACGGCCAAACAAGGGCGCGACCGCCGCTTCCAGGCCATCTTGCCCCTGCGCGGCAAGATTCTCAACATCGAGAAGACAAGCCTCGATAAGGCGCTGGGCAATCGCGAGATCCAGGCGCTGATTACGGCGCTGGGCACCAATATCGGCGAGAACTTTAGCCTCGATGGCCTGCGCTATCACCGGGTGCTACTCATGACCGACGCCGATGTGGATGGCGCTCACATCCGCACGCTGCTGCTGACCTTTTTCTTCCGCTATATGGAGCCGCTGATCGCCAGCGGCCATCTCTATATTGCGCAACCGCCCCTCTACCGTGTGACGGTGACGCAAAGCGACAACGGCAAGGTCAAACGCAGCAGCCGCTATGTGTTCGACGATAGCGCGTTGGAGACGCTGCGTAAAGAACTCGGCGTTGACAATGTGCGCATCGATCAGCGCTATAAGGGGCTGGGCGAAATGAATGACGAGCAGCTCTGGGAGACGACGATGAACCCGGAGAACCGCACCGTGCTCCAGGTGAGCATCGACGACGCCGCCGAGGCCGACCGCACCTTCGATATGCTCATGGGCAGCGAGGTGGCCCCGCGCCGCCGCTTCATCACCACCCACGCCAACCAGGCGCGGCTCGATGTTTGAGCGCGGAAGTATTCGTAGTTGCGACTTCAGTCGCTTCGGTGTACAAGCGACTGAAGTCGCAACTACGAGTGAATTCCCAAATTAGAGGACTACACAGGCGAATGACCGTATCGTCGTGCTGGCCTCGGCGGTCAACCCTCGCGCGCTGACGGCCTGCGCCCACAAGGTGTAGGTCGTCCCGCAGCGGATCCGCTCACCATTCGGCCACGCTTGGTTCTCCGCAAAGTAATACCAGACATTGCACTCGCCGTCGTCGTCGCCAAAGGCGCAAAAGGGCGCCGCCCCTTCGTCTTCTTCCACCACTACCCTGCCCTGCGGGTCGATCACCCGGAAGTTGACGCGCGCAATCCCCGCGCCGTCGCTTCGCCCCACCGCAGGATCGTATGCAACCGCTTGAAAGATAAGCCCCGGCTGATATTCCCGTGTGGTTACTGGAACGTCGGTCTGGGTGATGCGCACCACCGGTGGCCTAGCCGGCTCGCGGTTTACTGCGGGCAGCCCCGCCGGGTCCCACGTCAGCCATTGGATGACACGCGAGTTTGTCACGTCGCGCGCCGGCATGGGGCCCGAGACGGTGACAGGGCGCAAGTCTCTGAGCAGGATGCGCGCCTGTTCGCCCGGCTGCAGATCACGGCGGACGCCGGCGGCGCTCACCGCAACTCGGCCTTCGACGTTGCTCACCGACATCACAGCAAATTGGTCTGAGGGTGGGCTGCCGCTTGGGGCAGCGCAGTTCGGCCCCAGATATTCGAGCGTGATGTGGTCGATGCGCGCTGGGGTTCCTTTGCTCTGCACAATCGTCTCAAACCCCTGCCCCCCCGCCCCCTGGCCCGGCCAGCAGAAGGTGTATGTGGCCGGCAACGTCACATCATAGCGCCCAAAGGCGAAATGATCCTGGCCGTGCGAGCCATATTCGGTGGCGCCGGCCACGACGTTCCCCACACCGAGCAGGGTGACCCGATAGAGGCCGTTCTGGATGTAGGGATACGAGGCGGCCTGGCAAAAAGGCCCCCATACGATCCGGTGTCCGGCTGGGCATTGACGGTCGCCAAAGTCGCAGTCGGAATCGAATCCGCTGCACAGCGGCGCATTGGGGTTGCGCTGGCCGGCCCGGCGTTGGTCGCGCGGGTTCTGGTCATAGAGCGCGCCCCCCTCCACCGAGACAAACGCGGTGCTGGCCAGGTCGATCTGCACGCCGTTGACCGTGAGGCTGCCCGGTTGCTGGGATGTCTGCAAGAGCATGCCCGAACGCGTCGAATCACAGGTGAGGCCTTTGGCGCCTGGCCGCAGCGTGAAGAGCTGTCCCGACGACCCCTGCGGATTGACGCCCGTGTTCCCAAAGGCGATGATCTTCACCGGCCCCGTATTGGAGCGGGCGAACATCAGCACCGAGCCGGTGGAAACCTCGGTATTGATATTGGTGAACTTCGCGATCTCCACCCGTCTGCCTTGGGCATTGAAGTTAAGACCCGCCGGCGCAGCCGAGACGGCGGCGCTGCCGTAACACGCTTCGCCCAACCCGATCTGGCGACAGACATTGGTGGTGGCGTTGTAGAACGCTTCAACGGTTGGATCACAATTCTGAGCATGCGCGGCGGATGGGGCCATGATCCAGATCCACCCCAGCACACTGGCAACGACAATCACGATGAACAATCGTTTTGGCGCAGTGACAGACATGGTAGCAGTCTCCTTTCGATCCCGACTACTCGGAAAATTTCCAGAACCGCAAACGGTTTTGAGGCAGTTTCTACTCATCATCGAAGTCCGCGACACCCAATGCCACGCGCTGAAGGGCCGAGAGCGGACGCGGAACGCAGCACTCATGGGCCGTGCGCACGAGCGACGCATAGTCCGGCCAGATCGTCCACAGGCGCGCGCTGTTCTCACTCTCCGTGGCCAAAATGTGCGCGCCATCTGGGCTGACGACCGGATCGGCCCCATACAGGTGTGAAACCGTCATCACACGAACGGCCCGTTGTGCTCCAGCATCCCAATCAAGCAGGTAGATGGCAGCACTGTCCCACACCAGCAACCGATTGGCGTCAGGCAGCCACGCCATGCCGAGCAGATCGCCGGCGTTCTCCACCGGTTGGTGCTGCTGGCCTGTCGTCACATCGACGACAAAGAGGGCGCCGTCGGCAATCGCGGCCAGCAACGTTGCATCGTGATTGAACTGCACACGCTTGAGATCAAACCCAATCGTGGGCAAGGTGATGACCTCCGGTGGCGCTGCCTCTTGCCAAGACCAAAGCGCAATCGCGCCGCTGGCGTAGAGACCCGCCACGAGCGCCCCGTCGCGACTGGCGTCCAACGCAATGATGGTTCCCCCCAGCGAACGCAGACGCGCCTGTTGGCGTACGGTGGCCAGGTCGAACACCGACATCTCCCCACGCTGGTCGGCCACCACAAGCCGATCGTCGCCAAGCGCAGCGGCGTGCTGCAAGCCGCCCTGGTCGAGCAGGCGCGCCCGCTCCCCGCGCATGGGCTGGACCAGCTCCACCCGGCCATCAGCATCGCCCACCACTAGCCCACCCGCCAACCACACTGCGTTCGTCAGCGGCCCGGCCAGACGGTCAAGGGGATGCCACTCCGTTGCGCCGGCCTGCCAGAACTGCCCATCGCCGCCCTGTTCATAGGTGAGCGCACGCTCACCGGTCGGGTCGAGCACAACGCTGCGCCCCGGTTTGCCCGTGAGCGAAATCACGGCGCCGCTGGTCAAGTCCCACCGCACGAGGGAGCCGTCATAACCCAGGGCAACTGCACGCCCGGCCCCTGCCCACCGTAGCTCCTTGATCCCATCTGGCGACCCACCTGGGCGCAGTTTGCGGCTGAAGAAATGACAACGTACGGGCTGCTCCCCCGTGGCGTAGGGGCAATTGGGCGCTCCCTCATCGTCAAAGACATCCCAAACCCGCAGCGCGCCGGGTCGATTGGGCAGCTCGTAACGCTGGCTGAAACTCAACAGCCGCCGCTCGTCAAGCCAATGTAGGCCCAGCAATCGTTCGTGTTCGCCCACCAGCGACATCACGGGTGTTCCCTGCGCCACATCCCAGACGACGATCTCCCCCGTGACCCCGCCCGTCGCCACAAAGCCGCCACCGCGCCACGCCGTGGCGGTGATGCGCGACGGGTTCCCGGCGAATTGAACCAGGGGTTGCCCGCCACGGGCAGCCGGCCAGACAACGGCGCTGGCATCGTCGCCAAAGCCCAACAGCGCAGCACCATCGGGGGCAAGGCTGACCCCGGCCACGGCGGGCCTGGTGGCGCCGGGTGCGCCAGGTTGCGTTTGGGTCACGTACGTTCGCGCTCGCGTCCCATCCACACGCCATAGGCCAAGATCACCCGCTCTGGACCAGGCCAACACGCCCTCGTCGGTGAACGACAGGCCGCGCACTTCGTCCCCAACCGCCACCTCAACCCCCGCCTCAACGTTCATGGGGGCGAGCGCTTCCCCATCCAGCGGCCACAGGGTGAAGGTTGTCTGCCCTGCCCAGTAGCCGGCCAGGTAGCGGCCATCGGGCGACCACGCGACCCCACCCACCGGTTGGCCAGGCGCGCCAGGGGCGTTGATCGCCACCCGCGCGGTTTGGCGATCCCAGACCACAATATGGGCGCCCCAGCCGGCCACGCGCGCGCCGTCCGGCGACCACGCGGCGTGATATCGGTCCACGGTTGCGGTGGCCTCGTCCAACGCGGCGGGTGCGGCAACGGATTGGCCATCGTCGGGGGTCCAGACCAGCAGGCCGCTACCGGCGCAGACGGCAATCTCGCGGCGCTGCGGATGCCAGACGGCGCAGCGCACCGGGCCGACGGCGGAAAAACTCTGTTGCGCGGCCAGCGTTGCGCCTTGCCACACCGAAACGTTGGCCGAATCGTGGGCCAGCAGCAACCCGTCCGGCCCCCACTGCACGCCGGTGATACAGTCGCCGGCGCCGGCAAATTCGCGACAATCTACCGAGGTTGTCAAGGTTTCGATGACGCGCAAATCCACGTCAACCAGGCGCAGCGCATCCCCCCCAATGGCAATCAGCGCTGGCCCAATCGCGGCCTGCCCCCCCGCGGTGACGGTTGTCGTCAGGTAGCGCCGTTCGGGGCTGCTGCGCAGCGCCTGCGCCAGGCTGTATTCGGCCTCGGCCACATAGGGTCGCGGCGTCGCCAATGCGTGCAGGCTCAATTGAATGCTCGCCACGGGGTCTTCCGGCAGCATCTGCATGGCAAGATTGGCAAGCCGGCGCGCGTCGGTGGCCAGCGTTTCGTCGCGCGCGGCAATCGCCCGATCCCGCTCTTGCTGGGCCTCGGCAGCGTTGACGGCGGCAAGGGCGGCATTCGCTTCGGAGGCGGCGCGTGCGGCGTTGGCGGCTGCCCCGCGGTTGAGCGCCACCCCGGCGGCGGCCAGCGCGATGACCAGCAGCGCCAGCGCAACGGCAAGCGCGCCTCGAAAGGTGGCGGCGCGGCGCGCCTCCGCCTCGGCGCGGCGACCCTGTTCGGTGGCGAGGCGTTGGGCCTGGCGTAGTTCGTCTGCCCGTCGGGCTTCTTCGGCGGTCACGCTGGCGTGGAGAAACTCGCCAATCAAGCCGTGGGTGGGCGCTGCGCTTGCCCATGCTTGGGCCTGAGCAAGCCGCGCCCCGCCGTAAAGATAGCTTGGGTCGCGGTCGCGCGCGGCCCAGATGGCGGCGTCCGCCTGCACCTGGCGCTGGATGCGCAACTGCGCCCGGTCGTCATCGAGCCACTTTTGCAAGCGCTTCCAGGCGCGGATCAGCGCCTCGTGGGCAACCTCGATCTGGTCGCGGTCGCGGGTGAGCAGCCGCCGGTCGACCAGCGCATCGAGCACGGCGTCGAGCGTCGGCTGTTCGATGGAGAGCGCGCGCAGGTCGGCATCGGTGCGCCGCCGGCGGGTGTCGGGGATGCGCAACTGTTCCCCCTCGCGCTCGCCCACTTCGGTCAGCTCGATGAGGATCGCTTTGGCGGCGCGCTGTTGGTTGGCGTCAAAGTGACGCCAGGCCTCTTCGGCGGAAGCGGCAATCGCGCCGCGGACGCCGCCCGCCTCCTGATAGCCGCTGAGCGTCAGGACGTTGCCGCGGCGGCGTTCCCATGTTTCGCGCAGCGCGTGCGACAAAAAAGGAAGCGCGCCGGGTTCCTCGGCCACGTCGGTGAGGATGAGGTCGTCAAGCCCCTCTTGGATGCGCCAACCGTTCTGTTGCAGGGGCTGGAGGATCACGTCGCGCATCTGTGTGCGGGTCATCGGTTGCAGATAGGTCTGGCAGGCGACCACCGCCGCCGGCAGACCGTCATACGTGGCGCAATGTTCGTAGAAGTCGCTGCGCATGATGAGCAGGATGGTGAGCAGATCGTTGTGTGGGGCGGCAAGCAGGTGGGCCACGAAGGCGCGTTTTGTGGTCTCGTCTCTGCTGAGGGTGAAGAGCTCCTCGAATTGGTCGACGACGAGCACAACCCGCCCGTCGGCGTGGCTGGCTGCCAATTGGGTGGCCCACTTCGCCAGCGCCTGGCCATCCTGCTCCAGTTCGGCGGCGAAGTTGCGTTGCTGCTCAGCGTCCGACGGGTAGAAGGCCCTGGCAAGCTCGGCGATCGGGTGATAGCTGGGCGTCATCACCGCCACGCGCCAGCCGGCGCGTTCCAGCGCGGGCAGGATGCCGGCGCGCACGAGCGAAGACTTTCCACTGCCGGAGCCGCCGACGATGGTGACAAATGGCTGCTGTTCGATCTGGGCGCTCAGGCTCTGGGCGAGGGTGCGGCGGCCAAAGAAGATGGCTTCGTCATGTTGGTCGTAGTAGGCGAGACCTTTGTAGGGCGGAGCGCCGGCCACCTGGGGCGCATCCTCCAGCGACTGAACCTCTTGGATGGTGACATGCAGGTTCTCGATGGTCTGGGTGACGCCAACGCCAACGGCTACGGCCACGCTTTTGGTGATGTCGCCGACCTGGATCTTGTGGCCGCCCACTACATCGCCGCGCGGCGAATCGGGCGCAGCGTCAGGCTGGATCGCGGCGCCGGGTTCGGTCTGGGGATTGGATGACCGACCGTCCATCAGTGAAGCACCTCAGCAAGTCTTGGTGAAGCAAAATCGCAGCGGACTGTGCAAACCATCGAGCGCAAATGATCGAACAACAAAAAGGAACCAGCAATGGATAGGGCAACGGTAAAGCGACAAGCGGCGGGGTTGCAGGAGGCGAAGTAAACACCGGCGCCCGGCAAGGGGCAGGATAGGTCGGGACCTGGTTGTGCGCGTCAAACCGGCAGCCGAGTCAGCAATGAACCTGGTCTCTTGTTGGGCAGCTACACGTGTGGATGGCGCAATGCAGTCTAGCAGACTGCTGCCCATATGGTCAAGTCGCCTAGAAAAGCGACAGTCAGATCAATCTGCGTCCCGAAGCTGACATCCTCGCGCGCCAGTGAGACTTCCGCCAATGGGCGAGCGGTGCGGCGCATCCCAAAGTGTGTGACTTCGAGGATTGGTTTGACAGCGTCATCAATATCCGTTATAGTGCCGGCAATAGATATTTGGTATTTGAATATTCGATTTTTGAATTACGGCTTGACATCCACCATGACGCGTCTGCCACTGACCACCGAATATGCCCTGCTCGGTTTCCTGCGTCGCCGGCCTATGTATGGCTACGAGCTATACCAGCAGTTGACCGACCCTGCCGGTCTGTGGCTCGTCTGGCGTATCAAACAGAGCCAACTCTATGCGCTGTTGGCCAAACTGGAGGATGAGGGCTACATCTCCGCCGAGGTGCAGCCGCAAGAGAGCCGCCCGCCGCGCAAGGTTTTTCACCTGACCCCTAATGGGCTGGGCGCCTATCAGCAGTGGTTGGAGACGCCGGTTGCCCAACCGCGCGCCGTCCGCCAGGAATTTCTCGCCAAGCTTTACTTTGCCCGAGAAGAGGGAAACGCGGTTGCCCGGCGCCTGATTGCCGGACAACGCAACCAATGTGAGGCCTGGCTGAACGCCCAGAGCCGGCACAGCGCTACAGCCGTATCCCCATTTGGCGCGACGGTCAACCGGTTTCGCCTTAGCCAGATTCAGGCCATCCTTGCCTGGCTCGAACAGATCGCGTAGGCAAACAGGCGCCGGTCTTAACATAAAGGAATTTGGCCTATGTTCAGGTTGTTGTTGTTCCTGTCGTTGATCTCGCCGACTTTGGCAGCCTGTACGCCTATCGCCAACCCTCCACCCGCGGCGCAATCGGGCGCTGCCGATGATTCGGTGGAACTCACGGTGGGGGCGGCGGCTGATCTGCAATTCGCCTTCACCGAGCTGGGCCGGTTATTCCAGGAAGAGACCGGTCACCGAGTGACCATGGTCTTTGGCTCTACCGGCCAACTGGCGCAACAGATCGAAAACGGCGCACCGTATGATCTATACGCCGCCGCCAACATTGAGTTTGTCGAAATGCTGGCTGAGAAGAAGCTGGTGCTGCCGGAGACGGTAGCGCTCTATGGGCGAGGCCGGATCGTGCTTGCGGTCAACCGTGAGGCGGGCGTCGAAGCGTCTGAACTCAATGACCTACTGGCGCCGGAAATTCAGCGTATCGCCATTGCCAACCCCGAACATGCCCCCTACGGCAGGGCGGCCAAGGAGGCGCTGGAATCAAGCGGAGTCTGGACGCAACTGCAAGACAAACTGGTATTGGGCGAAAACGTGCGCCAGACACTGCAATATGTCCAGACCGGCGACGCCCAAGTAGGCATTGTGGCGCTCTCGATCGCCGATGTACCCGAAATCACCTGGACGCTCATTGACGACGCGTTGCATAATCCGCTCGACCAGGCGCTGGCTGTGGTTAGCAGCAGCCCACACGCTGCAATTGCCGCCGAATTCGCCGCTTTCATCAATGGCCCCACCGGTCGCCCCATTATGCAGCGGTATGGGTTTGTGCTGCCGGGTGAAGCGATCTCCACCCCGAACTGATGCTGATGATGGCAAGAACGCCGCTCGCGATTTCGCTCTGGGTGGCCGGCTGGGCCTGCCTCTTTGCGCTTGTAGCTGGGACGCTCATTGCATGGGCGCTGACGCGCCAACGGGTGCGCGGCCGGACTCTATTGGAGGGCTTTGCTATGGCTCCGCTGGTCTTGCCGCCCACCGTGTTGGGCTACTACCTGCTCGTCATCCTGGGCCAGCAGGGTATCGGGCCCTGGGTGGAGCGAACGCTGGGCTTCCGCTTTGTTTTCACCCTGACGGGCGCGATTGTGGCAGCGTCAATTTCCGCGCTGCCCCTGGTCGTCCAGGCAGTGCGCGCTAGCCTGGCCGCGATCAGCAGAGAACTCGAACAGGCTGCCCGCCTCGACGGCTGTTCGGAGCGGCAACTATTCTTCTATGTGACGGCGCCGCTGGCGTGGCGCGGTTTGCTGGCCGGCGGTATTCTCGGCTTTTTGCGCGCACTGGGTGACTTTGGCGCCGTGCTCATGGTGGCGGGCAATATCCCCGGGCGCACCCAGACCATGGCCATGGCGATCTATGACGCCGTGCAGGCCAATCGGGTGGCCGAGGCCAATCAGTTGACGTTGCTCTTATCGATTACGGCTTTCAGCCTGCTCTTCTTAGTGCTGCGGATTAGCCAGTCGGCGCTTGACCAAGCGCGCTAATGCATTGGCTGCCACCCTTCTTGTTCGGCGCGCACCCGTGCGCCCGCCGCCAAATGACAGGGGCCGGGGAACATGATAGAATACAACGACGGATGGCGCAGTTGGCGCGTCTCTGGTGACACCAAAAATGGAAGATGAAAGACAGGGTGACCTGAGCGATGGAGCGGATCTTCTTGCTATGGGCGGCGATCTTGGGTGGGTTGGGGGTGGCATTGGGCGCGTTTGGCGCACACGCCCTGAGTGAACGCCTCACCCCAAGCTTGCTCCAGACCTATGAGACAGCGGTGCGCTATCACTTCTATCATGCGCTGGCGCTGGTTGCCGTCGTCTATGCGATTGGGCGCTGGCCGCAATCCACCTTGCCGGTGGCGGCGGGGTGGCTCTTTGTGTTGGGCGTGCTGATCTTTTCGGGTAGCCTCTATCTGCTGGCGTTCACCGGTATCCGCTGGCTCGGCGCCATCACCCCCATTGGCGGTGTGGCGCTGATGGCGGGCTGGGCCTGCCTGGCCGTCG
This sequence comes from Caldilineaceae bacterium, assembly GCA_023384495.1. Taxonomy (GTDB): domain Bacteria; phylum Chloroflexota; class Anaerolineae; order Caldilineales; family Caldilineaceae; genus CFX5. The sequence continues at coordinate 24,817 of JAHDWG010000033.1, forward strand.
CCGCCTGGCGCGGACTATAGCCAGATCCCCACCAGCGTGGTCAGCAGCGCGCCGGCCAATACGACCCCAAGCAACAGGCCCGCTGCAAGCGGGATGATCACAGCCAGGATGGCGCGCCCCATGTCCAGCCCGGTGACAACGTACACGGCATGGATGTACATGACGGCGCTCCAGACGACGCCGATAAAGCCAGCCAACACCCCTAAACAAGGAATTGGGCTGAGCGCGGTCAAGAGCAGCGGCGTATAGGCGTAGGCGGTGGCTGCATAAAATCGCTGCAATGTGGTTCCCGCCCCAAAGAGTTTGCACACCGCAAGGATGCTCAACCCATAGACGAGCCAGAGCGTCAGCCAGCCAAGCGGCCAGTTGACCCACTCGCCCAGCGCGCTGAGCAGCGCCGCCAACCACCCCGGCAGCCGCGGGTCTAGACCCGCCATGGCGCGCGCCGTCTCAGCCCAGACCTCCATGGGCCAGGGCAGATTGCGCCAGGCCGCGCCTTGGCTATCCGCCTGTTGTACCAGGCGTAGCAACGGCAAGGGCGCCCCCATGCGCGCGGCGCGAAACCAATCGACAAGAAACGGGAGAAAACCGGCGACCAATCCGAGGGAAACGACCAGGCCAATCCCCTGACGCATGCTGGTTGTCGACAGATCGGCTTCGTTCTCCGTCTCGCCGGCGGCTGGCCCAACGACTTCGCTGATACGCAGTTGCAACGCCATGCGCACCTGTTCTGGCTGGGGCAGCCACTGGCTCAGCGCCCATACATCCTGTGTGTCGGCATGGCCGGCTACCTCGAGAAAGCTTTCGCGGTTCATGCGCCACCCCCCATCATCAGCGCGAGGCTGGCCACCACACCGCCGGCGACCAGCAACAGGGCCAGCAAGGCATACGGCGTCACCGCCGTCACAGCGGCCTGCCGCCAGGGCAAATCGTGCGCCACCTCCACCGCGCGGTAAAGGATCAACATCCCCCATGCAGCAGGCAACAGGCTGTTCACATTGGCAAAGGGCAGGATTTGGAGCGTCAGGAGCACCTGCGGCGCAACCATCAGCGCGCTGGCGCCCAGCGTCTGGTTGAATGTGCCACGCCCGCCAAAGCCACGCGCCACCACAAAGACGATCGCCGCCGTCACCACCCACTGAGCCATCAGCCCCACCGGCGTGACGACAAGCCGTAGTAGCGTCGACCAGCCCTGTGCATAGCCGGCATACCACTGGAACGACGTCCACGCCTGGCGGAGAGTGGTTTCGCCCGCGGCTGCGGCAGCGGGCGCCAACGCCAGCCGCGTGCTAAATTCCTGCCAACCGTTGAGGAGCGTTGCCCACAGGGCATTGGCCGGCGGCATGACGCCTGTGAACAAGAGCGCGCCCACAACTTGGGCAACGCCGATGAGCAGACCAACGACAAGGATGAGCGCAAGCCCTTCTGCCCACGGCTCGTCATCGTCCACCATCACTTCAAAGGGTTGCGCCTCCAATACCAGCGCCTTGCCGATCAACTCTGGATAACTCTGTGGCCGCAGCATAGACCCTCCTACACAGACTGCAATTGCCTGGCCAGACTTTTGCCGTATTAACGCTGACACGCCGCACTGAACATGGATGACAATGCGTATCTTAACACACGCCCAGAGGTCGAACAACCAACCGCGGGTGCAGATTGTTTGACTGCCTCTGGAGAGGCTGTTACAATCTGGGGATATGCGCGCCCTGGTCATTAGCGACAAAGTCGAACCGATTCTGTATAGCCCGGCGATCAACGAACGGATCGGACCGGTTGATCTGATCCTCAGTTGTGGCGACCTGCCCTTCTATTACATTGAATTCATCGTCAGCATGGTCAACCGTCCAGCCTATTATGTCTTTGGCAACCACGGGCGCGAGTTCGAATACCAAAGCGGCAAGGGAGACCAGTGGAATCGACAGACCGCCCCGCTGGGCGCAGTGAATTTGCACCTGTGCACCGAGAAGGTCAACAATTTACTGCTGGCCGGGTTGGAAGGGTCGATCCGCTACAACGATTCGTCCGAAGCGCAATACACCGACAACGAGATGTGGATGAATATCCTCCGTCTGGCGCCGGCATTGGCGGTGAACCGGCTTCGCTATGGCCGCTGGCTCGATGTGCTGGTGGCCCACTCGCCCCCGTTTGGCATCCATGATAAACCCGACCGGGCGCACACCGGGTTTCGTTCGTTTTTGCCCTTTATGCGTTTTTTCAAGCCGCGCTATCTGTTGCATGGGCATATTCATCTCTACCGCAACAATGAAGTGGTTCAGACCAAGTATCACGATACGGAAGTTATCAATGTGTATCCTTTCCGGGTGCTCGACCTATAGCCATTGAGGTTGGAATAATCAAACGTGCAACAAGTGCTGACAACCTGGCGGACTCGTTGTCGAGAGATGGCGGCGACAAAGGCCGCGGATGAGGCGCGCCGCGCCTGGTCATGGCCCGAAGGCAGCGCCCCCCCCTTCAATCACCGCTGGGAACATGTGCAGGAAGTGGTGCGGCTGGCGCTGTTGCTGGCCGGCGTCACCGGCGCCGACTGCGACATCATCGAGGCGGCTGCCTGGCTACACGATGTTTGCAAAGGGCAGCCCAAACACGCGGCGCTCGGGGCGGCGGAATCGTTGCGCATCCTGCGGCAGACCGATTTCCCGCCGGCCAAAATAGACGCGGTGGCCGACGCCATTCGCCAACACGAAGGGATGACCCGGCCAAAGAAGGCGCCGCCGCTCCAGCCATTGGAAGCAGCCATCCTGTGGGATGCTGATAAACTCTCTAAGCTGGGGGTGCAGGCGCTGGCCTTTTCGCTCAGCGCCCCCTATCTGGCCGGCCTGTCGCTGGCCGAACGTTGCCGCGACTGTCTCGCCTTTGTGGAAGGGACGCTGACCCGCACGGTCGCCAGCATGAACACCGCGCCGGCGCGCGCGCTGGCTGAAGAACGCCATCGCAACATGCGCACGGTGCTGGCGCTGTGGGCGCAGGAAGAAGAGGCAAATTTGTTCACCGTCAAGGAGACGCTTTGAAGTATCATTTGATTACGCTTGGCTGCCCCAAAAATAAGGTGGACAGCGACGGCATGGAGATGTTGCTGCGCGACGCCGCCTACTTGCCCACAGAATCGGCCAAACAGGCCGACGTGCTGATCGTCAACACCTGTGGCTTTTTGGAGGCCGCCAAAGAAGAGTCGATCGGCGTGTTGCAGGAGCTAGGGCGCAAAAAGCGGCGCAACCAGTTGCTTATCGCCGCGGGTTGCCTTGCCCAGCGCAACGGCGATGAGGTGCTCTCTCGCGTCCCCACGGTGGATGGGCTGCTGGGCACCCGCCGCTGGATGGATGTGATGGCGCTGATTGGGCAACTGCGCCGCGGGCCGAATCAGCGGGCGCTCCAGCGTTATAGCCTGCTCGGCGACCCTGAACGTGAATACACGGCGGCTGTGCCCCGCCCGCCCGTGCTGGGGGGCAGCGCCTACCTCAAAATTTCTGACGGCTGCAATGCGCCGTGCGCCTTCTGCACCATACCCAGCTTCAAGGGGAAGTTGCAGAGCCGCCCCCTCGACGCAGTTGTCGATGAAGCCACCGCGCTCGTAGGGGCTGGCGCTAAAGAGTTGGTGGTCATTGCACAAGACAGCACCGACTATGGCCGCGATTGGGGTGAGCCCAACAGTCTGCCGCGCCTGCTGGCCGCGTTGTGTAACCGCACCAGCGATGACCTGCGTTGGATTCGTCTCATGTACGCTTACCCCGGCCATGTCAGTGACGAGCTGATCGAGGTGATGGCAAGCCAGCCCAAGATTGTCCCCTATCTGGACATGCCGCTACAACATGGCGACCCGCGCACCCTGCGCCGTATGCGCCGCCCCAGCCGGCTGGAGATGGTCTATGATCATGTGGAGAAGCTGCGCGCCGCCATGCCCGATATTGCCCTGCGCACCACCTTTATCGTCGGCTACCCCGGCGAGACGGAGGAAGAGTTTCAAGGATTGCTTGATTTTGTGCAGGCCATCGAGTTTGACAAAGTGGGGGCGTTCCAGTTCAGCCCGGAGCCGGGCACGCCGTCGGCCACCCTGCCCGACCAGGTGGCGGATGAGGTCAAGGCGGAGCGGTATGCCCGCCTGATGGAGACGCAGCAGCCCATCAGCCTGCGCAAGAATCAGGCGCAGGTGGGCAAACGGCTGGAGGTTCTCATTGAGGGGGAGGGCGAGATCGAGGGCAGCGGCGAGCCGCTCCTGCTGGGGCGCAGCTACCGCGACGCCCCCGAAGTGGATGGCCTGGTGCTCGCGCCCGGCGTCAGCGGCGCCCCTATCGGCGCCATGATCGAAGTCCACATCAACAGCGCCATGGAATATGATCTGGTGGGCGAACCCTTGCTGATGGAGACATTCCCCAGCACCAAAGAGACGATCCCATTAGTGCATCTTTAAGTTGTAGTAGCGACTTTAGTCGCACTTGTGGGCAGCGAAGCGACTAAAGTCGCTACTACGAACACTTCCGTTATTTGCGCCTGCGTGGCTATTGCTCGCCCAACAAGCGCTGCGCTGCCGTGTATGGGTCCACAACACGGCGGCGAATTTCATCCACCAGGGCGCTGATGGCT
>JAHDWG010000613.1 GCA_023384495.1 Caldilineaceae bacterium
GGCAGCCACAAGGTGAAGGCCCCGCAGGAGGCGATCATCGCCTGCGCCTACGAAGACCCGTCGCTCATCCACCAGGTGATTGCCCCCGCCGGCTCTACCCTGCTCTTTGCCGAGTCGCTCGTCCATGCCACCGGCCAACTGCGTAGCGACCGCGAGCGGGTGATCCTCATCGGCGGCTACACGCCACCGATGTTCCGCGCCTGGCCGGGGCAGGAGCCGAGCCAGGAGTTTATCGGCACGCTCCCCGAAGTGTACCGGCCGCTCATCGCCGGCAGCGAAAGCTGGAATTGGACACAGCGGTATCGGTCGCTGGCCATGCAAGCTGATAAGTAGTAATCGGTAATCGGTAATGAGTAATGCGTCAGGCGCCACAACTTACCGATTATCGATTACTGATTACCGATTACCCATTAGCAAGGGAGGAACCACCATGACCCGCTTTGGACGCGCCGTGGTCGCCCACGGCCAGACCTTCGAGGTGCGCGAATACCCTGTGCCCGACCCTGCCCCCCACGCGATGGTGCTGCGCCAGGAGCTAGCCGGCATTTGCGGCACCGATCTACACATGTGGCAGAACGGCATCCAGGGCGAAATGGCGCTGGGGCACGAAAATGTTGGCATCATCGAGGCACTGGGCAAAGAGGTGACCAAAGATGCGGTCGGCAATCCGTTACGCGAAGGGGATCGGGTGATCTTCCAGCCGGGCACCCCGCACGGGGCCTACGGGTTCAAGACCAACCCCGATGTTGCGCCCCACTTTACTGGCGGCTTTGGCGAATATATGTATCTGGCCTACCCCGACACCTGCGTGCTCAAGACCAACCTGCCGTCCGAAGTGGCCGTGCTCACCGAGCCGTTCACGGTGGGTGTCCATGCCGTCATGCGCGGGCGGGTGCAACTGGGCGACACCGTGGTGGTGCAGGGCTCCGGGGCCATCGGGCTGGTGACGCTGGTCTGCGCCCGGATGAGCGGCGCGGCCAAGATCATCGTCGTCGGCGGGCCGGCCAAGCGGCTGGAACTGGCCCGGCGCATGGGCGCCGATGTGACCATCGACGTGGAAGAGATACGCACCCCCGAAGATCGGCGCGAACTAGTGTTGGCCGAGACGCCGCAGAAGGGAGGCGCCCACGTTGTCTTCGAGTGCGCCGGTTTTCTCTCGGCTATCCCCGAAGGGCTGGCCTATGTGCGTCGCGACGGCGCCTTTGTCGAGGTGGGCAACTTTGTGGACATGGGGCCGGTTTCGCTCAACGTCAACCAGTTGATGATGCGGCGCAATATGCGTGTCGAGGCCATCTGGGGCAGCCAGGGCGACCACTTCATCCGTGGGCTGCCATTGTTGGAGCGCAACGAATACCCATTTGCCGACATGGTCAGTCACGTCTTGCCGCTGGAAGATATCGGCAAGGGCTTTGAGGCGCTCAACGGCACCTACCGATTGGGCGACGAAGTGGTGATCAAGATCGTCGTTCAGGGTGGCGAGTGAAAAGTGAAGCGTCAATCGTTGGTGGCGCCCGTTCCGGCTTCTCGCCTTTCTTAGTCTTTGCAGACTTTTTCAACGCAAGGACGCAGACGGCAAAGACGCCAAGCTCCTGGCCGAGCTCCTCTTTGCGTCCTTGTATCTTTGCGCCTTTGCGTGGAGAGTGCAGATATAGAGACTCTTGACGTTTGAGGTGTAACGGAGAGAATCATGAATCTATCGACACCGGAACACATCGCCATCGTCGATCACCTGTTGACGACGACGCGCTCGGTGCGCAAACGGTTGGACTTTCGCCGTCCGGTTGAGCCGGCGGTCATCGAGCGCTGCATCGAGATCGCCACCCAGGCCCCCAGCGGCTCCAACCGCCAACCGTGGCACTTTGTCGTGGTGACCGGCGCGGAAAAGCGCCAGGGGCTGGCCGAACTATATCGCCGCGCCTTTGACACCTATCTGCGCGGCCGTGAGCAGGCGCCGCCAGACCCGCGGCAACACGCGCCCAGCGCCTCCACCCAGCGCAAGGTGACGAGCTCGGCAGTCTACCTGGCCAAACATCTCCATGAAGCACCCGTCCACATTATCCCCTGCATCGAGGGCCGTGTCGAGACAGGCCCACCCTTTGCCCAGGCGTCGCATTATGGTTCGATCCTGCCGGCGGCGTGGTCGCTCATGCTGGCCCTGCGCGCCCGCGGCCTTGGTTCGGCGTGGACGACGCTTCACCTGCCCTACGAAAAGGAGGCGGCGCAACTGCTCGGCATCCCCGACCATATCACCCAGGCGGCGCTGTTGCCCGTAGCCTACTTCACCGGCGACGACTTCCGCCCCGCCGAGCGCATCCCCGCCCACGAGGTGACCCACTGGGATGGGTGGAACGTGCGTAGGGCGGTGAGTGGCGAGTGAGGAGAGGACGTACGCAAGCCTTGACTGAGCGTGATGATAGAGCGAGCATCTTCCCCTGGTACCCATCACGCGCTGTTCCACCCGGCGCTTTGTGTGATCGGTAGCTTAACGCCAGGGATCAAAGAACGCAATTGACTCGCTGGCCATGCGCCACACCTGCTCTACATCGGGTAGAGCTTGCGGGAACAGATTGGCATCCCACGGCTGGGCGACAAAGGTGTAAACCATATCATCCACCACAATTTGGGCATTCCGCTGCCGCCACGGTCCACCGATGAAGTCATAGACCACCGCTGGGTAGCCGTTGATTGTGGTGGTCATGATCGAGTTGGGGTCGATCTGATCGCTCATGGGCTGGAGTAATTGCTCGGGGTTCTGCTCGCCTAGCTGATAGTAGCCGACCGTGAACGACGCCCGTACGCGCTCAAATCCTTCCATCGCCCCCAGATCGGGCCCACCGACGATGGAGACAGGAAAGGCGGGGTCAGGCGCAAAGGTTGCCGGGTGGAGCAGACAATAGCCACCTACCAGGTTGACCCAGAGCGTGCTATCGGTTGTCGCGGTGGGGCACACATCAGCAGGGCGGACAACCGTGCGCGTATTTTGCGGTGGGAAAAACGTAAGCGACCCCGTTACCGTCTCCCAGGCTTCGGTAGCCTCTTGCGTCAGTTCGGCTACAGCTTCTGGTCGCGGCTGCAGGGTGATCAGGTACTTGACGCCGTTGACCACGATGAATAGACCGCGTTGGGAAAACATAGCGGGCAAATCGTCGATGAGGACGCCCGGTTGGCCGCCGATAGTCGTGGATTCTTGCTGCGGCTCTATCCCTGGAGCGT
>JAHDWG010000614.1 GCA_023384495.1 Caldilineaceae bacterium
TTGGCGCCCAGCGCTGCCTCGAACTGGGGCTTGCCAACCGGGTTGCGCCGCCGGCGCAACTGCTCGACGAGGCGCGGGCGTGGGCGGCGCGCCTGGCGGCGCGGCCCACCGTCGCCGTGGGCCTTACCAAGCGCGCCAAGCACCAGGCCCTCACGCTGGAGCTCGATCCGGTTATCCACCTGGAGGCCGAACTCCAGACCCGCGCCGTCGCTACGCAGGATCACCGCGAGGGGGTGGCGGCCTTTTTAGAGAAGCGCCCGCCCCGCTTCATTGGGCAATGACTGGTCTCCCTTGGGCCGGGTCATCAGGCGCCGTCAGATTTGCCGGCTGTGCAGTGACGGTGTCTTTGCGCGTTTTTTGCGCCACCCAGACCAGAGCCCCAATCGCAACAAGCGGGAATGCTGCGCCGAGCAACAGCGTTGCCGGCAACCCCACCCACTGCACTGCATACCCCGCGCCGGCCAGCCCCAACACCGCCCCGATCCATTTGGCGGCCTCAAAGCGTGATAGGCCTCTGTCCAGCAGGTTGGGGGGCAGCAAGTCGGTGGCCAGCGCTGAACCGACCGCCCGCTCGGTGCTTACAAGCGCAAGCAAGATCGATGCAGCCAGAAAATCAAGCGGGCTGGCCGCCACTGCCAGCCATGCCACACCCAGCGCCGCCGCAGCATAAATGAGCGCAAGCAGCACCCACCGATTGTGGCGATCCGACAGACGCCCCATGAGTGGATTCATGACGAGCGTGACACCCGCGCTGATCCCCACCGTAATGGTAATTGAACTGGCGCTATACCCCTGGGCGGCCATCGCCAGAGAGCGGCCCAAGATGGCAACAAAGTTCCCCAGACTGAGGCAAAAACTGGCCACGACCAGAGCGGTATAGGCGCGGCTAAACTGGGGCTGCACATTCGCCCGCGTCGATTGTTGCAGGTGGGGCGCCCCCTGGGCAACCGGTCGATCGGGCAGAAAACAGGCGCAAAACGCTTGCAGCAGCCAGAGGCCAGCCAAGATAGTGAACAACATGGGATAGCCCGCTCCATCGACCAGCGGGCCGGCGGTCAACCCGCCCACCACACTGGCGAGCGCCATCGTGAGCGCCAGCCAGCCAAAGAGCCTGCCCCGTTCGCCCTTAGCCGCATACATCCCGGCCAGGATGCTGACCAGCGCCAACGCCGCGCCGCCCGCCATCCAGGTCACGGCGTTGAGCAGCGCGAGTTGCCATAGCTGCTTCACTTGTCCCATGCCCCAGGTGGCCGGGGCGGCCAGCAGGCTGATCCCTATGATTAAGGCTCGCCGGTGCTGCAACCGGTTGGCCAACCAACCAGCCCCAACTGTGCCAATGACCAGCGAAAGGAAGACAAAGGCAAGATAGTTGCCGACCAGGGCTGGCGCTGCGCCCAACTGTTGCACGTAAAGAGGCAACAGGGGCATCAGCGCCGACCCAACCCACCAGCTGATCAGGCTGCACCCAAGCAGCGCGGCAACCTGGCGTCTATTCATTCGTGGACTCCTCCAAAACATGATCATTCGGTATCTGGCTCGTGCGCCCCATCGGTTGCCGACACTGCGGGGCCATCTGTTAGTCGCCTGCCACAGCCGGCTGCGGATTGCGCTGCTCTGCCCGCCGACGCAGGCCGGGCGCCAGCATCGGCGTCTTCCGTTGGTATTCCCGATAGGTGTCGCCAAAGTGGCGCACCAGGTCGCGCTCTTCGTAGTGGATGCCGATCACAATGTAGATCGTCATCACGACGGCAAAGAGAAGATGCCCGACGGTCATGGTCGGCGTGGCCCACAGCACAATGGTGGTGCCCAGGTGGAGTGGATGGCGCACCAGCCGGTAGAGCAATGGTGTCCCGAAATGGATCGGCGCGGGTTTGGCCGACCGCAGATGCAGGTAGACCTGCTGTAGACCGAACAGCTCAAAATGGTTGATCAGGAACGACGAGATCAGGATCAGGCTGACGCCCACCCCCATGAGCACCCAGAAGATTGCCTGCCCCAGCCAGTGATCCACCTGCCAGAGCTCCGTCGGGAAGGGCCGCCACTGCCAGTAGAGCAGGATCAAGAGCAGGCTGCTCAGGAGCACATAGGTGCTACGCTCGGCCGCCTTGGGCACAATGCGCGTCCACCAGGCCTTGAAGCCCGGCCGCGCCATGATCGAATGTTGCAATCCAAAGAGCGCCATCAATCCCAGGTTGACCAGGAGCGCCGGCAGGATCGGCCCAGTGATTGATCCCGGTTCGCCGCTGTCGATACTCTTGGGGACGAGCCAGTTGCTCAAGAAGCCGATCAAGTACAAGAAGCAGGCGAAGAAAATCAGATAGCTGACGACACCGTAGACAAAGATCAGTAGCTTTTTCATTGTTGTTTCTCCTTTGAGCCAACTGTCAGCGAATTCGAGGAGCGGATTGAACGGATTATAGATACGAGAATCCGTTCCCGCTCTTGATGGTTAGGAACGGATTTGCACGACGAATCCGTTCAATCCGCTTCCAAAATCCGCTGACAGTGACTCCCCCTAAATTCCAAACAACTCCGCCACCGGCGCCAGCTCGCTCAAGAATGCAAACAGATGCGGCAGCATCAGTTCTGGTCGCCGCGCCACCTCAAAGTGATTCCGGCCAGGCAGCGAGACAAATCGCGCCCCGGCGATTGCACCCGCACAGCGCTGCACGAGCGGGTGCACCGGGTCTGCCTCACCCGCAAAGAGCAGACAGGGCATCGCCAGCGCCGGCAACAGCGCGCTGATGTCGGGCCGGTCGTGGGCGATGGATGCCCGCAGCGCCTGGAGGTCATTGGCATAGACTTCCCTCCGCTCATCGGGTGAAAAAGGACCGCTCATCTTCTCGACGACGGCGACCCAGGCATCCAACCCCTGGTCGAGAATCTGGCGAAATTTCTCGAAACTCTGGCTATACGGCTGCGCCCCGCCAATGCAAAGCGAAGCGACCCGTTCTGGCGCATACGTTGCCAGGCCAAAGCCAGTCCAGCCGCCCAGCGAATAGCCAAAGTAGTGCGCCTTTTCGATGCCGAGATCGTCCAGCACGGCGATGACATCGTTTGCCCGTTCTTCCAGCGAGTAGGCGGCCGGGTCGTGCGGTTTGTCGCTGGCGCCGTGGCCGCGCGCATCCACCAGGATCAACCCGTAGTGCGGGCGCAACGCCGCCACACAGCCCGATAGATGCCAGC
>JAHDWG010000615.1 GCA_023384495.1 Caldilineaceae bacterium
ATGGAAAGGAACGCACGATGTTTCGATTATTGACCACGATAGCCGTTTCTATCTTATTGTTGCTAACAACGCCGCGTCCCGCCCTGGCCGACGACACCTACACCGTCCCCCTAACCGTCGCCGGCGCGGCCTATACGCTCACCGTCACCGTGGCGGACAGCGGCATCACCGTCGTGGCGGACTCGCCGGCCGTCACCGTGGGGGAAATCGCCGCAGTGCCGACGGCGGAAGAAGCGGCGACGCAGCAATCCCTCGACGAACAAAAAGCTCAGGCCGTGACCATCGGCTATGACGACCTCTTCCGCAACAATGAAGGCCACGTCGGCAAGACCGTGCGCTACGTCGGGCAGGTGCTCCAGGTGCAGGAGAATAGCTGCCTCTTCTGCCAGAATCCCGGCTACACCTTGCGCATCGCCGTGACCAAGGGCCGTTTTGACAGTTGGGACGACCCCATTTGGGTTGATTATGACGGCAAACAACGCTTCCTCGAAAAGGATGTTGTCACAGTTTGGGGAACCGTCGCCGGCTTGCAAAAGTATACCGCCGTGCTGGGCAACCAGGTGACCATCCCGCACGTCACGGCGCTCGATATTCAACTGGGCGAGGTGGCCATTCCCCGCCCTGCTGCGGCCACCACAACCGCCGCGAGCACATCCACAGCGGGTGGTGCGCCGGCGGCCAACCGCAACGCCAACCTGCGCGCCGGTCCCGGCACTGATTACGCCGTGGCCGGAAGCGCGCAGGCCGGCGTTGTGCTGGAAATTGTGGCCCGCAATGCCGACGGAACCTGGCTCCAGTTGGCCGGCGGCGAGTGGATCGCCGCCTTCCTGGTGGACAACGCCCCAGCCATAGCCGGCCTGCCGCTCGCTGCCAATATCCCTGTCGCGCCGACCCCAGCGCCGGCGGCCCCGGCGGAGGCGCCCGCCCAGTCTGCAGCGCCGGCCACCAATGCGCCAGCGCCGGGTCTGCTTGCCATTGGGCAGGAGATCGAAGCGAATGGATGGCGCTTCAAAGTGTCCGAGATCCACAAGCGCAAGGCGGTCTACTGGCACAACAGTTCGCGTGTAGCGATGGGATATTATTTAGTGGTGATCATCGACGCCACCAATCTGCAGAGCGGCACCGACTATTTCGCCCGCAACATCGACCCGCGGGTTACCGACACGGCGGGGAAGGCGTTTAGCGCTGACAGCGGAGCAAGTATCAATGCCCAGTGGCAATATGGCGGCATCAGCAGCGTCTATACCGATGTCAATCCGGGGAATTTCGTGCGCATCGCCATCGCCGCCGACCTGCCCGAGAGCACAGGGCAAGTGCAATTGCGCACAGACACAGGCGCAGCGGTCGACCTGGGTGATTTTGCAGCAATGGCCGTGGAAGATCGTCAGTAGCGAATCGCTTCATCAGCGCGAAAGCGGCAGATACCGAATCTGGTCCTGATATTCACCCGGCAGCGAGGCTTCCCAAATCAAGATCAGGTCGTCAATCATTTCACCGAAATTTGCTTGTCGTTTGAGGATCAAAATGCCTGGAACGCGCCGGCCTGCAGCCAGGTGATTTTGGAAATGAGTGGGCATCGTTGCACGGTCATTGGTGAGTAAGACAAAACCATGTTATTCACACCATCGCAAAATGTCGTCATCCGCTGTGCCACGCGCGGGCGCGCCGACATCGCCCATACACCACACTACCATATTGGCGGCTCGTTCTTTGAGTGCTCTACGCAGCCGAGGATTGACATGCTCGTCAAGCAGAAATTGAAGCCGGTTCATGCCAGTGCGCTTTGAGGTTCCTGTTGTTTGCTGGCTTCGCGTTCGGCGCGCAGTTTGCGTAGCCGCAACATCACAGGCGTTGGATTTTTTTCCTGTTCCGACCGCATGTGCGCCTCATGCGCCAATCGTTCTGTCAAATAGCGATCGATGTCGGCTTTGTTACGTACATAGTAAAGCAGCGTGGCGTAAATTTCTTCCAGCGTCAAGGTAGGGAAGCGCACAGCCAGCTCATCCGGCGTCATGGCATTATGGATGTATTCGTACAGCACATCTTCGAGCCCGATGCGATGCCCTTTGATGCGAATGTCATCCGGGGAAAGAAAATCGAAATACTCTTCGAGTTGCATAGAATCATCCTGAAAACGGGGATACCATTTCATCGCGAACTGTGAACACACACTTGCAGTATACCATACGATGCACTTGAGGAACAACCGATGCCCAGCCGCCGCCGCCGCCCACCCATCCCCGTCACGCTGACTTTGCCCGCCCAGCCGCCTACGCCGGTCGAAATCGACGCCATCCTCATGACGGTTGTTCACGCAATCGATTTGCCGGCTCTTGCGTCCAGGCGTAAAAATCCCGTTCGTACGTGCTCATCACCCTGATTCTCGCTGGCCAAACCGTTTTGGTATGATGATTACACGAAGGCAGAAGGCCGTTCAACCATGATCCTACTCAACTTCTCCCACCCGCTCACCGAGGCGCAGCGGGCGCAGATCGAGGCGCTGGCGCAGACGCCCATCACCCGCCTCATCGAGCAGATGCCCCACTTCGACGAGCAGCAGCCCTTTCTGCCCCAGGCGCAGGCGCTGCTGGCCGCCGTCGACCTCACGCCCGCCCAGTGGCAGGGCGAGCCGATCCTCATCGTGCTGCCCAGCCTCAACTTTATCGCCGCCCTGCTGCTGGCCGACCTACACGGCCGCATGGGCTACTTCCCAGTGGTGGTGCGCACCCGCCCCGTGGCTGGCGCCATCCCCCGCCGCTATGAAGCAGCCGAGCTGCTCGACCTGCAACACGCGCGCGACCAGGCGCGCAGCGTACGCTAAACGCCGGGCCGCCACCCCCAACCAAGGAGCACCCCCATGACCAGCCTGCTGCGCTTTCTCGACCGCCAACTGCGCTACAACGCGCTTCTCACCTTCACCCTGGGCGCGATTGTGGGCGGCGCGGTCGAATACTATGTGGGCAACCTCATCGACCGCTACAGCTTTTGGGCGCCGCTGAGCCTGCTCCTGCTCATCGTGGCCGCCGCGCTGGCCTATCGCGGATTGAGCGCCCTGCTGCGGACGCTGCGCCCGCCCCCCGCCATCCTCATGGGCGAACGTCCGCGCCCCGCCCACGGCCTGATCTTGCTGCTGGGCGGCGGCAGCCGGGTCGATCACCCG
>JAHDWG010000616.1 GCA_023384495.1 Caldilineaceae bacterium
TGCGGGGGAAGGGCCGGGGATGGGGGTAAAGATACCTCTCAAACGGCCTCTCAGAAAGGGGTGCTCTGCTGCGCCCGTAGGGGCGTATTGCAATACGCCCCTACGGAACCCCACGCTACCCAGCATCAAACGTGTCACTGACAACCTTTGCACACAGTTCCACAGGCCGCACCTGCTGCGCTTATTGTAGCACCAAGCGCCACATCGGATGCTGATGATGTAGCGCCTGGCGGTACCTTACCTGACGCGCGTTGAACGCAAACGCAGCAATGCTATAGGGGTGTAGGGGCGTATAGCCATACGCCCCTACGAAGAGCATCCACGCGAGTGACCGCGTTGTACGCGATCACGAACTGGCTTAGCCCGTCCAGCCCACCGACGCGCGGTACTGGGCAAGCTGGTTCTCGCGGCCATAACGATCGGTGATCTCGTTCCAGGCCGCAGCGACGTTGTCCAGCGCTTCCTGGGCGCTGATCTCACCGGCGATGGCGCGGGTGATCTCCACATCCAGCGTATTCTGGTATTCCTTCGTGCCGGTGATGCGCAGGTCGAGCACAGCGTTCGGATGGGCGATGCCGGTCAGGATGGCGTCCAGATAGTCCCTGGCGCTTTCCTCGTCGAAGCCGGCCTCGATCCACAGGTCAAGGGCCTCGAACTGGCTGTAGCGGGCCGGGTTGATACCGGTGTCGGGCGTGACCGCCAGGACTTTGACCATCTCAGGACTGGCCATGAAGGCCGCGAAGTCCAGCGCCGCTTCCTTCACGTCGCTGTCCGCCGCCACGCCGATGACCCAGCCACCGAAGGCGATGAAGGGGGCCGTGTTCACGCCGCCCTCCGGCGTCACCCACTCGCCCTTCTCGTAGTCCCAGTACTGGTCGCCGCCGGGCAGCGGGGCGAAGCCCACCTTGCCCTTGACCAGCGATTCCTCGGCAAGCGTGATGGGGCCGACGTCACCCCAGTCAATGTTGAACACGGACAGCCCTTGCGGGTACATCACGCGCGTGTCGGCCACGTCCCAGTTGATCTGGTCGGGCGGGCCGAGCGAGGTGCTGTGCATGTACTCTTCGAGCGCCCTGACCCAGCCGGGGTTGTTGACCTGGGGGGTCATGTCGTCGCAGCTAAAGAAGAAGCAGGGGTTGCCGGGAATCTTGCCGTAGCCTGCCGCGTGCGACCAGTACACCCAGAAGGCCTGCGTGGCGCGCTTCTGCGCTTCCATCACGCCGTAGATCGGCATGCCGTCCACAACCTTGCCATTGAAGAACTCGGCGATGTCGTAGTACTGGCTCCAGGTCACCGGCTCGGCCAGCGGGTAGCCGTACTCGGCCTCGAACTCAGCCGCATACTCGCCGCCATCTACCAGGTCCTTGCGGTAGTAGAGCATGTGCGAGTCACCGTCATAGGGCAGGGCGTAGATCGTATCGCCCCAGGCGATGATGCGCTCGCGGTAGAGCGGGATGACGTCATCCATGTCCACCTTATCCAGGATTTCCTGGGGGATCGGCTCCAGATAGCCGGGGGCCATGTAGTCGCCCGCCCAGCCAGCCGGGAAGACCAGCATATCAAACGAGCCGGAGCCGGTCGAGAGGGCGGTCACCGTCTTCTCGAAGAGGTCGTCCCAGGCGAACTGCTGCAACTCGACCTCACCGCCGGTCAGCGCTTCCCATTCGGGGGCGTAGTCTTCGATCGGGCCGCCGATGGAGCGCCCAACCTGGGTTACCACCACCACCTTCTGGCCCTGGAACGGCTTGTCACCCTGGGCCATGGAGGTGGGCACGACACCCACGACCAGAGCCGCGATGATCAACAGCACGAGCAGTTTCTTGTTCATAAAGCTGCCTCCACCAGACTAACTAGCGAAAGAAACCCTAGGACGAGCCGACAAGCTGTGTGCGAGGTTCCGATCCCGCCTTCCTCCTTTCTGTGCTCTGCCGTCGTTGTGGATGGCAAGTGTAGCGACAATGTAGGGGTACTTTTGGCGCGCCACCACGAAAGAAATCTTCTCTGCAAAACGCCCCATAATCAGCTATCACTCTCTCTGCTAGATACAACCTCTGAGCCTACAATCCCTCATACCAGCACAACCTCTTGCAGGACCGACTCCCGAAGCTCTTCCCGCAGGGCACTCTTAGACACCACATCCACTTTCCGCTGAAGTTGTTCCTCCAAGAACAGGGCCAACCCTACCAGGTCGAACAGGTCTGCGTTTTCATCGAAATCCACCAAGATGTCAATATCGCTGGCTTCACTCTGCTGTGCTCGCACGAAAGAGCCGAAAAGCCCGATCTCCCTCACCCGGTATCGTGCAGATAACTCTGGCTTCAGCTTCCCTAAGAGTACCAGAAGCTGCTCTGTGTCCATAGGCAGCATTAGGAGAGGCTTTCTTCTAACGGCTGGATGGCGGCTTGTTCCTCACAATCCAGTATACAGCGAAACGTTTTCCCCTGTAAAACGTCCTCCTGGCGCTGCTATCCTTTGCGCGCCCCGCTCTTGCCGTGCAGCGACTGGCCCTTAGGCACCAGCACCACCCCCTGGTTTAGCACCTGGGGATCGAAGTGCTGCTCTACCAGCGCCTGCCGGTCGCCCGGCGCGCGGACGCGCACCAGCTCAACCTCGAAGCGCGTCCGGTCGCCGCGATGCAGGGCGTGATAGTATTCGACGGGCGTGCCGTCGCTCAGGTAGCTTACACTGTCGAGCAGGATCAGCGGCGCGCCTTTCTTCACCTGCAGCATCTCGGCCTCGACCTCGTTGGCGGCCACCGCCTCTACCGTGCGGTGCCCGCGCGCGATGACGATACCGCACGCCTCGTCCAGGAAGGCGTACAAGGATCGCCGGGAGAGGTCAACCTCCAGCAGGGCCGGGCAGACAGCGTGCGGGATGTAGGTGGTGACAAGCTGGATGGGTTCGTCCTGGACGAAACGCAGGCGTTCGATAACGATGACCGGCGTTTCGGGCGCGATGCCCAGCCGCTCGGCGATGCGGCGGCTGGCTGGGGCGACTTCCTGGCACAGGACGCGCGCCGTCGGGGTGTAGCCCTGCTCCACCATGTCCTGGTAGAAGCCAGTCAGCTTTTGCACCAGGCTCTCGGTGATCTTGGGTGGGGCGGCGTAGGTGCCCTTGCCCTTCAGGCGCGTCACCAGGCCGTGCTGGGCCA
>JAHDWG010000617.1 GCA_023384495.1 Caldilineaceae bacterium
ATAGCGAATGGAATATCCACCGATGTTCCCAGGGGTGAGCTTGCGTGATTCGCTACATGCTCGACACCAATGCCTGTATCGGTGTCATAAACGGTAGACCCCGCGCCCTGCGTCAACATCTGTTGCAGATTCCCCCTGCGGAGATTGCGATATCACAGATTGTTCGCTACGAGTTGGAGTTCGGCGTCTGCCATTCCCAACAACCGCAAAGAAACTATGCCAATCTTATGCACTTCTTGCGATATGTCCAGGTATTGGACTGGGGGGCTGAACAGTCCATCGAAGCTGGGCAGATCCGCTGCGAACTGGCGCGCATTGGGCAGCCCATCGGCCACTACGATACGCTGATCGCCGCCCATGCCAGATCACGTAAGGTCACCCTGATCACGCATAACACTCGGGAATTTGGGCGGGTTGCCGGCCTGCAAGTGGCGGATTGGGAGTTGCCATAATACAAGTCTCGTCAGGGACGATGGCAGCGTTGCCCGTTGCTTTGAACTGATTCTCCCAGGAGCAAACCAGATGCTGCACACTACAACGCGCGTCGGCCCCACGCACCTTGCCCAACAGCCGCGCGCTATGCGCAACCCACAGTCGATAGCCGCGCTCGTCGAATGGCTGCGCCACGTCACCCTCGACCGAGTCATGGATGAGGCCGCCCAACACCTGGCTCGCGGCGTCCCCGAAGCGGATCTGTGGGCGGCCTGCGCGCTGACCGCCTGCCGCTATCTCAACAACCAGGCGCACAATCTCATGGGCTTTGTCTCGCACGCCATGATCGGCGTCGAAGACGCCCGTCGCCTGGCCGCAACCCAGCCCCCGCGCACGCGCTGCCTGTTGTTGCTTCAGTCCCTCTACCAAACCGTGATGGACCTGCACGACATTTGCTTTGGGCCCTACGAATTACTCCCCTTTTGGCCGCACCGCGACGGCTCGATTGAAGAGACGCTCAACATGCTGCGCGCCGATGTCCATTTTGGCGAATATTGCCGGGCCGACCACCGCTTTCTGGGGCTGGCCGAGGTGATGAGCCGGGCCGACCTGGTCGATCTGGTGCTTGACATTGGCCTCGAAGGGGTCACCACCGACGACCACACGATCATCTCGCCAGTGCTTATGTTGGGGCTGATCGACCTGGTAGGCTGGGACGCTGGGCTGGAAATGCTGCGTTGGTCGATCCGCTACAGCAGCAGCTTCCCCATCAACCGCGCGCCCTATGTGCGCGCAGTGGAATTGCGCCAACGCTACGGACTGACCCATGGGCCAACCCACCACGGCCTTCAGCCCGAACTGGTGCAGCCGTTGCGCGCCCAGCTCTACGTCGCCGCGCCATGCGACCGGCCGGATGTGATCGCCCAGGCGATGGCCGACCGGGGATACTCGCCCGCTACGGCCATCGCCGCCACAGCCCAGGCGGCCTGCGATATGTACCTGCGCATCGACCCCGTGCCCCACGAAGATTTTGACGCCATCAGCCGCGAGGTGGCGCCCATCCATGTGGGCAACGCGCTGCGCCTCTTGCGCGAGGGGCTTTGCTACATGGCGCCCTGCACCCAGGCGCTGGCCGCCATTCAGGCCGGCAGCCTGCTCGAGCGCGGGCCAAGTGTGATCAGCGCCGATTTTCGCTTTGTGCCCTTTGAACCCGTGCGCGCCTATCCCTACGACGAGGACGTGGCGCACTGGGCCGGCCACATGCCCGACCGGCTGTTGGCTTCCCTGCACGACGCCCTCCACACCCACGATTGCCGCCAGGTCACCGCGCTGGTGCGCGCCTACGCCGAGAGCAGCGCCCCGTGCGAGCTGCTGATCGCCCAGTTGACCGCCGTGGCCGCCACCGATAACGGTACGCTCATGCACAATGTCAAACACCTCAATTCGATGGTGATCGAATTCCACGCCAGCCACCACCCCGACCGCTGGAACTTCCTTGCACAAGCCGCCAAGTTCATGGGCTGGTATGCCGGCCTTACCACCGACGGCTACGCCCGCGCCGACGCCGCGCTGGCCACCCACTTGACCTGACCGCCCTCGTTGTAGCGCCACTTCGGGGGGCTGCCTGGCGATAGTCCATCATCCATCATCCATCGTCCATCGTCCATCGTCTATCCTCCCTCACGCTCATCCCATGCGGCATAGAAACGTCGCAGAGCCGCGTAACCAATTTGACATGAATTTGGTAGCGTCTATAATACCATCATAATGCTGCCAAAGATCGTAATTGACACAAATGTCATGGTGTCAGGGCTGTATTCAAGACGCGGGTATGCGTACCAACTCCTCCAACTGGTGGGCGCGGGTCGCTTTGACATCTGCCTATCGGTAGCACTCATGCTCGAATATGAAGATGTGCTGACGCGGAATCTTGGGCGGTTGCATATCACACCGCAGGCGGTTGAGGATGTGCTGGATTATCATGCGAATGTGGCCCATCAACCTCGCCTGTTCTTCTTGTGGCGACCCTATCTGAGCGACCCCAAGGATGATATGGTGTTGGAGCTGGCGGTCAACGGTGGGTGCGATTCTATCGTAACGTTCAACAAGCGCCACTTTCGCGGCTGTGAGGATTTTGGCGTGCAGGTGGTTGAGCCGGGCGAATTCCTGGCGCAGTTGGGAGCAGTGAGATGAGTACATTGAGTCTTCGTCTGCCGGCATCGTTGCACCGAGCCATTAAGGAGCTTGCGCGCCGCGAAGGCATTTCGATCAATCAGTTTGTGACCACGGCGGTGGCCGAGAAGCTATCGGCGTTGATGACCGAAGAGTACCTGCAAGAACGAGCGAAACGGGGTAGTCGGGCGAAGTATGAAGCCGCGCTAGCCGAGGTACCCGATATTGAGCCGCTAGAGCCGGACCAAAAAGCGCCAGCGCAGCTTGTCTAGCAGTAATGTTGGGTCAAGGCCGGCCGACAACCCGCTGCACCGCACCCAGAGGGCCCTCGGCTGAAGTTCGGGCCGTGCGGTGACAGTTCCTTTGCCTCAATGCTCTCGTTTTGTTTATCACGGCGCCACCGTCGTCATCGGGTGATCTGGGGGTGTTGGCCATTATAAGGAGATACGATGGAGTACTTCAGCGAAAGAGAGCGAGGACAGCAGCCAAGGATCGAGGAGACTATCTCGCCGATTACTTGGGGTGGAATTGTTGGACT
>JAHDWG010000034.1:0-5122 GCA_023384495.1 Caldilineaceae bacterium
CGAAGGATTGCGTTGCAAAGAGAGCGGCGACGCCAAAACCATCGTCTTCTACCTGTGTGGCCACGGGCACTTCGATTTGGCCGCCTACGAGTCGTATCTGAGTGGCAAGCTGGAGGATTTTGACTATCCTCGCGAGGCAATTGAGCGAAGCCTTGCCCAATTACCTCAAATTGCATAGTCCAATCGGTCGAGCTTGAAGACAAACGGCGTGTGGATTCTCGTTCGCACGCCGTTTGTTACAGGCCATGGTTTCAGGTGCGCCGACTAGAGCGATGCGCCCCAATCGGTTGCCGCGGGCTGATCAGCGACTCAACCAGCCACAACGCAACCAATACGACAGCATCCAATGCCAGCGTAAAAAGCAACGCGCTGGTGAGGATCGTCACCGCCGGCGTCAGCCAGCCCAACAGATCCACCACTGGCCGCAGGGGCAACCCTAAGATCAGGTAGGCCAGGCCGATCAATCCCAGGTAGAGCAGGAGCGGCTTGATCGGCTCACGGTCGCTGGGGCTGGGCATCATGGCGTTGACGATGGCGAAGACCAAATAGCCCCACAGTGCGCTGTCGGCGCTGTGCAAAGCCGCCCGCACGGCCGAGAAGCCCTGCGCCCAGTTCCCACGCCCAAAGAGGGCGACCATCTGGTCAGCGGCAAAGACATGATAGCCAATGAGCGCAACGAGCGCCGAACCGGCCAGCAGCGGCGCAAGCCCCACCAGGCTGTCCTGCCAGAGCGAGCCCCGTTGCACGCTAACGCTGCCCATGCCGATCTGTTTGCCCTGCGCCCTTGGCCAAACACGAAACTTGCCCGTTTTGAGGCCCAATAGCCGGGCGACAAGCCAGTGCGCTGCCTCGTGGATCAGAACGCCCGGAAACAGGACAAGAAAGAGCGCCAACATCGCAACTTCGCGCGAGTGGGTCGCGTAATAGACCACGCGTTGGATCGAAAGGCTGATCCAGCGGCTGAACCACCCCAATGCAAACAGGCAAAGCGCCAGAGCGATGAACAGAGGCAGGGCCGCGCCGGTCTCAATCATACACTACCGATCAAAAGGGAAAGCTGCTGGACGCAGCTATTGGGGTTCGGGCTCCAAATTGTAGGTGAGGCTCTCCAGTAGCCAACAGCCATTCACGTTCACCAACACCCAGCGGTCACCGTCGGGCGAAACTTCGTCGCCGATGCGCGTGGTGGCGGTGATCACCACGCGCGCGTCTTCCCACTCCAGGGTCAGATCGGCGGGGGCAGCCGGTTGTTGAGCCCCGGGCAAGACGATGCGCACATAACGGTGACGAATGGCGTCTTTGTCGAGCCACACCTGATCGTCCGCGGCGTCAGCGGGCGTGTGCTTGGCGTCAGTGACAGACCCTCCCTCCACCCAGAGCGCCATCAGGGGGTCGATGGCTTGCTGCACCACCAATTCACCCTCAGCAAGCAAGACCGCCCGCACCGCCTCTTCGTCGGTTGCCGTCTCGGACAATGCAAGGCCACAAGACCCCACAACCGGCGTAGGCGTCAACGGCGCCAGAGTCGACGATGCGCACGCAGCCACCACCAGAACCAGGATGGAACAGAGTATGACCATGGAAGGTACAACTTGGGTGAACGGCATGGAGTGAATCAGAGGTCTGCCCGTAAGCGAATCTGAGATGCCAACCGCTCAGCCGCTCACGAAAAACTCACGTACAAAGCTGGCCAACAGATCAAGCGTTTCTTCGACCGTGCCATAACGGTCCGACGTCACCTTAAAGAGTACAATGCCGTCTCCAAGTTGGCGTCGTCCATCAGGAAACAGATAAAAGTAATAAACAATGTGCTCCGTAGGCTCTTCAGCGCCAGGCAACGTTTTCTTTGCTTGCAGCCACAACCCATAGAGATCGCCGCCACCATCTAGCGCAATGGCGTGAGATCCAAGATGATATTGCCATCCATCGGCGTCGTAACAGATGTCAGGTGCATGAAAAGGCTGCGAACTGCGCCCCCCGATCATGCTTAGCCAAATGTAGTGGCCTTGGCTATCATGATAGAGGCGTTGCACATACTGCTCGGGGTCAAGCAGGATCATGACCTCTTGATTCGTCTCAGGAACATCCACGCCCTGCCAATCTCCTACAAGGAGCGGCACCTCATCGAGTTGGGCCGTGAGGTCAAAGCGGGCATTGGCCACAACCGTTCGCTCTCGTTCTGTGCGTCGCCAGAAATCCAAATCAGCGACATAGGTGTAGGCATCTGCGCGCGCAACCCACCGCTTCCCACTGAGCACTGGCGCAACTTCTGGGATGTAAACAACACCAACGCCGAGCGCCAAAAGCGCAATGACCCAGAAGCCATACTGCATCGTCCATTTCTGCATTCATCGCACCGCCATCAACCTTTAATCACCATGGCCAGCCTCACACGCGCACACAACCAATCGGCGTCATCGCGCCGGGCGATCAGCGATAGGCAGCGCACACTTTGCAGCCTGCGTGGCCTGCCCACTGCGACCGTATAGATTACAACATTATACCGCTAGACTAGCCGCACCCCAAATCCAAATTTTGTCGCCCGACGCGGCGACGGCGTAGCATCGTCCCATCGGTTGCGCCCGGAAAGCGCTTACATCCTACCCATGAGACGACCCGAAATAGAAAGATCTCACTTGACATAGAACATTTGTTCTGATACACTAGCATACAATGCAATATCAGTCATTTCGTACGCTAACAAAGATAGCTTGAGTCGCGCTATCGCAGCATACAAGTCGCACAGCATCGGGCTCGCCAGCGCGCCAAATGGAGAGTTGCGAGCCGAAATGAGCCAAGCCTGGTCTGCGCGGATGGATTCATACGCAGGCCGTCTCGCGGATGAGACGGTGGGTGGGCAGGTCTGAGTTGATCTCAACCTGTCATCGCCCTCACAATCATCCCTGAGATGGGGTATTTGCTCAACAGCGCCAACCAGGGGCGCGTGGAGGCTGTGCGATGAGGGCGAGAAATCGGAAATTGGACATGCAGGCGGACCGTATTGAAGCGGTGCTTGCCCAGCATAAGGTCAACGTACGTGTTGAAGGGGGCGTGGTCACCCCGCGCTATATCCGGTTTGACATGCGCCCACAATTGGGGACCAAGGTGCGCCAGGTCGCTTCGCTTGCGGAAGAGATCGCCATGGCGCTGGGCAAGCGCGATGCGCGTATTGTGCGGAACGGCGCCGCCATTAGCGTCGAGGTCGCGCGCAACCGAGCAGAGCCGGTGCGCTTGCTGCCCCTTTGTAGCCGGCTCCCCGCCATGCCGCCGGTGACCGCCGTGCTTGGCGTCGAGGAACAGGGTGCGCCATTGCTGTTGCGCCTCACTTCGCCCGACGTTGCCCATGTGCTCATTGCCGGCACAACTGGGTCGGGAAAGACGGCGCTGGCGCGTACATTGCTTACGTCGCTGGCCATGCATAACCGGCAGGGCGAGGTTCAACTGGTACTGATTGATCCAAAAGGCCGCGGCTTCGGGCAACTTCGTGGGCTTCCCCACGTTCTCGGGGGCATCGTCAGCCAGCCCGAGCACGCAGTTAGCCGGCTGCGATGGTTGGCCCAGGAGATGGAGCGGCGTGACCGCGAGGCCTGCTCCACACCAGTGTTGGTCGTGGCCGTCGATGAGCTTGCCGACCTGATTCAGACCGGCGGCGCGGCCGTCGAGGCGATGCTCACCCGCCTGAGCCAGCGGGGCCGCGAAGCGGGGATCCATCTGATTGCTTGCACCCAAAAACCTACGGCTGCCCTGATTGGGGGGGCCATGAAGGCCAATTTCCCTGTGCGCCTGGTGGGGGCCGTCGCCGGACGAGACGAGGCGCGCTACGCCACCGGCATCACAGACAGTGGGGCCGAGAAGCTGGAAGGGCATGGCGACTTTCTAATTGTGGCAAGGGGAGAGGTGGTCCGATTTCAGGCTGCCTGGCTGGACCAACAGGATCTTGCAAATGTGACGGAGATCCTGACCAATGGCGGGCGATGCACTCGCCGCTGGACAGATCCTGACATGCGTCGCAACCCAAGCGAATCCAATCCGCGAGCGACTGAAACCAGGCCACAGACACACATTCCAACATGGAAACGGCTGATACATCAACTGCTGGGCGCTGGTGCGTAATCCGGCGGCCAGACGATTGTGCTGAATATAGGACAGAACAGTGAAACACAGAACCCGCAGAAACCGCATAGAGAACACGAGGAAGACGCGGTCGCTCATTCTGTGGACAAAACCCCCTGTCTGCTCGGGGAACTCCCTCTGTGTTCCTGCTGTACGCTGCCATTTCCATCGTTCGGGGTGACGGCAGGTCATGAGGCCCGTTATGCGTATATCAACGTGAAGCTTCCCGATGGTGAAGCCCGACAGAGAATTCGAAAAAAGGAATTGAGCAATGACTCGAATTGTCCTACTGGTCGGTCTACTCTTTGTTGCGGTTATGGCCGTGCGCATTGGCGAACGCCTTAGCCCCGACGCAATCGGATTGGGACTGGGCGTGCTCTTGGGTTTGTTAGCGGGCATTCCCACCGCCTTGTTGGTATTGGCCGCCAGCCGCCGCCGGGAAGAGACCGATTCAGACGCGCGCCAGGCCGGACGGCGCGGCGCGCTTGCAAACGGACAGCCATACGGCGCGTTGCCTCAGCCGCCGGTAATCGTCATCACGGGACCTGGTGGACCTGCCCAGTCAGGGGGTCAATTGGGATATGGTGGGGTGGGGTATGCGGGCTTCCCGGAAGCCAGCGCCATGTCGACGCGGCGACGTTTCTTGTACGCAGGCGAACGAGAGGACGAGGCCGACGACTTTATCGACGCCTGACCCATCAGCATGACGGTGGCGGGGCGGCAACAATATTTTGCTCTGATTGAAAACCGGACCGCCTCGAAGGGGTAAGCGTTTTCGCAAAGCCGGTTTTCGAAGCAACCGCAGCATATATCGTCGTTTAGAACGAACTTTTGCTGAACTCGGGTGAATCAGGGCCGGGCAATTCGGTCTCCGTCGGGGGAGCAATGGATCGCTGGTCGAAGTTGAAGGTGTATCCGGCGGTCAAGTGATGGAGATGAATGCCCAGAGCGGCCAGTTGAGCTTGAGTAGGGGGGGCGATTAGGGCCAGTGAAGCGAGATTGTCACCCG
>JAHDWG010000034.1:5132-28457 GCA_023384495.1 Caldilineaceae bacterium
AGCCCCATCCAGCAAGAGCGTCTCATTTTGGCCAAAGACCTCCAACGTAGTGTCGGCATAGACGGCCGCACCGGTGTCGAACGCCAGGCTTACCCCGATCAGGAATGGATTTGGCGCAATGGCCGTCAGCAAACAGGCGACTCTCTCGACGCTCTCAGGCTCTTGCTTTGCGCCAGACGGCCCAGGTCCCATCGACATAGGTGCCACAGCGAGCCGGTTGATCAGGCCTAGACCGGGCGTGTAGCCGCTCTCGCTTGGTGAAACACCAACCAATATATGCTGACACAGGATGCCGGCGCTGTCTCCGAGGGCAGCCACCGTTTTACCACGGGCATTGGCGCGACGAATCGCTTGCGCCGCAGGTGTGCCGCCCAGCCTCCGCGCCAGTTCGGGCGGCGCACCGTTGACAATGAGGATCGCGGTTGCTTGTTCAATAAGGGTAGAATGCGCAACGAAGTGGGCGTCGGCGCGCCGCGTCAATGGCAAGATGTCCACAAGCTCAGCTTCCCATTGGCGGAAACGACTGGCAATTATCTCCACCTGACGGTCATCCGGATCGGCAGCAACGAGCAGGATCCGTGAGCCATACCCACCGGCATCTGTCCAGAAGCGCTGAAGCAACATCTGCTCGCCGCCTGGGGTCGTAATCGCACCAAGGAAAAGGATGGGTCCACGGGTGTGTCCCGGTGGTACGGGTGCAGGCATGGGCGGGTTACTCCTGGTAAATTGGGTGGGAAACCTCAATAGAAGCGAGCCGAACGCACCAGCCCGCCAAAACGCTCGGAAAGCGCAGCGATAGGCGCAGCAGGCGTCGTGAAGGTAAAGAGCACCAGGCGTCCACCGTCGGCGCTGTAAGTCACCACCTGGAGACCATCGGTTGGTGTGAATGGCTGATTGAGGGCCGTCGCCGGCAACGAATATTGCAGCACACCAACTGGCAGTCGGTCGACGCGCCAGGTTGTCTCCACGTGGGCATGTTTTATCTCCGCCCCGTGGCTGGTGATCAACGCGGCTGTCTCGTCCAAATACTGTTCGAGGCGTAGACCGTTTCGCTTCATAGCGATCACCGAGAGAGTCGTCCCAAGGGCTGGATTGCTGGCATTATTGGCCACTGCAGTCAGGATCGCAACATCTTCCCCAAACCCATTGGCCATAAGCGTCGCATTCGGACGCAATTCCGGGTTGCCGCTCGTCTGCATGTCCGCCAGATACTCCCCCAGTGTTGCAGCATCAAGCACAGTGCTCTGCCAGTCAGGGGGAAATTGAACATGCACACTCGCGCGCACATCAACCAGCGCCGGTGCAAAGTGTGCGAACCGGGGCGCGGCGTCCACCCGCACAGGAGGTAGAGGCGTTGCTGGCGATGGGTACGCCATCGGCAGAAAGTATGGTCGCAGCACGGCGGCAGTCACCACCAGGAACGCGCCGATGCCGAGTAGAAGAAAAAACACACGCTGCATGGCTTGGTTGACCTCACGATTAGGCTGAGCGATGACACAAGACGAATTGGTTTAGCTGGTTGACCTGACCGGACAATGCGCGACAGATGACCCACTACGCTTGTGCAGATGGACAGAGTACGTTGAGCGTACATTCTGCGCATTTTGGCTTGCGCGCGTCGCAGACCTGACGCCCGTGCAGGATCAGCATATGCGAAAATGCAACCCAGTCACCCTGCGGAACAAGCGCCATCAGGTCGCGTTCAATCTTTTCTGGGTCTTCGACCTTTGTCAGCCCCAGCCGGTTAGACAATCGTTTGACATGCGTATCAACCACCACCCCGACACCGATGCCATAGGCCGTGCCCAACACCACATTAGCCGTTTTACGGGCCACACCGGTCAGCGTCAACAGATCGTTCATATTGTCGGGGACCATTCCGTCAAACGTTTCAACAAGGCGCCGCGATGCTTCCTGGATGTTTTTGGCCTTATTGCGAAAGAAACCGGTCGAACGTATCAACTCTTCCAGCTCGGCGCGATCACCTTGGGCCATTGCCACCGGAGTCGGAAAACGCGCAAAGAGCGCCGGCGTCACTTTGTTGACCCGTTCGTCGGTGCACTGGGCAGAAAGGATGGTGGCCACCAGCAGTTCGAATGCATTCGTGTGCACCAAAGCACAATCAGCATTCGGATAGGCTGCGTGGAGCCGTTGGAGAATCTCGCCAATCCGCTCAGTGGCCGGCGCATCTGCGGTCAAGGGGAGTTGGTCAGTCATAAGTGCGTCCGCCTTTCGATGTTTCGTGGCCTTGACCGCCGGTGGCCGCCGGCCTGTATCGGCTATGACAGTGGCATGACCGGCTGCGCCAGCACGCGGTAGTCTGAATCATCAATCCGCTGCCAGGGGTAATGGATGAAATCTTCGGTGAGATCGGCATAGTAATCCGGCGCATCATCGGGAAAGGTGCTGCTCGACTGTCGCCAGTGCAAAACGGCAAGCTCAGGAAAACCACCCGCCGCTTCGATGCGACCTTTGGCTGCCATCAGCGTGCGGCCCCGATTCCAAAGATTGTCCACTACGAGAATCTTTCGTCCGACCAACACGTCGTCATCGGGAAATTGCATAAAACGCGGCCAGGTGATCCGTGTAACTGCGTCGCTATGCTCACCAAAGATGACAGCAGCCGTCAACACATTCTTCATTTTGAGCGCTTCGGCAATCATGCCACCAGGGATAATGCCGCCACGGCTGATGGCCAGAATCGCGTCGTAGGGTGTGTTTAGTTTGAAGACCAGCTTGCTGACCAATTCCTCGGTATCATACCAGGATAAGTAGACGTGTTTCATTCGTGGTTCCTTACTGTCAATCCATGCTCATGAGCGCCAACGTTTCGTTTAACCAGGCCGCAGCCCCACCCAACATGGCGCCCTGATGCTGCACTGTGGGCATTTCAAAGTGATTATACCCTGGGTTGAGCGTCAGCGTCATCTCCTGATCGGCCAGCGCGAGAAAATTGACAGGCGTAACCTTGAGGCGAACAGTCTCAGGGCGTAAATTCCACAGGCGAAATTCGCCAAGGGCATCAGTCAGCGTCGCACTCAACACCTGCTCTGTGCTATCTACCAGGGTAACCTGCAATCCTGGGTGACGCAAGCTACCGCCCAGGATGGCTGCGCCAGTTGGCCGCAGCCGGATCTGTAGAAAGTCATGATCGCTCGAATGACGCGCCGTTGTAAAATCAACATGGGTTGGGTAGGGGAAATCAACATTGGTGTGGATGATGTCCACTGAAGCCAACATTGGGTAGAGGTTGGTCGAAATAAGAATGTGGTCAAGAACTTGGCTTGCGCCGTTAAAGATATACGTGTAGCGATCAACCACCGGCATCAGGTCGTGGGTCTGGATAAGAGGCGGCGCGACGCCCAAGCGCAGCGCCTCAACAGGTGTGCTGCCATAGTAATCATTGAGGTCACCGAGCACAATGACGCCCATAGTCGGGTCTGCGTCCAGCGCCTGCTGGGCCAAGCGCGCAACATGGTTGGCCTGCGCAGTCCGGCGCACGGCATTGGCGCGTTCGTCGCCTGCTTTACTTTTCCAGTGGTTGCCGATGACTCGTAAACGCAGTGGCTCCCCCCATTCGCCCGTAACAGCCACATCCACCACCAATGGAATGCGGTCATACAGCGCATACTGGCCGGGCGGGCACTCCCCTGGCGTCATGTGCACACCGTAGTCTACCTCTGTACAAGCCTGAGGCGCGGTTGCAGAGAGCACCTGGGCGCGGTCTGAACGCGTGAGTAGACCCAGCGTCAGTGGAAAGTCTGGGTTGGTGCTCTGAGGTCCAGGCAATGTGGTGGCGATATAGGGCAACCCAAAGTGCTCGCGCAATTCGGCTGCCAAATGCTCGCCATCTTCTGGTGTCCCTAACTCTTGCAGCCCTACCAATGTACAACCGTGAAGCCGCTGGCTAATCGCCAGTGCGCGTTGTCGCAAATGGGCGGCGTAGAGCACATCGTTGGCAATTTGGTTCTTGCCTCGCCCCAGCCCATACAGATTCACCGAACAAACTGTGAAGTCGTCCAACTCTGCGGCGACACCCTGTTCTTCGACACGCGGTCGGGCGGCATGGGAAATAGGTTCGTCGGGCAAAAGGAGAAACTGGTATTTTCCAAAGTTGTAGTCGAGCACCGCTGTAACCACACGCGCATCGCCACGCGTCTTGCCAAACGTGAGGCGGTCGCCCCAGCTCGCCTGCGGCAACGGAACACCCAATCCATCACCGAGGTGCACAAGTGCAGCGGTCGCTGCGTGGTCGGCCTGAAAGACGCGGCCCGCCGGCAGATAGGGCGTCATCGCTTCCGTCGTCACCGCGATCTCCAACTGCCCGCTGTTGAGGCGTTTTGTCGGCCCTTGTACGACGCCGACAAAGCCGCTAAACTCCACAAGCATCCCTTCATACCGCTCATACATCTCCTCGGGCGACGCTCCGTAGTGGGGCAATGGGATTCGCACCGGGGTGATGGAGGTCGTGGCGCAAAGCGCACTTGGGCTGACACTGGTCAGGCGCGAGATCTCGGTCTTTTCGTAAAATTCACTCACCAGCGCGCGCTGCACCTGAACACACTGGCCCGGTATGACCGTGGGGGCGCGATGGGTATAGACAAAGATGCCATCGCTCGTCTCGATGTCGTCATCGCCCAGGGGATCTTGAAGATAGAAGCCCGCCGCGGTAACCCCAGTGACGACGCCAAAGGTGTCTACCCAGCGGTCTGCGAGTGGGCTGGATGGGCCTCTGCCCTGAATACGATAGATCGGCGTCATCGGATAGCCCTGGTTGGCGCTAGAGGCTGACGGCGCGCCCAGAGTTGCCGCGAGCAGAATCAGGACTACGCCCGCCAACAGGGCTGTCCGCCACATCCACCATTGCGATCGTAATTGATATATTGCCGAGCGGAACTGGCTCATCTCCCCGGCCCTTTATGGGTTTATGCGTTCTGTAGGGAAACCATCGATGCTTCATTCTCTTGATCCATTATCTCTGGTATAATCCTCGAACGCATCGGTCGAACGTCGCAGCGCGATCACCGGCGCGTACATCATATGTCGGAGTTGACGCCATGACGCCTTACAGACACCTTGATCCGAGCAAACGGCGCTCGCTTATGACCGTAACGGTCGTTTGCGCCTGCGTCGGGATACTCCTTCTTTTTTCACTGTTGCAAGCAGCTTCCGTCGCCGACGCGGCGCGCCCACAGTCTGCGCCGCGTACCGTCGCCGTCGTCTTGGCGCTGGCCGATCCACCGTTGACGCAGGTCTATGCGAATCTACAGAAACAAGCAGCGACCGCCGCATCCACAGCCAAAGTCACACAGGCCCAACTCACACAGATCGACACCGCCCAAACAGCGCTCTTGCCCGCCGTGGCAGCCCTCGGCGGCGACCTGCTCTTCCGCAATCAGCGGGTCTACAATGGAATCGCCCTGCGCATCGATGAGGCAAGGCTGCCACAATTGGCGCAGTTGCCCGGTGTGGTGGCCGTACATCGGATCACACCGAAACAACCAAGCACCCACAGTGCGCCGCTCGTCGGAGCGCCCTCGTTGTGGCAGGGCAGTGATGGGATAAGCGCTACTGGCGCCGGGGTGACCATCGCGATCGTCGACACAGGCATCGACTATCTGCATACCGCTTTTGGCGGCCCCGGCGGTGGGTATGACGTCAACGATCCGACCGTTGTGGGGGATGTGGCTGGCTTTCCCAGCCCCAAGATTATCGGCGGATATGATTTCGTGGGGGATGACTACAATGCCGACCCCGACAATGCCGGCTTCAACCCGATACCCAATCCTGACCCTGACCCCATGGATTGCTACTCGCACGGCACGGGGGTGGCGGCCATCGCTGCCGGCTACGGCGTCAACGCCGACGGCTCGACCTACGCCGGCCCCTTTGACCGGTCTGTCGATCTAGCCGCGCTGCGGATCGCGCCCGGTGTGGCGCCTCACGCCAGCGTCTATGCGCTCAAGGTGTTTGGCTGTCGCGGCAGCAGTGAAGTTGTCGACCAAGCCATTGAATGGGCAGTGGACCCCAACGGTGACGGTGACCTGAGCGATCGCGTCGATGTGATCAATCTTTCGCTCGGCTCGCCCTACGGGGCCCTCGATGACACAACCACCCTGGCTGCTGAGAATGCGGCGGCCGCTGGCGTTGTGGTGGTGGCGTCAGCCGGCAACAGCGGCGATACAACCTATGTGGTCGGTTCACCGTCGGTAGGCGGGCAGACCATCAGCGTGGCCGCCGGCGACACAGGGGTAGCCTCATTTAGCGCCCGTGGTCCACGCCGCGCTGATGGCGCCCTCAAGCCGGACCTGGCGGCGCCCGGCGTTGGGGTCTTTACTGCAGCTGGGGGCACAGGCAATGGTGGGCGTTCATCGTCGGGCACCTCGTTTGCCGCCCCGTATGTGGCGGGTGGCATGGCCTTGTTGCGCCAGATATACCCCAACTGGACTCCCCTCGAACTGAAGGCGTTGGCAATGAATAGCGCACAGCCTCTGCTCGTTGGGCACAGCGATGCGGGCCGCAGCGCAGATAGCCCTGTCCGCATTGGGGCCGGGCGCATGAATTTGCCGCGCTCAGCGTTGGCAACCGTGCTGGCCGTCAATGCCCAAGCGCCGGAGTTGGTGAGTCTCTCGTTTGGCGCGCCCGAAGTGCAGGGTGTGGCTTCACTGCAACGCGACCTGCGGATTTTCAACAAGGGCGCCCAAGACACCAAGCTGACATTGACCTACGGGCCGGTGACCACGGCGCCTGGCGTCACGGTGACCTTGCCCGTGACCACCATCACCGTCCCGTCAGGTGGTCTGGTCGATACGACCGTGCAGCTAGTGGCCGACACATCGAACATGCGCCGAATGCGCGACCCGGCGCTCGCGCCAACCCAACAGGGGCTGCCCCGTCACTGGCTGAGTGAAGCGACTGGCTATGTGTTGATCTGGCCATCGCCGGCGCCGTTCACCGCCACCGCGACGTTTGGAGCCGAATCAAGCAACATAACAGCAACCTTTGCCTACACGCCGGCAACGCGTCAACTGCAAATCCAGACTGCGCCCACCGAAGGGATTTCGATCACCCGCGTCACAGTCGAGCGCCAGACCGGGCTGGGGTGGACGACCGCCTATACAGTCTACAGCCGCACGATTGGGGTTACCGCCCTCCCCCTCAGCGCCGTGGTCGATCTGGCGACGACGGATGAAATAATGCTTGCCCATTCGGCCTTATCCTTGGCCATCAGCGTTGACGAGATGCCGGCTGCGCGCATGTTAGTCGAGTTGCCGGCGCCCGTGCTCAATGTGCCGGTCTATGCTGCGCCGCGTCCAGCCGCCGCCATGCGGGTAGCGCCCGCAACAATCACTGCGGGGGACGCCGTAACTGGTACCCATGTAGCCACCTTGACGGGAACCGGCGTTTCGGGTCACCATCCGCCGACTGATGTGGTGTCGTTGGTGAGCGTGGTAGAGCTGCATGCCGCCCTGCCCCGACTATCGCCGACAGATACCGACCGCGCACGGTTGGGCTTTGCCGATCTGCGCTTTGTGGGCGTCGGCAGTGGCATCCCCGCGCTGCGGGGGGGTGGGGCGGGCGAGATCAAGGGATTGGCGGACGGGGCCATGCTCTATTTTGCCGTTGCTGTCTATGCCAATTGGTCGACCCCCAATCAGGTCGAATTTGATGTAATGATTGACTTCGACGGGGATGGCGCGGCGGAGCGAGTGCTCTACCACACCAACGTCGCGCGCCATGCCAACAGCCGGGGCACGAGTGATGTGTTCGTGACTGCGCTGCGTGACCTGCATGCTTCCTTCGGCGATACGCTACAGGAGCCCCTCAACGGGTTGCGCGCAGACGAGTTCGACAGTGCGATCTATAACACCAACGTTTTAGTCCTACCGGTAAGCGTCGACGCGCTTGACCTGCCTGCCGGGCAGCGTGAGTTTTGGTTTTGGGTGGAGAGCTACAGCGACGACATGCCGCGCGACGAGGATGGAAGACGACAACTGGTGGACAGAACGCCAATGCTGCGCTACGACATCAAGCGCCCCACGGTGCGCATAACGGGAGACGGGCCCGGTGGGATGACCTTCTTCGACACGCCGGGGGCCGCACTCGCGTTGCAGTTGGATTACGAACAATCGCGCAATACCACTGCCCAAGGTTTGTTACTATTGCATCATCACAATGTCAGTGAATTACGCGGAGAGACAATACAGGTCAAGGTTGATGAATGGTCGACCATCCACTTGCCCATGGTGGATGCGCCATAGACCCATCTGAATCTCCGATCTGAACCACGTTGCCTGATGGACAGGCCTAGCTTACATACAGGATCCGGCCACAGCTGGGGCAGAGCACGAGATTGCCCGATTGATTGTGCGCAGCGCTGGCGACACCGGTGGGCACCTGGACATGACAGGCTGTACACATGTTGCGTTCGATGCTGGCAACAGCCACACCGGCCTTACGCTGGCGCAAATCCTCATAGCTCAGGAGGAGGTCGCGGTTCAATACGCCAGCCAGTGTCTCACGTTGACGTTTGCACTGGACAAAGAGCTTTTTGAGCTTTGTCTCTTCTTGCAGCAACGCACCCTGGCTGGCCTTCCATTCAGCCTCTATCTGTTCGAGCGCAGCCCGGGCTTGCGCCAACTTTGCGGTGACCTCTTCATTTTGCAACAGCGCCTCAACACCGGTTGTCTCCACCCCTTCGCGCTGCCGGCGTAACGCCTCAATGCTGTCTTGCAGCGACGCCAACTCTTTGGGGTTGCGCACTTGGCCGCTCATCAGGCGACTCTCGCTGTCGCGTATGCGGTCGGCAAGCATTTGGGCTTCTTGTTCGGCGTCCCGCTGCACGATGAGCAGATGCTTTTGCTCTGCCTCGATATTGGCGACTGCCTGCCGCTGCGCCAGCAACTCCTCACTTTCAACCAATAACTTACGTAGCTGAAGCAGCCGGCGACGAACCTTTTCCCATGTGGTATCCACCTTTTGAAGCTCATACAGCCTGGCAATGTCGGCCACGGAACCACCTCCTCGCTTCGGTTTTCTTGCAAAAGCCGAAAGTATGAACAGCAACGTCACGGGGCAAGTCCATGTCAAGTTGCTGCGCTAAACGCAAGAATGGGCTCTGAAGTCGGGGCATTGCTCCTAGCGCGCCCAATAACATTGCGGACTTTTGATTATATCATCCCCCGAAGTCAGCCCCAAACAGACCATTCGTGACGGGTTCGATATCATTACAGACATGGCGCCTCACGCCAAAATCGGCATTTTGGCGGATTTATGCGCAGAATGATGTAGTGATATACTGACAAACCTGAATGTAATGATGCTGTGTACAAGGCAAAACTACGCATGTTTTTGGGCCCCGATCTCCGACCAGGCAATTAGGGTCAGACAATCAGGTGCAATGATGACGCACAACAACCGATCCCATCCTATTCGCATCATGATTGTCGAGGATCACCCGTTGTTGATCCAGGGCCTGCAACGGATCATCGAAGCCGAGGACGACATGGAGATCGTTGCTGAGGCCAGTGATGGCGCCATGGCCGTCATGGAGGCCATCGCCGTCGAGCCGGATGTGATCCTGATGGATATCAATCTCCCTAGTAAGAATGGTCTGCAGGCCACGCGCGAGCTCAAGACTCTTCACGGCGTGGACGACGCCAATATCATCATCCTCACAGCATATCACGACGACGAGCAACTCTACCACGCTATGTGTGCAGGCGCCGCCGCCTACTTTCCCAAAGATGTACACCCGACCGCGCTGCTGGCGGCGATTCGAGCGGTGGCAAGCGAAAAGTGCATCATCCATGGCATGGTGATGAATAAGGCGGCAGCGTTCCGTTGGCTGCTCAATGCCCTGGAAACACTGGCGCCCGATAGGGAATCCTCGTTGGAAATGTTTGCGCCCTTAAGCCCGCGCGAGATGGAAATTCTTGCCTTTGTGGCTCGCGGCGCCAGCAACAAAGAGATCGCCTACGAACTAAATATCAGCCAACAGACGGTCAAGAATCATATCAGCAATATGCTCCGCAAGCTGGGTGTTGAAGACCGCACACAGGCGGCTGTGCTGGCGTTGCGCCGTGGGTGGGTCCGCCTGGAGGATACAGGCCGACCATACCCCCTCCGTGAAAATGATTCTGTTGCTTTTCGCCGACCAGAGGATCTATAGACTGTTATGTCACAATTGCCATCGAATCGCGGCGGGCAGAGTTTTGTGGAATACGCCCTACTCATCATCCTCTTTGCCATCGTCTTGCTGTCGATTTTGCTGATCCTAGGTGACGACCTGCGCACCTTTATCAACGATTTGCTCCAGACCTGGTTTCCCGCCTAGCGGGTGATCGCATTCCATCCCAGGCGCGGACTGCGTAATACGAAACGTAATGTTGCAGGGTTACAATCGAGTCAATCCGCCGGCTTGGCCGCGCTGGAGGGCAGCCCGACTATTGATTCGAAGGCAATCCTGTATGAGCAACGCTACCATCGCTCGCCTGCGAGGCAGTTTCGCACATTGGTGCACAATCGCGCTTGACCTGTTCTTCCCCCCCCGTTGCGTCGGTTGCCGCCAGGCAGGGTCTTGGCTCTGCGATAGCTGTGCACAGGCGGTTGAACCGACCAGTGAACGTATCTGTGAACGCTGTGGCCGCCAACAGGCGGAACGCACGGCCTGTTGCCCCCGATGTCTTCACGAGCCCGACGGACCGATCCGTTTTGCGCGTGCGGCCACCCAGCACCAAGGGCCAATTCGTGGCGGGATTCACCACCTGAAATATGGCCGGGTGACTGCGCTGGCGCCCCTGTTGGCCCGCTATTTGGTTGCCGCGCTGGAGAGACCGCCTTGGCCACTTCTGATGAGATACGTCGATGGTGTAACGCCTGTGCCTCTGCATGATTTGCGCCGGCGCGAACGCGGCTACAACCAGGCGGAATTGTTGGCCCAGGCTTTCTGTGAGCAGGCGGGGCTGCCCTTTCAGCCCAACTGGATCCGTCGCCAGCGCATGACCCATTCACAAGTGGGACTAAACGCACAGGAACGCAAAGCCAATGTGGCGGACGCATTCCGCGCAGAGCCGCTGGTGCAGGGGCGCACCGTTCTCCTGGTTGATGATGTCTACACCACCGGCGCAACACTCACCGCTTGCGCCACAGCAGCGATGGATGCCGGAGCAACTGCCGTGTTTGCCCTCACTCTATCGGCGGCCCAGAAATTTGACGACGACCCGAGTGGCGTCGATCTGGATCGGGCATTTGCATTGTAATATGGCCAGTCCTGGTCAGTCGGCCAGCCGGGGCCTGGGCAACTGTCGATTGACAATTGGGGCAATACCTACTACAATCTATATATGGTGAGATCAGCATTCCGACGGGGTCCAGGCCGATGCCCAGCCACCGTCACCCCGATTTCGCTACACTTGCCCCGTCTGTGCCGCTGGCATTTCCCCACAGCGTCAAAAGGCACAGTTGGGCAGGCGTGCGCAGGTTCCCACACATGGTTTGGCTGCAAAATTCGATGGTCGCACTCCAGGCTGCATACAGAGGCTGCGCAGTCCCTGCATAATGTTCCCCGTGACAGGGCAGCCGACCGTCGATGTTGTGGGGGCCGGCGCTCCCAAGGTTTCAACGTTATCGCATCGTAGAAAGGAGTGTTCCATGCAACTCATCGTTCATGGTCGCAATGTGGATGTCACCGACTGGATTCGCGAGTATTTGGAGAAGAAAGTTGGTAAGCTGGAGCGCTACCTGCCCCAGGCGCGCGAAGCGCGCGCCGAGCTGACCCATAGCCCGACGCGCGCCGCCAACGACCGCTACACCGCTCAGGTGACTGTGTGGGCCAATGGTCAGATCTTGCGCGCCGAAGAATCGACAAGCGACATTTTTGCATCCATCGATGCGACGGTGGACAAGATGTACCGCCAGATCACACGCTTCAAGGGGCGGCGCTATGAGGAGCGACGACGCCAATCCGCGGCGGTCAATTTGGAAGCCGAGATGGCGCCGGCCATCGATGAGGAGATCGAGGTCGAGGAGATCCCCGTTGGCCAGATCATGCGTCGCAAGGAATTCATGGTGCAACCCATGACGGAGGAGGAGGCGGTCGAACAGATGGAGCTGTTGGGGCATGATTTCTACATCTTCTTTAACCCCATGGCCAACACGATCAATGTGATCTACCGCCGCCGCGATGGTAATTATGGCCTGCTGCAGCCGCGCACGGCATAGCGCATAGCTGCCGCTTTGCCCTGGGCGCCATTCAGCCCCGGCAACCCACAGCGGCAAACCACAAATGAATCACGATCCCCGTCGCCTGTTGTTGGACGGGGATCGTTCATTCAGTTGGGCGAAACAGTGCTTATACTCGCGTTTGCTTGAAAATGACGATTTCTACGGTGGCCAAACTGTCGTTTTCAAACAGACCTCAGTTTAGTAGCCCCAAGCATTTCACCGTAGCAAACGCCGCTTCACCTGGCGCTCCGCCCACCGCACAGGTTCCCCCATGAAATAGAGCATTGTCCACAGACCGGCATTGCGCCAAATGTTTTTTGCCTCGCGCCATTGTAGCTGTGGATCAAGGCAGACTCTGTGTACTTCCACCGGCGTAGGGTCGGGCGCGCCCACTACCGAGGCCAGTGCAGCCAACACGTGTGTCCACGTCTTATCCTGTTGCGCCGAACTGCCCAAATAGCGAAACCAGAGTTCGTAGATGGGGTCCGCCGCACGCGCAAGCGTTTGCACCTGCGCCACCAGATGGCCGGCTTCCTCGTAGACACTGAAGGTGTTCCAGCCCGCCTCGGGAAAACCTTCGTGCGTCATCACGGTAAAGCTTGTCTCGTCGGCATAGAGCACCAAAACCCCGCCTGCCACAGGCAACAGGCTTGGCAGTCCGGGCGCGGGAGGCACCTTCCCGTTGATCAAAACGACCGCTCCCGGCTTGATGCCCGTCAGCGGCGGATAGAAGCGATTCTCTGGCGGCTGAAGCTGCGGGAACCGCTCCTTCCACGTCTGCATTACCTGGCGCGCAGTGAGTTCCACACCGGTCAAATGGATGCGATAGGTCTTTTGCCAGAGGGCCCCAAACCCCTGAAGCGGGCTGACAACCATGCTGCCATCCACATTCAAATTGATCGCGCCCGATGGGGCGTCGATGACTTGCAGCTTGCCGACTGGTTGCGCCCAGTGGTCTTGATCGGTTGGTGATTTTGCCTCTGCAACGACTTCGACGGTCGATTCGCTCACCATGGGAACTCTCCTAACGGTTGGCTGTAAACTGTTTCATTCTGTTTGCGTCAACAGATAGCTGGCTGCAACCAGCCTCTCCACAACACTCCGACCCCGATTCTGAGGTATCACAATCCACTGTGCCTGATTTCATGCGCCTTCATGCCTCAATAAAACCATCAATTCATCTTGATAAGGTGTGAGCAATCGCTACAACTTGCGTTACAGCCTGTGATACAATGACAAGTGATCGGGCAATGATGAGCGGGCAATGATGAGCGGGCAATGATGAGCGGGCAATGATGATGAATCAACGGTGATAGGTGAAGAATGAGCGCCTCTTTTGGTGAGTGGTTGCGCCGGCGTCGAAAGGCGCTGGATCTGACGCAAGGAGGGCTGGCCGAGCGCGTCGGCCTGTCGGCTTCGGCTATCCGTAAGCTCGAGAGCGATGAACGTCGCCCATCACGCCAGGTTGCTGAGTTGCTAGGCGTTGCGCTGGAGCTGGCGCCGCAAGACCGCGAGCCATTTCTGCGCCTGGCGCGCGCCGCGCTGCCACCTGCAGCGGTGGAAGCGGAGGCGATCCCCCAGCCACCGGACGCTCACACGCCGCCCCTCCCCGAAAACGACATTCGCCCGACCGAGCCACCGCCCGTTCGCCTCCCAACTCCTCCCACGGCCCTGGTGGGACGTGAGCGCGAGTTGGGAGAAATTGGCCGCCTCCTGCGTGACCCACAGTGCCGGTTGCTCACCCTGGTGGGCGCTGGTG
Organism: Caldilineaceae bacterium; assembly: GCA_023384495.1. Lineage (GTDB taxonomy): Bacteria > Chloroflexota > Anaerolineae > Caldilineales > Caldilineaceae > CFX5. The sequence continues at coordinate 19,117 of JAHDWG010000034.1, forward strand.
GGATTGGCAAGACGCGTCTTGCCATCCATGCCGCGGCTGAGCAACAGACGGCCTTCAGCGACGGTCTCTTTTTCGTAGCGATGGCCGGCGCGCCCACCGCTGCGCTCATGGCGCCCACTATCGCTGCCTCGATTGGGTTATCGCTCTTTGGCGTGGGCAATCCCGAAGAACAGGTGCTGGCCCATTTGCAAAACAAGCAAGTACTCCTCGTTCTTGACAATCTGGAACAGTTGTTGGCCGCGCCCGCTGAGCCGGCGACGAGCGCTGTTCAATCGCTTTATCAGGGAAGTAGCCTGCCGCTGCTCGAAGGCATCTTACAACAGGCGCCAGGCGTCAAACTGCTGGCAACTTCGCGCGAGCAACTGAATCTACCAGGCGAATGGGTCTTCGATCTACAGGGCTTGCCGACGCCACCCCCCATCGCCGAACACCAAACATCGGGGGCCGGCCTAGCCGCCTATAGTTCGGTGGCTCTCTTTTTGCAGACAGCTCGCCGTGTACAAAGCGGATTCACGCTTGCCGTCGAAGAGCAGAGCGCCGTGGCGCGCTTGTGCCGCCTGGTGGAAGGGATGCCCCTGGCCATCGAATTGGCTGCCACTTGGGTGCGCACCCTGACCTGCGCCGAAATCGTGGCGGAGCTTGAAAGAAGCATTGATTTCTTGACCACCCAGGCGCGCGGCGCGCCCGAACGACACCGCTCGATGAAAGCGGTCTTCGACCACTCGTGGCGGCTACTCACGCCCACCGAGCAACGCGCTCTGCGCCGGCTTGCCGTCTTTCGCGGGGGATTTCGACGCGACGCGGCTCAGGTTGTCGCTGGCGCTTCGCTGGCTTCCCTGGCCTCGCTGGTGGGGAAGTCGTTGGTCCGCCACAGCACACACGGCCGATACGAGCTGCATGAGTTGGTGCGTCAATATGCCGCGGCCCACCTGGCCATCGACGAACGAGAGAAGGCAGCCACGCACACGCAACACAGCGATTTCTATCTCGGTCGCCTTCAACAGCAATGTCAGGCCTTGCGCACAGCCCAACAGGCGCAAGTATTGGCCAATTTTATTGCCGAGGCGGACAATGTGCGCACAGCCTGGGCGTGGCTGGTAGCCCAGAGGGATGGTGCGCGTATTCGCGCCGCCACGCTGGCGATGATCGACCTATATGACTGGCTTCACTGGTTTCAAGAGGGCGACGACATTTTTGGGCGCGCCGCAGCCGCGCTGACAAGCACGGAAGGGACGCCGCTGGGGGCAGCCCTGCTCGGGCAAGGGGTGTTTGCCTGCCGGTTCGGGCGCTATGCCGCCGCACAGCATTTGCTGGCCGCCAGCATCGCCCATGTGCAAGAATGCGAAGACGCCGTGTTCATGGTCGCTGCGCGTTATTGGCAGGCCGCTGTCGCCTATAATCGAGGCGACTATGGCCAGGCCCACCAGTGGGCCAACGAGAGCCTGCTATTGGCCGAGCAGATTGGCGACGCGTGGCGCGCCCATGCTGACGCCCGCAACCTGCTGGCGCTGATCGCACTTGCGCAAGGCGATTACCCGGCCGCAGAGCAGATGTTTCAGCAGGTGCTGCGCTTTCTCCGCAACGCGGGCAGCCCCAGCATGACCATCGTCTGCCTCTGCAACCTGAGCCGCGCGCTGCGCTTACAGCGGGCGTTTGATGTTGCGCAGGCGTTGTTGGATGAGGCGCTTCTGCTCTGCAAACAGGTGGGCGACCGTTGGGTGACAGCGCTGACGCTGGCCGGGCTGGGGCAACTGGCCTATGAGGCGGGAAGCTTTGCCGACGCCCAACGCCGATTCGAGGAAAGCCTGACGCTGATGCGCACCCTCAATGAAACCTGGAACACGACACATGTGCTCAATGGCGCCGGCTATGCCGCGCTGGCTTTGGGCGACCTACGGCGCGCACAGTTGCGCCTTTATGAAAGCCTAAAACTCGCCACGCAGGCGGAACTCCCGCCGCGCCTGTTGGATGCCATGCTGGGGTTGGCGCAACTGGCAGCGGCGATGGGCAATTCACCCCACGCGCTTACGCTCACCCTGCACACGCTTTGCCATCCGGCTGCGCCGCAAGAGATTCGCCTGCGCGCCGAGCGGTTACGCACCTCCCTGGCCAACGATGTCGCGCCAGATGAACTCGCCCAGATCGAAGCAAGCGTTGCCGCGACACCGTTGGCCGATGTCGTAAGCACATTGTTGTTCAACGCAAACATAGATTGACGCACACAGAGCCGGCCTCTGTCTCTGTTTACCCACCCCAGACAAAGCTGCGCGTGACGTGATGCGTCACCGTGCGAAAGCCCAGCCGGTGGTAGAGCCGCTGAGCGTTCCCACCCGGCTCGGCATAGATATAGGTCAACTGGTTGCCCAGCAGCAAAGAATCGGTCACAGCCTGGCGGATGGCGGCAGCGGCCAGCCCGCGCCGCTGATAGCGGTCGTCGGTGCGCACGGCTTCCACCCTACCCAGCCCGTTCCACGAAAAGAGTTCACAGCGGCACGCCGGCTCTCCGTCGACGCAGATCAGATAGCCGCGCATGCGCGCATCTTCGATTTCACGCGTATACAACTGATGCAGCAACTGGCGCGTGCGCTCATCACTCGGCTCCATAATGGACGCCCAAGCCGCCCGCTCTGTCGCGGTGGTGACCAATGTCGCCCTGGCCGCCGCTGCGTTCGCCTCATCTGGCCCGACATAGAGCATGAGATCGTTTTCGGCGCCGCTCCACTCTTCAAACCCGCCATCGAGCAGGGCCGGAATGAGGTCAGCGGGCGTTGAAAGGCAATCCACATAGGCGGCAGGGGTAACGCCCAAGGTAGTGTAAAAGTCGATCACTTCACGGACGATCCGAACGCCCTCGCCCGGCCTGCCACGAAATTCGCCGGCGTGGTTGGGGTCGATGCGTGGGGCAAGTGTACGGTTGTGAAAGGCGCGCCATCCATTCTGTTCTTCCACGGCGGAAATACAGGTCCAATAGGCGCTCTCGTGGGCCAGAATCCGCTGAAGGGGAGAGTACGATAGCATGGTCGTTACCTTGGCGATAGCGTGGTTATTGTGGGCCAAACATCAGACGTGACGCCTCATAACGCATCACATCTGATGTTTGACATGTTCTATCGTTTGGGCTGTGCAACAAACCGCCCGTCTTCCAACACAAAGGTCTGTTCGTCGTACGCCCCCTGACAGTGGGGAAAGGGCTCGGGCAACGCCGGAACGACAATGGCGCCGTCGCTGCGGATTTCCCATTCGGCGCTCACACACCAGTTGTCGAGCATGATGTGGAGCACAGCCTCCGGCCCCTGTGGGCGCCAACGCAACACGGTCAACTCGCGGATGTCATCCACCGGCGTGCGTCGGACGTGGCTGACGGCGAGATAAGCGCTGCCGTCGATCAGGTTTGGCGACTCAACCTGCGGGGCCGGGTCATAGATCAGCGCCTGCGCCGCGCTCCAGTTTGCCTGTTCGGCTGCCTGTTCGGTGCGGAAGGGCGCATATTCCAGGTAGTCATCCGCACGGGGGACGTAGTGGTTGACAGGCCAAATCAGATGCCCTTGCCAGCCGGCATCCCCTGCCACATAGACAATCGAAACGCCGCCGCGCACGCCAAAAAGAATCTGTTCGCCGTCAAAATAGCCAACCTGGGTGTGCAGCAGAACTTCACCCCGCCCATCGCTGTCGATGTCAAGCAACTGCGCTGCCGGCGTCACCGTTTCCGCCACCACCAGGTCAAGCGGCAGGAAGTCGCCTTCGCCAGGGATGGTCACTTCCAGATGGGGAACCACCCGGCTCAACTCGGCCAGTTCCGCCAGCGCTGCTGTGGTCGGCTCACCGGCAGGGCCTACATTGGCGCACTCATTGAGGTAACGCGCGCCGGCGTCCACCAATTGTTGCACAATCGCCTCCCAGAGCGCAGGGTCCCAACCAAGCAACACCGGCTCTCCGGGTTCGGGCCAGGTGAAATCGTGCAACGCTTCGTGGGTGGCGTCGGCGGTCAATGCGCGCACCTGAATAAACGCCGCCGCGCAATCCGGGCTGTGTGCGGCGGTCGTGTCCACCAGCCGGGCATAGACTTGCTGCGCCCATTCTTCCACAACGATGCTATCGCCATCAGCCCACGGTTGATCGCCCAGGCCGCTGAAATAGTTGTCGCCCTCGTACAGCGGGCCACGGCGATAGAGCATGGCGTCAAACGCATCCATTTCCGCAGTAGTCAGCCAGCCGCCCACCCGGTTTTGCACGGTTCCGCCACCCTGGCAAGGCGCCTGCTCGGCGTATGCATAGCCATAGACCAACACAGTCAGGTGGTTGCAGAGGCCCGATTGGCCGGGCGCCTCGCCCAGATACCAGCTCAGCGCGGTGCGCGCTGCCGCGCTTGTGCGCCCGATCACCAACTCGCCATAGGTGAAGTGTGTCCACGCCAACAGCGCCCGCTGCCATGCCGGCCCGGCAAGGTCGCCCACGCCGCCAAACGCCACCGAGTCACTTACGGCATCGAGCGTGAAGGGGGCAAAGCGAGTTTGGATTTCCGTCCACTCCTGGCTGCCGCCCAGCGAACGGCTCTCTGCCGGCCCATCGCAAAGGCCTAGCTCGACATTGCCGTCGGCGTCGATCGCCATCTGCTTGCAACGAGTCGGGTCGCCATCGCCCATCTCCGTATAACCCTGCCAGGCCAGGATCGGTTCGCCCAATGTCACACCGCCTGTGGCAGGCATTGCCTCGTCATCGCCGGTAAGGCGAAAGGTGGCGATGATCGCCTCTAACAGTTGGCGATTGTCGGGGCTGGGCGCAGGCTGCGCCCACGGGGCGGCCTGGTTGCCGGTGAGGAAGTGCGGCTCGGCGAGCAGCTCATAGACAAAGGGGCCATGCAGCGCCACAATCTGCGTGGCGATACCGTTAGGGCCGGCAGCCAGGTCGTTGACGCGGACGGCTGGCGTCTCGTCGAGCGTATACGCTTCGATGGCTGTTTCGGCCAACAGCGCCGGGTCATAGGCCAACAACTGGCTGCGGGCAAGCAACTGTTCAGCATCGTCCAGGGTCAGCCCATCCCGATTTTCTGAAACCGCGATGGAGAGTCGATAGGTTTGCGCCCGAGGCTCCTGGTAATAGAAGCTGTCATTGGGCTCGACGACTTTGACGCCGGGATAGAGAACTTCTGGCCCGGTGCGCCCATCGCGCATGGAATAGGTCGCCAGGGGATATTGGATTTCGTAACCACTGTCGGCCCGGTAGGTCTGCCAGCCGATCTCATCGATGGCCATTGGCGGCGTGGGGAGGGGCATCACACAGCCGCTCAACACCAGGACAAGGGCGAGCGCCCGCAAAGAAATCATGGTCTTCATTTTGTTTTCTCCAACGTTTTAAGCACAATTGAGAAGCGTGCGACCCAATGACGGATGCCATACGCTGATTGTTCCAAAAGATGAACGTGTGTCGCCTCGTTCGGGAATCCTTTCCGCCACCTTGGATTGTCGCGCCTCATGGGAAGGCCCCGAAAGGAAGGGTTCGTACAGCAAAACGCCCGTTCCATTTGTACAAGAGGCCGTTTGACGGAATACCCCGAAGGTGGTAAAGTAGCGACATAGAGGCAAGTCGCGACTGGTATTGACCCTGCTTGGCATCCTTCTGTTGTTCCAGCGTGTGCGACTTGCTTTTAGGCCACCTCAGGTAATTTCAAAGCTTCGCTCAAAAACGGAAATTGTCGCCCCCTTGCGACCTCTGTTTTTGAACACGCACCGCTGTGATTTTGACGTTCCAATCAAAAAGGAGGACTCTTCGACATGCGAAAGACCACTACACGTCGAAATTTTATGAAGGGCCTGGCTGTGGTTGGCCTGGGCGCCGCCAGCGCGCAACTGATGGCGGCCTGTGCGCCGGCCGCCGCGCCCGGCGCACAGGCGCCGAGCACCACTGGCTCCACGTCGGCGCCCGCGGCGACGGATGTAACGTTGCGCGTCCAGGCGGCGCCCGAAGGCGGCCAGAGTGTCATGCCGACACAGATGGGTGAGCGCTACACCACCGATTCGGGCGTCAATGTGGTGATTGAAGAGACCATCTACGGCGAAATCGAGACCAAGACGCAGACCGGCTTCATTTCTGGCACGCTGCAAGACCTGCTCTACGGTCATCACCGTTGGCTCTTCATCAACTTCCTCAAGGGCATCTACATGCCCATCGACGACGCTATGGCCGCCGACCCGCTGCCCGAGTACGACGACATGTACAGCAGCGTCATGGCCGGCAACTCGTTGGATGGCGTGAATTTCAGCGTGCCCGGTGTGGTGCACCCCGGCGGCAACATTGCCGTCATGTTCAACAGGACGCTGCTGGCCGAAAAAGGGCTGCCCGAACCGCAGATGGGGTGGACGTTCAGCGACTGGACCGAGCTGGCCAAAGCCGCCGCGGACCCCGGCGCCGGCATCTTTGGGTTGGGCTTCGACGGCATGAATTCGTTCCACTACTATAGCAACGTGTCGCGCTCGTTTGGCTCGCCCGATTCCACCGACACCTGGGTGATGAACGAAGATGGCACGCAACTCCAGTACGCCACGCCCCCACATGAGGAGATCGCCGCCTGGTATCTCGACCTGCTCGACAGCAAAGTGGCCCCGCGCAAGCCCGACTACATCGACAACTCGGCCTATGGCCTCTTCATCAACGGCTTCTCGGCCACCCACGCCAGCATCGTCGGCAATGTGACCAATGCGCTCAACGTGGTCGGTGACAAGTTCGAGCTGGACGCCGTGCTGTTGCCGGTTGGCTCCGAAGGCCGCCAGGGCACCTGCTACTCGGGCAACATGCACATGATCAACAGCAACACGGCCCACCCCGAAGAGGCCTACGAGCTGCTCAAGCTCTATTCCTCTGCCGAGGCCGGCGTGATGATGGTGTTGGACGGCAAGCTTCAGCCCAACGGCCACCGCGGCGCCTGGACGCACCCAGACGTGGTCGCCGTCAACCGCATGTTTGGCGTCACCGACGATCTGCTCACCGCCGGCATCGAGAAGTTCCCCATGCCGCGCAACACCCGCTTCACCGAGGCCAACAACATTTTCCTCAATGAGATCGACCGCATCTGGGAAGGGGAAGTCGCCTGGGCCGCCCATGCACCCGAGCTACAGGCCAAGGTGCAAGAGGTGCTCGACCTGGACCGCCCGGAATAGTAGGTTCCGCAGACAGCGAAACAGGCAGACAGGACAACAAGTAGACAGGACAACAAGTAGACAGGGAAACAGGTAGACAGGTCGGACCTGTCTACCTGTTTCCCTGTCTACCTATATACGCTATATACGGACAAACTTCATGCCAACTCAACTCGCTCTGCATATCCAACAGACCGCGCTCTGCGACACGCACGAACATCTGCGTAGCGAAAAAGCCTATGTCGAAGAGGGGCCAGACCTGTTGCAGAACCTTTTTGGCAACTATGTCTCGGCAGACTTGGTCGTGGCCGGCGCGTCTCAGGCGGCGGTGGATGCGCTGCTCGACGCAGGCAACCCCGACGTGCGCGGGCGGTTCGCCGCCGTGCGCCAGGCGTGGGATGCCGTGCGTCACACCGGCTATGGCGACGCCGTGCGCCTCATTGCCCGCCAGATCTATGACATCAATGAGATTACGCCCAATACGTTGGAGGCGGCTCAGGCCAGACACGCCGCGCTGACCCGCCCCGGCGAGCGGCTGCGTCTACTGAGCGAGGTCGCCAATCTCGACCACGTCCAGACCGACGATTTCGTGCGCCCATGCCATGTAGACCCCTCCGGGCCCGATTTCTTCTTCTACGATATTTCGTGGGTGGCCTTTGTCAACGGCAGGCCCGACTTGCAGCCGCTGGCCGAGGAGACCGGCATTGAGGTGCGCGACCTGCCGTCGCTGCGTCGGGCGATGGAGGCGGTCTTTGCCCAGAATGCCCCGGTCGCCATCGCCATCAAGTCGCAACATGCCTACAACCGGACGCTAAACTGGCGCGCCCGCAGCGACCGCGAGGCGGCGTTGGCGCTGGCGGCTTATCTCCACAACCCCGACGAGATGACCGAAGACGAGCGGCTTTGCCTGGGTGATTGGTGTCTGGCGCGCGGGGTGGAGCTGGGGATCGAGCACGACTTGCCTTTCAAGATCCACACAGGCTATTACGCCGGCCACAGCCGCATGCCGGTGGACTATATCCGCGCCGGCAACTTGTGTGGGCTACTGGCGGCCTACCCCACTGCTCGTTTTGTGCTCATGCACATTGCCTATCCGTACAGCCAGGAGGCGGTGGCGCTGGCCAAACATTACCCCAATGTCTATCTGGACCTCTGCTGGGCCTGGAGCATTGATCCCTACAGCGCGGCGGATTTTGTACGTCGCTTTATCCATGCGGCGCCGGCCAACAAACTCTTTGCCTTTGGCGGTGATACGAGCTGGCCCGCGGCTGCGGTTGCCTACGCCCATCAGGCCCGGCGCTGGCTCACTCATAGCTTGCAGGCCGAAGTGGACGAAGGCTGGCTGACCGAGGCCGAGGCAATGGCGCTGGCGACGCGCTTCATGCGCGAGAACCAGTATGCCTGCTTCCGGCTGGCGGAGAAGAAGGCGTTCGTGCGCCAGGCGTAGCCCACTGAGCGCTTACCCGTGATGGCTGCCCCGCCAGATCTATGGTATGCTTTCCTTGTTCCACGCACGCAGCGAACTCATCGTTGGCGCCAAACAACGGAAAGGAAGAAAACAAGTGCACCAGCAACAGCAACGGCGCAACCGGTTCATGTGGTTTGTCATCGGATGTCTCGCCGCCTTGGCTGGCCTGACCGCGCTGCTGCCGCCTGTCTTTGTGGCTGCGGGCGCACAACAACAGCCGGGCTCGATTGAACTAGAAGTGGAGCTCTTTGCTTCGGGCTTCAACCGGCTCGTCAAGCTGGCCAACGCCGGCGACGAGCGGCTCTTTGTGGTGGAGGCGGCGGGCCTTGTCTACATTTTTCACCCCGATGGGACGCGCAACGAGGAACCTTTTCTCGACATCACCGACCGGGTGACATCAGGCGGTGAACGGGGGTTGCTGGGGCTGGCGTTTGAACCGGAGGACAAGTCCGTCTTCTACGTCAACTATACACGCCGCAGCGATACCCCCACCGACCACGGCGACACCGTGATCGCCCGGTATCGCACCGTGGCCGGCAACCCAGACCAGGCCGACCCAGAGAGCGAGGAGATCATCTTGGTCATCGACCAGCCCTTCTCCAACCATAACGCCGGCGACCTGGCCTTTGGCCACGATGGTTACCTCTACATCCCCATGGGCGACGGCGGCAGCGGCGGCGACCCGCTCAATCTGGCGCAGAACCTGAATGAGCTGCTGGGCAAGATGTTGCGGCTGGATG
>JAHDWG010000618.1 GCA_023384495.1 Caldilineaceae bacterium
GCCGCTGCTCAGCGAACAGTGGTGGGTGAAGATGGCGCCGTTGGCACAGCCGGCCATCGAGGCGGTGCGCAGCGGCCAGATCAAGATCATCCCCGAACGCTTTGAAAAGACCTATTTTCACTGGATGGAGAACATCCGCGACTGGTGCATTAGCCGCCAACTCTGGTGGGGCCATCGCATCCCCGTCTGGTATGGGCCGGATCAGCGCGCCTTTGCCGCGCGCAATGCCGATGAGGCGCACCAGCAGGCGCTGGCCCATTACGGCAAAGCGGTCACACTCGAACAGGACCCCGATGTGCTCGACACCTGGTTTAGCAGCGGGCTTTGGCCCTTTAGCACATTGGGCTGGCCCAAACAGACCGACGATCTGGCAACCTATTACCCCACGACAGTGTTGGAGACGGGCTACGACATTATCTTCTTCTGGGTGGCGCGCATGATCGTCATGGGGCTGAAGTTCACTGGCCAGCCCCCGTTCGAGTATGTCTATCTGCATGGCCTCGTGCGCGACGAGCAGGGGCGCAAGATGAGCAAAAGCCTGGGCAACGCGCTCGACCCGCTCGACCTCATCGCCGAATATGGGTCGGATGCGCTGCGCTTCTCGCTGCTCACCGGCGGCACACCGGGCAACGACATGAAGCTGGCAGTGACCCGCGTCGAATCCAACCGCAACTTTGCCAACAAACTCTGGAACGCGGCGCGCTTTGTGATCCTCAACCTGGAGGGCCATTCGCTGCCCCTGGCCGAAGCAAGCAGCCCTTTTGACATGCACTATGCCCTCCCCGAACGCAGCCATCTGACCCTGGCCGACCGCTGGATGCTCAGCCGCCTGCAACAGATACAAGATGACGCGACCCGGCTGATCAACGACTGGCAGTTGGGCGAGGCAGGCCGCCAGTTGTATGACTTTTTGTGGGGCGACTACTGCGATTGGTACATCGAGGCCGCCAAAGTCGCGCTCTATGAGGGTTCGCCCGAACAGGCCCAAGCCACGCGCCAGGTGCTGGCCTTTGTGTTGGAACAAAGCCTGCGGCTGCTCCATCCGTTCATGCCCTTTGTAACAGAAGCGATCTGGCAGAATCTGCCCGGCCTGGGTGGCGACGAACCCACCGGCCCACGCGCGTTGATTGTGACGCGCTGGCCCACCGTCGGGGGTTGGGGTGACAGCGCAGCCGACGAGGCGTTTGGGCGCATCCAAGAGGTCGTGCGCGCCATTCGCAACGTGCGCAGCGAGTATGACGTGGCGCCGGGTCGACGCATCGCCGCCCAGATCAGCGCCGCTGAGCACGCGCCCATGCTCTCGGCCAATTTGCCCATGCTGGCGCGCCTGGCCGGCCTCAACGTGGACGAGGCCCAGATCGCGCCGGCGCTGCCCGCGCCCGGCAAAACGGTCACCCTGGCGGCTGGGGGCGTCACCACCTATCTGCCCCTGGCCGGCCTGGTCGACCTGGCTACGGAGCGAGTGCGGCTGCAAAAAGAAATCGACAACATCGACAAGCAGCTTCAACGCATCGTCGGCATGTTGGGCAACGCCGGCTTTGTCAACAAGGCGCCCGCCGACGTGATCGAGCGCGAACGCAACAAACAGGCTGAGTTGAACGCCCAACGCAGCCAGCTTGCGGGCCGGCTGGCTGATCTGCAAGAAGCATGACGCACCCACTTCAGATACGATACTGGTGGTTGTTGGAAACCAAGCGCTTTTGTCCCGTCAAAACGCTTGGTTTCCAACAGAACTCACATTCAAGCGAAAGGAATCGCCATGCCCTACAAAGCCATCCTCGTCGGCGCGGGAGGACAGGGGCGCGCCTGGTGCGCCCGCTTCTTGCCACCCAATGTCGCCGATGGCCTGGTTGACGTCGTCGCCGCCGTCGATGTCAACCCCGACGCCCTCGTCAATGCCCAAGAGCATCTCGGCCTGCCGGCGGAACGCTGTTACACCGACATGCAACGCGCCTTCGACGACAACCCCGCCGATTTTGCGATTATCGTCACGCCGCCGGCCTATCATGAAGCCGTGGTGGATATGGCGCTGGCGCACGACCTACACATCCTCTCCGAGAAGCCGATTGCCGACACACTGGAAGCGTCGGTGCGCATTGCCCACAAGGTCAAACAGGCCGGCAAAAAGATGGGCGTCACCATGAGCCATCGTTTCGACCAGGACAAAACAACCCTGCGTCGCGAACTGCGTTCGGGGCGCAACGGCGCCATCGACTATTTGGTCTGTCGCTTCACCTGCAACATGCGCAACTTTGGCGACTGGGGCGCCGCCTTCCGCCATACGATGAAGGACGCGCTGATGATCGAAGGCTCGGTCCATCACCTGGACATCCTCGCCGACCTGGCCGGGGCCAAGTGCGACACGATCTATGCGCAAACATGGAACCCGCGCTGGGGCGCCTACGGCGGTGATTCGCAGGGGCTGGTGACCATGCACTTTGAAAATGGCGTGCGCGCCTTTTACGAAGGGGCCAAAACCAACGCGGTGGGTCTCAACGGTTGGGCGCAAGAGTATGTGCGCATCGAATGCGAACACGCCACGCTGATCATGGACCGCCGCCGCGTCGAGCGCCACCCCTACGAAGGGGGACGCATCTACAAGCGCGAGGGCGAGGGTCAAGAGATCCCTCTGTTGGAGCAGCCCAAGTGGATGAACACCTGGCTCACCGAGCTGTTTGTCCGTTGGCTTGACGGCGGCCCGGCAATGGAAACCAACATCGAGGACAATCTGCAATCGGTGGCGCTGGTCTTTGCCGCAATTGAAAGCAGCCGCACGGGGCAGCCCGTCCAGGTGCAGGCGCTGCTCGAACAGACGCGGCAACAGGCTTTGGGCTAGGAACCGCTCCGAATCACGGTTGCAAGTCGAACCAACACACCGGGCAATCAGGTGAGCCGCAGCGTGATTCGGAGCGACACAAAGCCGTACAACGGACGAATCGCGCATAATCCTTGTCGCGCAGCCACGAATGTGGTATGATCCGGCCATGAATGCACAGACCCTCGCCCCTCCTATCGATCCTCATGAGCGCCTTGCCCCGGTGGATCCGCCACCGTTGCTGGCTGGTGATCGGCTGACCGTCGCCGAGTTCGAGCGACGCTATCGCGCCCACCCTGAGATCAAGAAAGCCGAACTCAT
>JAHDWG010000619.1 GCA_023384495.1 Caldilineaceae bacterium
GGGGCCGAGCGGGATGTTCAGGCGGACGTAAGGCCTCTTCAGCTTCTCGGACATGTAGGGGATCATCTCGCCGAAGTTGAACGGATCGCCATGTCCCACGTTGTACGCCTGCCCCACCGCGACCTCTTTTTCCAGGGCGAGCACGGCAGCGTCGGCGATGTCCTGCGGGTGGGAGATGTTCATCTCATTGGGCGTGCCGTCCGGCGCGCAGGACGAGAGAAGCTGTTCCTCCTCTTTGGCCGCTGCCTTCAGCAGCCGGATCGTCTCCACCGCCAGGTCCGATTTAGCCGGCGTCCGCTCCAGCGACGCCAGGCGCGCGTTCACGAAGAAGCGCGGGCCAGACCACTGGCTGGTCGGGTCAATGAGTTCCTTCGGGTATTGCACGTGGGTGAAGCGCAGGCTCACGCCGGGGATGCCCCATTTGCGCTGGTAGAACCAGATCATGGACTCGCTGGCCTGCTTGGCCCAGCCATAGTAGTTCACCGGGCGCAGGGGGTGGTTCTCGTCCACCGGATTGTAGAGGCGCAGCCCGTCCGGATTCTCCGGGTAGACCTGGCCGGAGCTGGCATAGACGAAGCGCGCGAACTTCTGGCCCGACCAGGCCATCGCCTCTAGCAGCTCGAACGTCGCGCGCCAGTTGATGTCTATGATGTGCCTGGCTTGCCTGTCGTCAAAGAGGATGAGTCCCGCGATATGAATGACCGCCTCCACACCCTGGACGGCCTGGGGGGTGCTGTCGCTGTTCAGGAGATCGCCCTGCAAATACTCGTAGGCGGCGTGTTCGAACTTGCCGTCGTATGGCTGCAAATCCACCCCTCTGACGCTGTAACCGCGCCCAACCAACGTCTTGACGAGTGCGCTTCCGACACGGCCCTGCGCGCCGGTGACCAGGATTTTCACGGTTTGCTCTCCTTCAGAAAGCGGGTACGCGAAATCTAGCGGGCGGAACTGACTACTTCACGGCCCCCGCCGCCAGGCCGCTAACCAGATACCTCTGATGGTACAGTTAAGCGATCACGCTGGCGATGAGCGAAGCGGCCATGATCTCGTTCCACGCCGTGAGGTATTCGCCCCTCAAGGTCGTAATCCCGATGGTGACGGTCCAGTTGTTCTGCGCGACGGTGAGGAAGGTGCGGGCGAAGATGAAATCGTTCCACGACAGCACGAACCCGTACAGGGCGGTAGCTGCCAGGCCCGGCGCGGAGATCGGCAGCACGACGCGCACCAGGGCACTGAGGGGGTTGCAGCCGTCAATCATGGCTGCGTCTTCCAACTCGACCGGGATGCTGTCGAAATACCCTTTGAGCATCCACACGGCAAAGGGCGTGATGAACGTCGCGTGGGCGACGATCACCGAGCGCATGTCGCCGATCAGATCGAGCCGCCGGAACATGACAAACAGCGGGATGACGATGAGTGTGCTGGGCAACATGCGGCTGGTGAGGATGAACACGCCTATCGCCTGCGACCCGCGCGCCCGGATGCGCGAGAGGCTGTAGCCAGCCAAGACGCTGGCGATCATCGAGATCGTGGTGGAGACGATGGCGATTATCGCGGAGTTTTTCAGCCAGACATCAATCGGTCGTTCGGTCAGCACCTTCTCGTATGCGCCCCAATAAGGGTCTGCCTGGACAAAGCGGGGTGGAAACGCGCGCAACTGGTTGGTCGGTGCCAGCGACGTGTTGAACATCCAGTACACGGGGAAGTTCAGGATGGCAATCGTGGCGATGACCAGCAGATAGAACAAAGCACGGCGAAGGGTGCGTGTGGTCAGTAGATTCATCCGTACAGCCTCGTCAGGTTCTGCCACGTTATCCGGGCTGGCAGCGAGTTGCGCTAGTAGACCGAATCCGACATGCTGCGAATCATGAAGATGCTGGCTATCACCGCGATGATGAGCGTGACGATACCAATGGCCGCGCCATAGCCCACGCGGAAGAACTGGAACGCCTCCAAGTAGGTCATGATGGCCAGGGTCTCGGTAGAACGGAGCGGGCCGCCCCCGGTCAGGATGTAAATGATCTCGAACTCGCGGAATCCCCACAGCAGGATCAGAATCAGGGCGATGCCGCGCACTGAGCGCAATCCCGGCATGGTGATGTAGCGGAAGCGATTCCAGGCATTGGCTCCGTCCACGTGCGCTGCGTCGTAGAGTTCCTGGGGGATCGCCTGCAAACCGGCCAGCAGCATCACCGAGACGAAGGGGTAGCCCTTCCAGACCATCACCACCACGATCACGAAAAACGCCGCGCCGGGCCGAGAGAGCCAGTTGATGGTCTCGCTGGAAAGACCTGTGCGCACAAGCACCCAGTTGATCAGCCCAAAGGAGCTGTCGAACATCCACCACCAGGCAACCGTTGCCACGACCGATGGGATGGCCCAGGGCAAGGCCACCAGCAGGCGGGCCGCCGTCCGCCCGTGAAATCGTTGGTTGACGAGCAAGGCGGTGGCCAGGCCCAGAATGAAAGAAAAGGCGGTGACAAGGGTCACCAACTTGGCCGTGACCCAGGCCGAATTGTAAAAGTCATCGGACTTAAACAACTTCTCGTAGTTGTCGAATGTCCAGGGAGTGCGCTCGCGGCCCACGCGGCTGATCTTCACGTCCTGAAAGCTCAGGTCAATCGCTGAAGCAATCGGATAGATAATGATCGAAGCGGTGAGCAGCAGGGCGGGCAGCAGCAGCAGGTAGGCGAAAAGATGGCGATTCTTGGGACTCCACAAACTGAATGTGGGGGCAGCCGCGCGCATTCGCTTTCCTTCCAACAAGAGTCCCTTTCCTCTGTCTGGACCAGGATTGTCCATGGTCGATCCCCCAAGGGGACTTGTGAGGGCATTCGGGCCATGCCCTCACAAGCCTGCGTATAAGATGGCGATTACTGGTTCTTGAGGCTCTCAGCCGCAGCCTGCAGCCGTTCGGCCACCACAGCAGGGTCCTCGTCGCGGATGATCATCGCCTGCAACTCGTCGAAGACGATCTTGGCGAACTCGTTGAAGTAGACTTCGAGGCCCTTCGGCGCGCGATCAATGCCATGGGCGCTGGCAATGTTCTGCATTTCCAGCAGCAGGTCAATGTGCGGCAGCACCTCGTAGTACTCCTCGGCGATCGTGTTGGGGCGGGGCGCCGGCT
>JAHDWG010000035.1:0-6463 GCA_023384495.1 Caldilineaceae bacterium
GCACGATCACATCGGGCGCGCCCAATTCCATCAGCCGCTTGAGCCGGTTGTTGCGATTGATGACGCGGCGGTAGAGGTCGTTGAGATCGCTGGTGGCAAAGCGCCCGCCATCCAACTGCACCATAGGGCGCAGATCGGGCGGGATCACGGGCAGCGCGGTCAGCACCATCCACTCTGGGCGATTGCCGCTTTTGCGGAAGTTCTCGACCACGCGAAGACGCTTGGCCGCTTTCTTACGGCGCTGTTTGCTGCGCGTCGTGCGGATCTCCCTACGCAGCTCCTTGGCCATCTTGTCCAGGTCGATCTTGGCGACAATGTCGCGCACGGCCTCGGCGCCCATTGCGGCAGAAAAGACATTGCCCCAACGCTCGGCCAGTTCGCGGTAGCGCTGCTCGGTGATCAGCTCCTTCTCTTCCAACCCTTTGAGGTCTTCGAGGTCGCGCTCCATCTGGCCGCGCAACCGTTCGGTCTTGCCATCGATATCGGCGCGCAGCTCGTCGATTTTGGCGCCCAACTCATTGCGCACGTGGTCGCGCTTGGCCGAGATGAGCAGGCGGATATCGGCCTTCTCTTCGTCTGACTCACTCTGCAGGCTGTTCAAGCGCTGTTGCACCAGATCGTTGATAATCCCGACATGGTCTTTAGAGATGGCGCTGCCGGCCGAGATCACGGGCTTGTCGAGCCAAGCCAGCAGCTTGTCTTCGGTTGCCTTCTGGCCGATGCGGTTCTCGACCCAAATTTGCAGGCCCTGCGCCTCACTCACCGTCTTGGCGATCGCGTCGTTGATGCGCTCGTCGAGCGTAGCGACTTCGCGCTCTTCCTCGGCGTCTAGCTCGGCCAGCGCCTGCTCGAGTTGCCCCTCCATCTCCTCCAGATTGCCCTGTACCTCGCCCTCAATCCGGCTGATGCGCATTTGCAATTCCCGCTCGTGGCGCTGGATGGCGCGGCTGCGGGCGTCCTCGTTGACATTGGTGATGATATATTGGGCGAAATAGAGCACACGCTCCAGATGGCGCGGGCTGATATTGAGCAGCAAGCCCAGCCGGCTCGGCACACCCTTGACATACCAGATATGGCTGACCGGCGAGGCCAACTCGATGTGGCCCATGCGTTCGCGGCGCACCCGGCTGGGCGCCACTTCCACGCCACACTTGTCGCACACAATGCCCTTGTAGCGCACCCGCTTGTACTTTCCGCAGGCGCATTCCCAATCCTTCATGGGGCCAAAGATGCGTTCGCAAAAGAGGCCATCCCGCTCTGGTCGCAACGTCCGGTAGTTGATCGTCTCCGGCTTGGTCACCTCGCCATAGCTCCACTCGTGGATCTGTTCGGGTGACGCCAGTGAAATTCGGATAGAATCGAAGTTTTTGACTTCCATAGTGTCGGTTCGCACTCCTTGCTAAAGGGAGTGGGGAGTGGGGCTCATTTCCCTACTCCCTACTCCCCATTACCTACTCGACGTTGCGGCCCATGGGGCTTGGCACATTCAGGCTGAAACCAAGTTTGGGCAGGCGATCTTCTGTATCTTCCTTGCCAAACTGGATCACCTCGTTCTTCTCGTTGATCACTTCAACGGCAAGCCCAAGGCTTTGCAGTTCTTTCACCAGCACCCGGAAGCTCTCAGGCACGCCTGGGCTTTGAATCTCTTCGCCCTTGACGACCGACTCGTAGGTGCGGACGCGCCCGCTGACGTCATCCGACTTGATTGTGAGCATCTCTTGCAGGATGTGCGCCGCGCCATAGGCTTCGAGCGCCCAAACCTCCATCTCGCCAAAGCGCTGGCCGCCAAATTGCGCCTTGCCACCCAGCGGCTGTTGTGTGACCAGGCTGTATGGGCCAGTGCTACGGGCATGAACTTTATCTTCAACCAAGTGATGGAGCTTGAGCATCTGCACCACACCAATAGTTACAGATGAATCGTACGGCTCGCCTGTCTTGCCATCATAGAGGCGCTGCTTGCCTGTGGTGGGTAGGGGCCAGCCAATCTCCCGGCTGACCTCTTCGGCGCGCTGGCGAAGCGTCTCACTGTCCAAATCGTCGACTTCGATCTCATGGTGCAACATCCACTCGCGGAGGGCCACGTCGATGGCGTAGGCGTTCGATTCGTGGGTAGCGCGCCGCTCGCCATACCCCGCCGGCACCGCATTGTCCGCCTCATAGCCCCGTTCCTGGAGCCATTCGTGCAGACAGGCATGGCGGGCGTACACTTCGTCGGTGTAGAGCCGTTCCGGGTCATAGCCCAGCGGCTCCAGCCACTCCAGCAGGTAGATACGGCGGGCGTCGGCGTCATCCTTGAGCTCGGCGGCGTCCACACCGGCATCGTTGAGCATGTCCCACGAACGACGGGCGACTGCCTGCCAGGCCTGTTCGATCAGCCAGGCGCGCGCCAACTCAGCCTCGATCTCCTCTTCCTTGGCGCCATCAAAAACGGGCGTCTCGGCCAAAAAACCCAACCGTGAAGCCGCCCAACCCAGGTGCGCCTCCAAAATCTGGCCGATATTCATACGGCCAGGCACGCCCAACGGGTTGAGGATAATATCCACCGGCGCGCCATCTTCGAGGAAAGGCATATCCTCCACCGGCACTACCTTGGAGATCACGCCCTTATTGCCGTGGCGACCGGCCATCTTGTCGCCTTCGGTCAAGCGGCGGCGCTGCGCCACACTCACGCGCACGATCTTCTCGACGCCAGCGGCCATATCGCGATGTTCGTCCCGGTCGAAGACCTTGACATCCACCACCTTGCCGCGCTCACCGTGGGGCAGGCGAAGCGAGCTATCCTTCACTTCGCGCGCCTTTTCGCCGAAGATCGCGCGCAAAAGCTTCTCTTCGGGCGTCAGTTCGGTTTCGCCCTTAGGCGTAATCTTGACCACCAGAAATTCACACGGCACCACCTCGGCGCCAATACGAATGATGCCATCCTCATCAAGGTCCTTGAGCGCGTCTTCGCCCACATTGGGGATGTCGCGCGTGATCTCTTCGGGGCCAAGTTTGGTCTCGCGCGCCTCGATCTCATGCTTTTCGATGTGAAACGACGTGTACTTGTCGTCCTGCACCAGCCGTTCACTGACCAGGATGGCGTCTTCAAAGTTGCCGCCTTCCCAACTCATGTAGGCGACGACCACGTTCTGGCCCAAGGCCAGCTCGCCCCCCTGTGTGCTCGAGCTATCGGCCAGCACGCTGCCCTTCTGCACCATGTCGCCCTTAAAGACCACCGGGCGTTGGTCGATGCAGGTGCTCTGGTTGGAGCGGTTATATTTGCGCAGGCGATAGACCTGGCGGGTGCCGTCTTCCTCCTGCACCACCACCTCGTTGCTGGTCACGCTCCCCACCTCGCCGGGGTTGCGCGCCACCACCACCTGGCCCGAGTCAATCGCGGCCTGCCACTCCATGCCCGTGCCCACAATGGGCGCATCGGGCTTGACCAGCGGCACGGCCTGGCGTTGCATGTTGGAGCCCATCAACGCGCGATTGGCGTCGTCGTGTTCGAGGAACGGGATCAAAGCCGCAGAGACGCCGACGATCTGTTTGGGCGAAACATCCATAAAACGCAACCGCTCGGGCTGCTCGAACATAAACTCTTCGGCCCGACGCGCCGAGGGACGTTGGTTCTGAAATTCGCCAATCGCGTTGAGCTGCGTAGAGGCCTGTGCGATAGAAGCCTGTTCATCCTCATCGGCCGTCAGATAGACCACATCGCGACCGGCAAAGGGGCGGACGCGCACCGTGGTCAACCCGTCGATGCTGCGCAGCTTTTCGGCCAACGCTTCGTCGACAAGCTCCCCCCGCTCGGCGATGGTGTCGCCGCTCTTGGGGTCTACCACATCCACGTTCAGTGTGCGCCCGACCAATTCGGCGCTGGCGACCGGCAATTCGTTGTGAACGCGCCGGTAGGGAGTCTCGATAAAGCCAAAATCGTTGACCCGGGCAAAGCTGGCCATCGACCCAATGAGGCCAATGTTGGGGCCTTCGGGCGTCTCAATAGGGCAGATGCGGCCGTAATGGCTAAAGTGGACATCGCGCACATCAAAGCCAGCGCGCTCACGCCGCAAGCCACCCGGCCCCAGCGCGCTCAGACGGCGCTTGTGGGTCAACTCGGCCAGCGGGTTGGTCTGGTCCATAAACTGGCTCAGTTGGCTGCCGCCAAAGAACTCGCGCGTTGCGGCGACCACGGGGCGAATGTTGATCAGGCTGAGCGGCGTCACCTGTTCGGGGTCGCGGATCGACATGCGCTCGCGCACCACCCGCTCCATGCGCAGCAAGCCGATGCGCAACTGGTTTTGAATCAGTTCGCCCACCGTCTTAATACGGCGGTTGCCCAGGTGGTCGATATCATCGGCGCGGCCGCGGCCATTGTTAATGTCGATAATGCGCCGGATCACCGCCACAATATCCTCATTGGTGAGGATGCGGTTATCGATGCTAGTCTCGATGCCCAGGCGGCGGTTCAGCTTATAGCGGCCCACCTTGCCCAAGTCATAGCGGCGCGCCGAAAAGAAGAGGTTCTGCACAAAGCTCTTGGCGTTGTCCAGCGTCGGTGGGTCGCCAGGCCGCAGCTTCTTATAGAACTCAAGCAAGGCGTCGTCCACCCCCTTCTCGTTGTGTTCGGTGGGGTTGGCAGTCGGGTCACGCTCCAGCGTGGCCTCGATGTAGGGGTGGTCAAGATCATCATCCACATCACTAAAGAGCGCTCGAATCTGCTCATCGGCGCCAAAACCAATCGCGCGCAGCAGGATGGTGACCGGCAGCTTGCGCTTGCGGTCCACCTTAACGCTGATGATATCGCGCTTGCTGGTTTCAAATTCGAGCCATGCGCCACGGCTTGGGATCAGCTTGGCGCCGGCCAGATCGCGGCCGGTGGAGCGGTCTTCCTCAACGGTGAAATAGACGCCCGGCGAACGGATCAACTGGCTGACGACAACCCGCTCGCTGCCATTGATGATAAAGGTGGCAGATTCGGTCATGAGCGGGAAATCGCCCATGAAGACCTCTTGCTCGCTGATCTCACCGGTGTCGCGATTGACCAGCTTCACCTTGACCCACAACGGCGCAGAGAAGGTGATATCCCGCTCCCGGCACTCGTCTTCGGGGTACTTGGGTTCGCCAAAATAGAAATCACCAAAATGGAGCTCCAGATTCTTGTTGAAACTCACAATCGGCGTAATTTCGGCGAACAGTTCACGCAGCCCTTCTCCTTTGAACCACTCGAAGCTGCGGAGTTGCACCTCGGTCAGACGAGGCAAATCGAGAATCGCCGGTGTTCGGGCGTAGGATTTGCGGGCAGGGGACCGTTGCTCGCGCATCCCGTTGGCAGAATGAGTCCCGTTAACAGATCGTGCCATGTACATCTCGCTCCTCACCACCTATAAGTTTGCTTCCGTTCCAAAGCAACCGTACTTCAATCCATCCACGATCACAGTCAGCCTGTCTGCCTCTTGAGCAGTCTTGCTCCAGAAACAACAATAAGACACCATGGCGAACAAATATCAGTCGGCTTCACTGTCCGCCTGATAACCATTCACCCCCTGGTGTCTTGTGATTGTGCTTACCTGACTGTCACTTCAAAAATAATGCCAGCAATTGAATCAAAGCGACCTGTGCAACACGGTATATAAAAGACCGACGCCACATGATACAGCTTGCGCAACTGAGCAAGCCTACCATGCTTCTAGAGGCTTGTCAACTACGACTACCCTCCGATCGAGATATGATACGCACGCCCTGGAAGTAGACCACCTGCCGTCGCCTGCCAATCTTTCCTCCCACGTGAGTGAGAGGTTCTCTGTCATTACGTAGTTAGACTACACGAATCGAATCCCAAATTCCGTAAGCCAACTCTCGATTTTTCCCAAATGTTTCCCAAAATTAAGACATTTAGGGGATAGACAAAATTGGATCCTTGTACTATACTGTGGGTGGATGTGGGTAAAAGTGGGGCAAAGTGTTCACATTACCCTCGATTTTCACTTTCCAGTGGATCAAACCGAACAAGCGTTCTCATTTTGGGATATTGCTGTATGTTTCTGGGTGAGTTTAGCCACAGCCTGGATAACAAGGGACGCCTCACCATCCCCGCACGCTATCGCGAGGCGCTGGAAACTGGCCTGGTGGTGACACGTCACCCCACCGACCGCTGCCTCATGCTCTTCCCGATGAGCGAGTGGGACAAAGTGGCGGAAAAAATCAACAATTTGCCCCTGGCCGACCCACGCGCTTCGATCCTGCGTCGAGTGCTCTTTAGCGCAGCCGAAGATGTGACGCCCGATAGACAGGGTCGGATTCTGTTAAGCCAACGCCTGCGCGACCACGCACAGATCGACGCCGAGGTCTTGATCACAGGCATGAGTAAGTTTGTCGAGCTTTGGAATCCCACCAACTGGGATGAAAAGGTGATGCGTGAGTTGAACAACGGGTCGATCAATGGTGATCTCTTTGCAGCGCTCAATGTGTGATCTCAATGTGT
>JAHDWG010000035.1:6563-28042 GCA_023384495.1 Caldilineaceae bacterium
GATCTCAATGCGTGATCTCAATGCGTGATCTCAATGCGTGATCTCAATGCGTGATCTCAATGCGTGATGATGCCACAGACGCTGCCGCCCGACCCCACCGGGGCCACGCACATCCCCGTCCTGTTGGCCGAGGTGCTCGCCGGGCTGGCGATTGGGCCCGGCGCACGGGTGATCGACGCCACGCTGGGCGGCGGAGGCCATACCACCGCCATCCTTGCTCGGTCGGCGCCCGGTGGGCAAGTGCTCGGCATCGACGCCGACCCGGCCGCCCTGCGCCGGGTGGCTGAACGCCTGGCCGACGCCGTGGCCACCGGGCGCCTGCGCACAGCCGCCGGCAACTTTGGCAATCTTGAGCAAATCGCAATCGCCCATAATTTCTTGGCGGTGGACGCCATTCTGCTCGATCTAGGGGTCAGCAGCTTTCAGCTAGAAACACCAGGCCGCGGCTTTTCGTTTACGCTCGATGGCCCGCTCGATATGCGCTTTGACCCGACGCAAGGTGAAAGCGCCGCCGATATTGTCAACACCTGGGGCGAGGAAGCGCTCGCCGATCTACTCTATCGCTATGGGGAAGAACACAAGAGCCGGCGGATCGCCCGCTATCTCGTGCAGCACCGCCCGTTTACAACCACCAGCGCGCTGGCCGAAGCGGTGGCCAAGGCCGTCGGCGGGCGGCGCGGCAGCCGCATCCATCCAGCGACACAGACCTTTCAAGCGCTGCGCATTGCTGTCAACCAGGAGTTGGCCCAGCTAGAGGCTGTGTTGCCCCAGTGCCTGCGCATACTAAAACCGGGAGGACGCCTGGCCATCATCAGCTTTCACAGCCTGGAAGACCGCATCGTCAAGCGCTGGATGCAACAGGGGGCGGCCACCACCATCGCCGACCCCATGACGCCGGCAGGTTGGCGTGAACGCACACCGGCGCTTGTGCTGGTCAATCGCAAGCCGATCATGGCGTCTGAGGCCGAGATCCAACAGAACCCGCGCAGCCGTTCGGCCCGGCTGCGCATTGCAGAGCGCATCACCCAACAGGATATGGCGGCAACGTGACAGGGCGGCCCTGAACGCCCACATTTCGGCTATCTCTTGCTTATCATTTCATCATCCACCTCAATCGCAGCGCACGACAGGTTGAACTATGGTTCGCAATGAAACAATATCGGCGGAATTGACCGGAACCTTTCAGCGCAAGATGACGGCCCGCCGGTGGGATGGGCTGGAGCAGATGATTGGGCTGCCCACCACGGCAGGCGGCTTTGCGCTTGTGCTGGGCAGCGTCGTTCTGCTCGGCGCCATGATGACGCTGCTGGTCATGACATCGGTGCAGACCTTTCAGCTTCGTCAGCAGATCGCGTCGCTCGAACAGCAACATCGCGCGGTGGAACGCCAAAACGCTGAGTTCGTTTGGCAGATCTCACAACATACCTCCCTAGCGCAAATTCACCGGCGCGCTGCCGCTTTGGGCTACGAGGCACCGGTCAAGCGGCATTATGTCACGCGCCCGGCCCTGACGCAGAGCGAAGCCCCGGCAGCGGTTGAACGCGCCGACGTGGCTCCCAGCGCGCCAATTCCGGTCACCCAGTCTGAGCCTGCCGCCAATCCCGAACTCTGGGATTGGGTCGTTCAACAATTCAACCAAGTCCAACGCTGGTGGCAATTCTAACCCATGCAGTCGTCGTCGGTTGACCAATCGGCCAAACCTTCACCTCAGAGCGCTGCGCCCTCAGCGATGAGCGACCAGCCACAGATGGCGCCTGCGCCCCGTCCGCCCCAACAGCTGTGGCGCATCTGGCTGTTGGTGGCGGGCCTTGGCGTGCTGGCGAGCCTGGTCGTCGTGCGGCTGCTCCACCACCAGGTGATCGGCTGGCTCGACCGCACCACACCCGCTGCGCTGGCCGCCAGCACCATGCCGCGCGGCGTCATCGTCGACCGCCGAGGAGAACTGTTGGCTGCCGACCGCTTCTTCTACAATGTGGTGGCCGACCCCAGCGTGATCCGCACCGAAGCAGCGCGCCAGATGGTGGCCGGCCAACTTCAAACGCTGATTGGTCTGCCCGCAGCCGAAACCAGCGCACAGCTCTACGAGGCGGCCGACAGACGCTATGTGGAGTTGGCGAAACAGGTGAGCTTGGAAGCAGGTGACAGGCTGCGCGCCTTTCTCGCCCACGACGCCGAAGAAAATGTCGTCCCGCTGTTACAAGGTGTGGCCGTGTTGCCGGCGCCGAAACGCTACTACCCGCAAGGCGCGTTGGCCGGCCATCTGCTCGGGTTTGTCCGCGTCGACGGCGAGGGAACGTACGGCATTGAAGAATATTACGATACGTTTCTCGACCCGCGGCGCAGCGCCAATCTGCGCACCAAAAGCCATACCACGCTTGATGTGTTGCCCCAGCCGGTCCGCCGCTTTGTGCCCTCGATGAGCGGCAAAGATCTGGTGCTTACGGTGGATAGCGGCGTACAGTCGATTATCGAAGACGAGTTGCAAAAGGCGGTGGAACGCTTCAGGGCCGAGGGTGGCAGCATTATGGTCATGGAGCCAAAGAGCGGCGCCCTGCTGGGTATTGCCAACTACCCGGGCTACGACCCCAACGCCTATAGCACCGAGCGCGATTACAGCCGCTTTGTCGACCCCACCGTCAGCCGGCTCTATGAGCCGGGCTCGATCTTCAAGATCGTCACCATGGCCGCCGCGCTGGATACGGGTGTCATCACGCCTACCAAGGTCTATACCGATGAGGGCGTCGTCACCGTTGGGTCACGGCTGATCTTCAACAGCAACCGTGTCGGCTACGGACGCGTGAGCGCAACCGATGCGCTGGCCCGTTCGTTAAATGTGGTGACGGCGCAGATCGCGGTGGAAATGGGCAGCAACGTTTTTTATCGCTATGTCGAACGCTTTGGTTTCACCGAATTGACCGAAGTCGACCTGGCTGATGAGGTGCGCGGGCTGGTTAAGGCGCCCGGCAACCCCAACTGGAGCGTCTCAGACCTGGGCACCAATAGCTTTGGCCAAGGGTTGGCCATCACGCCAATCGAGATGCTCAACGCCACGGCGGCAATCGCCAATGGCGGCCTGCTCATGCGGCCCTACATTGTCCATGCGCGCGTCGAAGGCGAACGGGTGTGGGTGACCCAACCCACCCAGGTTCGCCCCGTCATCAAGCCGGCCACCGCAGCAATGCTCAACGCCATGATGGTGGACACAGTGATCACGGGCAACGAAGCTGCGGGCGTGGCCGGCTATCGCATTGCCGGCAAGAGCGGCACCGCGCAGATCCCCGGTGAAGGCGGCTATCTGCGCGACGAGACGATCGTCAGTTTTGTCGGCTTTGCCCCGGCGGATGACCCCCAATTTGTCGTGTTGGTCAAGCTCGACCGGCCCGACCCCAACATCAGCCTGTGGGCCACGCACACAGCCGCGCCGGTCTTTGCACAGGTTGCGCGGCGGCTCTTCGACCACCTCGGCATCCCGCCCGACGAGATCCGATTGGGGGCTGAGCGGCTTGCCGAAATCGAGGCGGAACGGATACGATTGTTGTTGGAAGGTGTGAAGTAGGCTGGAGAGCGCACTGATTACAACCCTATGCGACCGATTGTAGAGACTCGCGTCACCCACCATACGCTTTGGCAGGCGATCACCGGCGACATCCCCCCGCTAGCGCTGCCGCCGCTGCCGATTGGCCGCGCCGTGCTCGACAGCCGTGATGTTGCGCCGGGCGATCTCTTTGTCGCCTTTGTGGGGCAAGCCACCGACGGTCACCACTTTGTGGGCGCCGCCTTGGCTCAAGGCGCCCGCGCCGTGATCTGCGAAGCGCGCGGGCGAGAACAGGCTATGGCGCAAGGCGCGGTCATCATCGATTGCACAACAGGCGGGGTTGACCACAGCGCGCTGCTCGAACGCATCGATGCCGAGACCGCGCTGGTCTACCTAGTCAACAGTTCACTGGATGCCTTTCAGCGCGCCGGGGCCTTTCAGCGCATCCATCGCTGCTCGCCCGACCTGACCGTGGTGGGCATCACGGGCAGCGTGGGCAAGACCAGCACCAAAGAGCTGGCCGCAGCGGTGCTCCGCCAACGCTACCGGACGCTGCACAGCCGCGGCAACCTCAACGGCGGCCAGGGGCTTCCCTTTGCGCTGTTGGAGCTAGGCCCCGAACACGAACGGGCGGTGTTGGAGATCGCCATGTATGAGATGGGCGAAATCCGCACCCAGTGTGTGCTGGCGCGGCCACGCATTGGCATTGTCACCAACGTGGGGCCGGTGCACCTGGAGCGGCTGGGCGCCATCGAGCGGATCGCCCAGGCCAAGGCCGAACTGGTGCAAAGCTTGCCCACAGCCGATGACGGCGGCGTCGCCATCCTCAACTGGGACGACGACTTTGTGCGGGCCATGGCCGGCCAGACCCAGGCGCGCATCTTCCGCTATGGGTTGACGCCCGAATCCGACCTGTGGGCCGACGCCATCGAAAGCGCCGGGATGGAGGGGATCCGCTTTCGCTTTCACTATCAGGGCGAAACGCTGTATGTGCGGGCGCCGCTGCTGGGGCGTCACAGCGTCCACACCGCGTTGCGCGCCGCCGCCCTGGGGCTGGTGGAGGGGCTTAGTTGGGAGGAGATTGTCGCCGGGCTACAGAGCCTATCGAGCCAATTGCGGCTGGTGGTGACGGCGGGCATCAATGGCGCCACCATCATCGACGACACCTACAACGCCAGCCCAGCCAGCACCATCGCCGCGCTCAACCTGCTCCAAGATCTGGAGCCGGCGGGCCAGGGGCGACGGGTGGCCGTTTTGGGCGACATGCGCGAACTAGGCGATTACACCGATGAGGGCCACCGTATGGTGGGGTTACGGGCAGCCGATGTGGTGGACCTGTTGGTCACCGTGGGCGAGCTGGGGCGCCTGATTGGCGAGGAGGCCATCCGCACCGGACACAACCCAGACACGATTCACCTGTTGCCCGACGAACGAGCCGCGGTAACATTCTTGCAGACGGCCTTGCGCGCCGACGATATGGTCTTGGTCAAGGGCAGCCGGGCAGTGGGTATGGACAGTATTGTCGCCGAGCTGGTTATCGATCCAACCGTGTTGGTTTATTGATTGTATTGAGGAAGTTGAACCTATGCGCATCGAGCAACGAGACAGAACCATTCAACGCCCGCGGTTGATCTTGTTATTATCGTGCGTGGGCGTCATTATTGTCTATATACTTAACAATCTGCATCAGATCATAGGGCGCGATTCGATTCAACTGGGGGTGGGGTTCTCCATGGCGAATGCACTGACATTGGGCACCGTGAGCTTCTTGATCGCCGTCATTTGGGGAAGTCCGCTCATCGCGCTGCTCAAGCGGTGGGGCATCGGCAAGCAGATCCGCGTCGAGCTGCCCGGCGGTCACCAGGTCAAAACGGGCACGCCGACCATGGGCGGCATTCTCATCGTGCTGCCCGTGTTGCTCATCACCGGCGTGCTCAACATCGCCAACCTGTGGGGCATGAACCTGATTGGCCAGAGCACGCTGATCCTCTTCTTCTGCCTGGCTTCGCACGCCGTGCTCGGCGCGGTGGATGACTGGCAGGGCATACGCGGGTTGCGCGCTCGCGGCGAAGGGATCAGCGCCCGCATGAAGAGCCTTGTCCAATTGGCGATTGCCACGGCGGTGGCGCTGGTGCTCTATTTTGGCCCGCCTGAATGGGACTATGTGGGCGTGCCCGGTCTGCGCGGCCCATATGAAGGCGGCTTCTTTCGCATCGGGCCGCTGATTGTGCCGGTCACCATCTTTCTCATTGTGGCAATGAGCAACGCGGTCAACATCACCGACGGGCTGGACAGTCTGGCCGGCAGCATCAGCAGCATTGCCTTTGCCAGCTACGGCATCATTGCCTATCTGCAAAACCAGGTCTATCTGATGTACTTTTGCTTTATCATCGTCGGCGCACTCATGGCCTTTCTCTGGTACAACGCCCACCCGGCGCAGATGTTCATGGGCGACACGGGCAGCCTGGCGCTCGGCGCGACGCTGGGGCTGGTGGCGGTGATGACCGGCCAATGGCTGCTGCTGCCGATTGTCGGCTCGGTCTTTGTCGCCGAGGCATTGAGCAGCTCACTGCAGATGGCCTGGTTCAAATATACGAAGCGCCGCTATGGCGAAGGCCGCCGCATCTTCAAGATGGCGCCGCTCCACCATCACTTTGAGCTGCTGGGGTGGAGTGAGACGCAGATCAAAGAACGCTTCTGGCTTGTCGGCGTGCTCAGCGGGATGTTGGGCGTGGCCCTCGCCCTCGTCTGATTCTGGATTGGGGCCCTCAGTTTTGGATTGAGCGTCCATCGTCTATCGCTTATCGTCAAAGGCCAACGCAGTGCAAACGCAATTCGATTTCCGCAACCGAAAAGTCGTCATCCTCGGGCTGGCCCGGCAGGGGTCGGCGCTGGCGCGCTTCTTTGCGCAACATGGCGCCCGCGTGGTGATCAGCGACAACGCCCCGGCGGAACAGCTCCAGCGCGAGATCGACGCGCTGGGTGCGCTCCCAGTGGAACTGGCGCTGGGAGGCCACCCCATGACCCTTCTCGACGGCTGCGACCTGCTCTGCCTGAGCGGGGGCGTCCCGCCCCAGATCGACATTGTGCAGGCGGCGATTGGCCGCGGCATTCGCCTCAGCAACGACAGCCTGTTGACATTCCAATTGGCGCGCCAGATGGGGCTTGGCCCGCTGGTTGCGATCACCGGCAGCAGCGGCAAGACCACGACTACCACGCTGACCGGCCTGATGCTGGCCGCCTCGGCGCCCGCGGGCCAGCCGGCTGTCCATGTGGGCGGCAACATTGGCGAGCCCCTCATCGATCGCCTGGAGCGGATCGTCCCCGGCGACCGGATCGTGCTCGAATTGAGCAGCTTCCAACTCGAACTCTTTGACCCGGCCCTTGCCTGGGGGGAGGTTGCGGAGGTGGGGCCGGATGTGGCGGCCATTCTCAACATCACGCCCAATCACCTGGACCGGCACCCCACTATGGCCGCCTATGCCGAAGCCAAGTTCAACCTGCTCCGCTCGCTGCCGGCAGGGGCCACAGTCGTCGTCAACGCCGATGACCCGGTGACCGCGCGCGCAACCATGGGGGCGGCGCCTGCGTGTGCGCCCGATGTTCCGCCCGAATGGCTGCTTGAGGCCGCGCTGGCTGACGCCGAGGCCGCCCTCGCCCACGGGCAGGCCACTGTCGTCCCCTTCAGCCGCCGCCATGCGCTCACCGCGGGCGCCTGGCTCGACGGTGACACATTGCGCTACAACCGGCAGGCCATCTGCCGGCGCGATGAGGTCAAGCTGCGCGGCGACCACAATATCAGCAACCTGTTGGCCGCCGCCGCCATCAGTGGGGCCGCCGGGGCCACCGTAGCGGCCATGCGCCAGGTTGCGCACCGGCTTGAGGTGGTGGCCGAGAGCGGCGGCGTCTGCTGGATCAACGACAGCATCGCCACCGCGCCGGAGCGGGCGCTGGCGGCGCTGCGTAGCTTCCCGCCAGAGGGACAGACGCTCATCTTGCTGGCCGGTGGCAAAGACAAAAACCTCCCCTGGGAGCAATTTGCCGATGAGGCGATCCGGCGGGTGGACTACTTGATTGGCTTTGGTCATGCGGGGGCGATGATCGTGGGGCTCGTGCAAGAGCGGGCGCGCTATCACAAGCAACATGCGCCCAATACAGCGATTGTCCAGCGGCTCGACGAGGCCGTCGAACTTGCCGCTCGCGTCGCTGATTCGAGCGTGAAGGATTGCGCCCGGGCGGGCAACGCCCCAGTGCAGACGGTTGTGCTCCTTTCGCCCGGCGGCACAAGTTATGACGCCTATAAGGACTTTGTGGCGCGCGGCGAGCATTTTCGCCAATTGGTGGAGAGGTGGATTGCGAGCGATGATGGACGGTAGGACGATGGGCGATAGGACGATGGACGGTGTATAGGCCAAACGAAACGTCATGACAACAGCTACACGCGGGCGGGCACAATCCAATACAGGGCGCTACGACTGGGGCTTGCTGTCGGTGGTGGTGATCCTCTTGGGGTTAGGGTTGGTGATGGTCTTTAGCGCCAGCTATGCGCGCGG
The DNA here is from genome assembly GCA_023384495.1 of Caldilineaceae bacterium. Lineage (GTDB taxonomy): Bacteria > Chloroflexota > Anaerolineae > Caldilineales > Caldilineaceae > CFX5. The sequence goes on from JAHDWG010000035.1 coordinate 14,652, forward strand.
GATCGTCGGCTTTGAAGACCCCTACTATTTTGCCGTGCGCCAACTGCTCTGGGGCGCGGTGGGCGTGGCAGCCATGATCATCGCCGCCCGCATCCCCTATCGCTGGTGGGAGCGCTGGAGTGTGCCCTTGATGGGGGTGGCGCTGCTGTCGCTGCTCACAGTTTTGGTCTTTGGCGTCGACCGCTTTGGCTCGACGCGCACCTATTTTGGCGGCAGTGTGCAGCCGTCAGAACCGGTCAAGGTGATTGTGATCCTCTATGTGGCGGCCTGGCTGGCCAGCAAGGGAGGGCGCATCCGCAATGTGCGCGTCGGTCTGCTGCCCTTTAGCGTCCTCATGGGCGCCATTTCGGTGCTGATCGTCGCCCAACCTGAGATCAGCACCGCGATTCTGATCGTCGCCACCGCCGGCATTATGTTCTTTATTGCCGGGGCCGAGCTCAAACAGTTGGCGCTGATCCTGGTGGTAGGCGCCCTGACATTTGGTCTGGTGCTCAACTACAGCAGCTACGCCAAAGGGCGGTTGGATCGCTATTGGGAGTCGGTTTGGGACCCCATGCGCAGCTCCGAATATCAGGTGCAGCGGGCAGTCGAGGCGCTGATCAACGGCGGCCCTGGCGGGGTTGGCGTGGGCGCCGGGCAGGCGCAGTTGCCGGGCTATTTGCCCCTCAGTTGGAGTGACAACATTTACGCCGTCGTCGGTGAAGAGTTGGGCTTGCTGGGCGCGCTCTTTGTCATCTTGCTCTTTGCCCTGGTGGCCTATCGCGGGTTGCGAATCGCGCTGCGCGCGCCCGACAACTTCGGCATGTTGGTGGCCGTCGGCGTCACCTCGTCGCTGATTTTGCAGGCGCTGCTCAACATGGCGGTGACGGTGGCCGCAGCCCCCCCCACCGGCGTGACGTTGCCCTTTATCAGCTATGGCGGCAGCTCCCTGGTCACCGCGCTGGGCGCTATCGGCATCTTGCTCAGCATTAGCTATTACAGCAGCGCCCCAGAGCAGAGCGGCGGCGCTCCGAATGCAGGAAAACAGCCCTATGCGCGTTTTGATTTCGGGTGGCGGAACCGGCGGCCACGTCTATCCGGCGCTGGCCGTGCTCGCCCAACTGCCCAACGGAGCCGCCGCGCCACCGCCAAACGCGGCGCAAAAACGTAGCGACTGGGGATCGGAAGCTGGACGCTCTAGCCCCCAGTCTCCAGTCTCCAGTCTCCAGCCCTCAGCCCCCAGTCATGATAAGCGGCTGTGGATTGGCGCCGTCGAGGGCATGGAACGGGTATTGGTAGAGCGGGCGGGCATCCCCTTTGCCGGGATAGAGACCGGCCAGGTGCGGGGGATCAACCCCGTGACGGCACTGGTCAATGGAGTACGCATGGTCACAGGGATCAGACAGAGCCTGGCGCTCATCAAACAGTTCCAGCCCGATGTGGGCTTTGTCACCGGCGGCTACGTCTGTGCGCCGGTAGTGGTGGCCTGCCGGCTGCGAAACATCCCCGTGCTGATCTACCTGCCTGACCTTGTGCCGGGCTGGGCGATCCGCACGTTGAGCTATCTGGCCCAGCGTGTGGCCGTGACCATGCCCGCGGCGACCCGCTATTTCGGCGGGGAAGCGCCGCGCGGCAAGGCGGTTGTCACTGGCTACCCTGTGCGCCAAGATCTGCTCAGCGCCACCGGCGGCGGGCGATTGGATGCGGCGGCCCATGCCCACAACCGCCAAGAGGTTCGTCGCCAACTGGCCGAACAGTTGCAACGGCCCTTGAACGAGCCGGGAGACGATGGCGCGCCGTTGCCCCTGTTGCTGGTTTGGGGGGGGAGTCAGGGCGCGCGCAATATCAACCGTTGCACATGGGCCGCGCTCGAAAAGCTGCTGCCCCATGTTCACCTATTGCACGTGGTGGGCGAGCGCGATTGGCCGCTGCTGGCCGCCGAGGCGCCGTTGGGGCAATTGCCAGCCGCGCCGCGCAACCGCTATCACCCTGTCCCCTATCTGCATGGGGAGATGGCGCTGGCGCTCGCTGCGGCGGACCTGACAGTGGCGCGCGCCGGGGCCAGCACGCTGGGCGAGTTCACGGTGGCGCGGCTACCGTCGGTCCTGGTTCCGCTGTTGGGCGTCAACCAGTTACAGAATGCCGAAGCGCTGGCGCAACAGGGCGGCGCCGTAATCATCGCCGACGATACGCTGAGCGCCCAACTGGCGGAAACCGTCCTCGCGCTGGTGCGCGACCCGGCGCGGCGTCAGCAGATGGAAGTGGCGCTGGCCCGGCTTGCCCAGCCAGAAGCGGCGCAAAACATCGCCGCCACGCTGGTCCGGCTTGGCCAGTGACGAGCCATGGCGACGAGAGCTTATGTAAAATGTATGTAGAATGATCGTCGATTTGAACCGGTAACCATGACCACTCGCATTGATGTCGCCATCACCTTTGTCATCTACCTGCTTTTTTTTGCGTGGGTGGGCTATCGTCGCGGCTTCCGGGCCGAGTTGATCGTCTTTCTGGTTGCGCTCACCGGGTGGGTCTTCTCGCAAGAATTTGGCGACGTATTGGTGCGGCTGGCGAACCTGGGTGGCAAGTTCATCAGCTTTGCGGCGGCGGGCGGGCTGGGCGCCGACGCCGACGCCGGCTTTGAGGCGCTCCGTTCGGCGCCCGACATTATCACCGAGGCCAACCGCGAGGGCTTTCTCTTTGTGGTTTGGGTGCTGGTGCTCGTCATCACCTACATTGCCAGCAGCAACGCCGGCAACCCAGCGCGGCGCAAGGGCAGCACGATCCCCTTTACGCCGGGGGCAATCTTCGAGACCTTTGCCGGCGTCTTGACCGGGCAGGTGAAGTTTGGCGCCAGCGCGCCGCCCGACGCCCGGCTACGCGGTTGGGCAATCTTGTTGGGGGCAGCCAACGGGCTGCTCTTTGCGTCGATCTTTCTGCCGCGGCTGTTGGCGCTGCTCCTGCCCGAAGGCGTCGCCTATCCCGGTCTGCCGTTGGACGCCAACGCCTTTCAGATTTTGGCCAACGGCTTGGGGGCGATTGTCGACAACCTGGAGCGGCTGTGGGACGCCATTCGCCCAGTGGGACCGCTGGTTCTGCTGCTGATTCTAACGCTCTTTTTGGTAATCGTGGCGGGCAGCTTGCGAGGCGCCAAAAGCGACGCCAAGGCCAAGTCATGAACCTTTGCAGGGCTAAAGCCAGCAAGGTGAGGTGACAGTCACTTTTCTTTTAAAAGTGACTGTCACCTCATACCGATGTTACTGTTAACGATTCTGTTTCAAGCCAGGCAACACCATGAACCCAGTCGAAGTCCTCTTCTATAGTATCGGCGCCATGATCGGCATCATTGCCCTGGCGCGCGGGTATCGGATGGAGCTGGGTTCAACGCTGATCATTCTGGTGGCCATCTTTGTCCTCACCTTTTTCGAGGACGAAATGCTTGGCGTCTTCAACCGGGCCAGCGATCTCTTTTTTGGGCCGCGCAGCGGCGACGACTGGATGCGCCAGCTCTTTTACATGCTGGTCTTTCAGGTGGTCTTTGTGGTCATCGTCTTTATGGGGTATGCGGGGCGCACGTTGGAATTTCCCGGCACACAAGCGCCGCCACCACAGGGGACGTTGTTGACGCTGGCCATTGGATTTCTCAACGGCTATCTCATTGCCGGCACGCTCTGGTATTATCTGGACCGCTTCAACTACCCGGTGCAACAGCTTGGCCTGATCTGTCTGCCGCTGACGACCACCGGCCAGGAACTGGTGCAGGTGCTGCCGCAGCGGGTCTTTGAGTCGCCCACCTATTGGATGCTGCCCGTCGCCGCGCTGCTGATTCTACGCGTGAGAGGGTAAGCCAAGATGGATTCTGGAGTATCGAGCGACATGGATGCTGGAACACCCAATCCCGCGTGGCAGGCGCGGCTTCGCAATCATGATTCCACCCTCCGCATCCACCTGTTGGGGATCGGCGGGGCAGGGCTGAGCGCGATCGCCCAGGTGCTGCACGAGCAGGGCTTTGTCGTCAGCGGCAGCGACCGCCAGGCAAGCCGGGCGACACAACGGCTGGCCGGGCTGGGCGTGCGCATCTTTACATCGCAGCGCGCCGAAAACCTGACCGGGCTGCCCGATGCCGAACGGCCCGACGTGGCGCTGATCAGCAGCGCAGTGGCGGCGGACAACCCCGAACGGCAGGCCGCGGCGGCGCTGGGCATCCCTGTGGTCAAGCGCGACGACTTTTTGCCCGTACTGCTGGCCGACCGTCAGGTGATCGCCGTGGCCGGGTCGGCGGGCAAAAGCACGACCACCGCCATGATCGTCACTGTGCTGCGCGACGCCGGGCTGGATGTGGGCTATATTGTGGGCGCCGAGCTGCCGGGCCATGGCAACGCCGCGGCCGGCCAGCACTCGCTCTTTGTGGTGGAGGCCGATGAGTATGACCACATGTTTTTGTCGCTGCGCCCGTCGGTGGCTGTGGTGACCAATGTGGTCTGGGACCATCCCGACTGCTACCCGACGCCCGAACACTTTTGGCAGGCGTTCAAACAGTTTGTCGACAGCACGCCGCCCAACGGGTTGGTGATCACCTGCGCCGACGACCTGGGCGCCGACCGGCTCTATGAGGCGCGCGCCACCGACCCCGGCCCCTGCTGGATCACCTATGGGCTGGCCGAATACGCCGATGTGCAGGCATTGCATCTGCGCACCGAGGGCGACACACAGCGCGCCGAGCTGATCTGGTGGCATGCCCCCAAGGGGGAATTGGCGCTGCGCATCCCCGGCGCGCACAACATGCGCAACGCGCTGGCTGCGCTGGCCGTCGCCAGTTATTGCGACATCCCCATGCGGGCGGCGGTGGCAAGCCTGGGCGCCTTTGAGGGCGCGGGCCGCCGCTTTGAGGTGAAGGGGGAAGCCAACGGGGTAACGGTTATCGATGACTATGCGCATCATCCAATCAAAGTGGAGGCGACGCTGGCCGCCGCCCGCAGCCGCTACCCCGACCGGCGCATCTGGGCGATCTTTCAGCCACACACCTTTAGCCGCACCCGCCATTTGCTGGCCGAGATGGCCAACGCGTTTGTCGACGCCGACCGGGTGCTCGTCACCGACATCTACGCCGCGCGCGAGGTCGATGACGGCGGCATCCACGCCCGCGATGTGGTCGCCGCCAGCCCACATCCGCAGATCGCGTATGTGGGCGGCCTGGCGGAAGCAGCCGGCCAGTTGCTACGAAAGCTTCAGCCCGGCGATGTGGTGGTGGTAATGGGCGCGGGGGACAGTCACAAGGTGGCCGAGATGGTGTTGGCGGGGCTGCGTGGGGAATCATGAACCCTATGGATGCGCTCACCCTCCCCGCGGCGTTGGGGCTGACGCTGCGCCGCCACGAGCCGCTCGCCGCCTACACCACCATGAAGGTGGGCGGCCCGGCTGACTATTTTGTGGCCGTGCAGACCGTGGACCAGTTGATCAAGCTCGCGCGCTGGGCGCGCCAGGTGGGCCTACCCTACTATCTGCTCGGCGGGGGCAGCAACATCCTGATCAGCGACGCCGGCATCCGCGGGCTGGTGATCTACAACCGCTGCCGGGCCGTGCGCATCGACGCTGCGCCCCTCCAGTGCATAGGCCCGGTGGACGAGCGACCCTACCTCTTTGCCGAGAGCGGGGCGGCCATGGCCGGGCTGGCGCGCACCAGCGTCAAGGCTGGGCTTGCCGGGCTGGAATGGGCCGTGAGCGTGCCGGGCACGGTGGGGGGCGCCGTGGTGGGCAACGCCGGGGCGCATGGCGGCGAAGTCAAAGACACGCTCGAAGACGCCCTGCTGCTCGACGAAACGGGCGAGGTGCGCTCGATGGCGGTTGCGGACTTTGCATACAGCTATCGCGACAGCGCGCTCAAACGCAGACAGCCGTCGCAGGCCGGCTTCAAGGCGGTGGTGCTCAGCGCCAACTTCCGGCTGACGCCGGGCGACGCCGAAGCGATCAGCGCCCGCGCCGAACGCTTCCTGGCCCACCGCCGGCAGACGCAGCCGGTGGAGCCGAGCCTGGGCAGCACCTTTGTCAACCCGCCGGGTGACTATGCCGGGCGGCTGATCGAGGCGGCGGGGCTCAAGGGGGCGCAGGTGGGCGGGGCGCTGATCAGCCAGCTCCACGCCAATTTCATTGTCAACCCGGGTGGTGTGGGCGCGGCGACGGCGGCGGATGTGCTGGGCTTGATCCGCCATGTGCAGGAACAGGTCCACCAGCGCTTTGGAATTCGGTTGGAGCCGGAAGTGCAGTTGGTGGGCGAATGGAAGAGTGAAACACGATGGATAACGGAAGTAATGGGATGAAAGAACAACGTTCGTTGCGCGTCGGTGTGCTCTTTGGCGGGCGCAGTGGGGAGCATGAGGTCTCCATCGCCAGCGCCCGCAACGTGATCGACGCGCTGCAAAAGGCGGGGCATACGGTTGTCCCGATTGGGATTTCACCGCAGGGCCGGTGGTTGGCCAACGGGCAGGCGCAACAACAACTGGGTGTTGCAATGACGCCGGCGCTGGCCGATGGGCTAATTGACGGGGTGGTGGACGCCACCGCCGCCAATGGGCCGCGCGACAACCCGTGGGCGCTCTTACCGCACAGCGCCGACGGCGCGCCGCTGCCCGCCATCGACGTGATCTTCCCCGTGCTGCACGGCCCCTATGGCGAGGATGGCGCGGTGCAGGGCCTGCTCGAAATGGCCGATGTCCCTTATGTGGGCTGCGGGGTGCTGGCCAGCGCGGTGGGGATGGACAAGGCGCTGGCAAAGCAACTCTTTGCGCAGGCCGGCATCCGCCAGACGCCGTTTCGGGCCATTCTGCGCAAACGTTGGACGCACGCGCCTCAAGCGGTGCTCGATGAACTGGAGGCGGCGCTGAGCTATCCACTGTTTGTCAAACCGGCCAACCTGGGCAGCAGCATCGGCATCAGCAAGGCGCGCGGCCGCGCGGCGCTGGCCGCGGCAATCGAGCTGGCCTGTCGTTATGACCGCAAGGTCGTGGTCGAGCAGGCGGTGCCCCACGCCCGCGAGATCGAGGTGAGCGTACTGGGCAACGACGAGCCGGTGGCCAGCATTCCCGGCGAGGTGGCGCCGGGCAATGAATTTTACGATTATGCCGCCAAATATCTGGACGACAACAGCCAGTTGCTGATTCCCGCCCCAATTGACGAGGCCCTGGCGGCGGAGGCGCAGCGCATAGCCGTGCAGGCTTTTGGCGTTGCCGATTGCAGCGGGCTGGCGCGCGTCGATTTTCTGCTCGACGACCAGACCAAGCAGCTCTATCTCAACGAGATCAACACCATGCCCGGCTTTACGCGCATCAGCATGTATCCCAAACTGTGGGAGGCCAGCGGGATTAGCTACCCGGCGCTGGTGGACCGGCTGATCGAGCTGGCGATGGAGCGGCGCCAAGACCGGCTGCGGAACGCCACCACCCGGCTCGACCAGTGAGGGAGCATCCGGAGAGCGCTGGGTATGGAGCGTCCGGCAACAGGAAGCGTATGACGCGCACAGCACACCCACTTCATCCGCGACGAGGTCGCACGTTTATTGAGCCGCAGCCGGCGCCGCCAGCCCCGCCAGCAGGGCGAGGCCTGGCGGCCACACCGTCGCGGGCCGGCAACGTACAACAGGGGCGGCGCAAACGGCAGATGGCGCGCACCATGCGGCGCTTTGAGTCGGCGCTGGCGCGCTTCCCCACGCCGACCTTGCGGCGGGGCAAGCCGATTGGGTTTGGCTGGGGCGGGCTGCGCCGGCGGCTCGGTCTCTTGTTGGCGATGCTCTGTCTGACCGTGGCGGCAAGCGCGGTGGTCTATGTCCACACCGATTCGCAGTGGTTTATCTATCGCGAGAATGTATCGATCAGCGGCGTGACGTACCTGGATGCCGAGCAGATCTATAGAGCCAGCGGGGTAGACAGTTGGAACCTCTTTTGGCTGCGACCCGAACAGATCCGATCCCGCGTTGTGGCGTTGCCCTTTGTCGCCGACGCGGCGGTCTCGGTGACGCCGCCCAACGAGGTGCGGATCCAGGTGGTCGAAGCCGAGCCGGTGGCGCTCTGGGTGACCAACGAGGCTACCTTCTGGGTGATGGCGGACGGGCAGGCGCTGCTCATGCCGGATGAGCGCTACGCCACGCTGCCACAGATCATCGACCCGCACGGCGATGCGCAGGCGGTGACGCAGCCCGATCAACCGGCAATGGATGCATCGGCGCTGGCTGGGGCGCAGGCGCTGTGGGCGGCGCTGCCCGAGTTGGGGCAACTGCGCTTCAACCGGGACTATGGGCTGAACTTCCATCTGCCCGGCGCGCTGACCTGGGTCTATTGGGGTGATGGCCGCAACCCTGAGCGAAAGTTTGCGCATCTGGCGGCCATCCAGCGGTTGTTCGCCAACAACGAGGCTCAACCGCAGATCGTTGACCTGCGGTTTGAGCGGGTTTATATCCATTGAAGGCCTGTTGGCCAACCAGCCGGGCCGCCCCTAGGATCAAAGTGGCGCAAACCCGGAACACGCGGCGAGTAATTCCATTCGTAGGTGTAGCAGTTGAGGCTCGCAACCGTCGCCCAGTTCGGTTCTTAGCGGAACGAAAGCGGTACACGAATGAGACAGTTATGAAACGGCAATGGTACGGCAGCAAAGGTATTTAGCAACAAGCGCCACTCATCGGTCCGTCTTGTGCATTCTGGAGGTTGTAGCGTGCAGGAAATCATATCCGCCATTGATATTGGCACGACCAAAATTTGCGCCTTGACTGCGGGGCTGACCCATGACAGTTTGGGCAACCTGGCGTTGCGCATCCTCGGTGAGGGGCAGGCCCCCAGCCGGGGCATTCGGCGCGGCGCGGTGGTCAATGTGGCCGAGGTGACTGCGGCTGTGGGCGAAGCCGTCGAGGCGTGCGAGCAGGCCATGGGCCAACACATGACCAGCGCCTATGTGGGAATTGCGGGCAGCCACATCCAGACGCTCAACAGCCGCGGCGTCAGCCCGGTCGACCGGCGCGCGGGCGTCACCGGGGCCGACATGCAGCGGGCGCTGGAGGGCGCCCGTGCGGTGGCCCTGCCGCAAAACCAAGAGGTGATCCACACCATTGCCCGCCACTGGGTTGTCGACGGCCAGGTCGAAGCGCAACAACCGGTGGGCATGAGCGCCTATCGATTGGAGGTGGACGCCCATATTGTCACGGGCAGCAGCACCGCGATTCAGAACGTGGTGCAGTGCATCACCACACACGGGGTGGATGTGGACGATCTGGTGCTGGAGCCGCTGGCCAGCAACGAGGCGGTGTTGCGCCCGGAAGAGCGGCGCATGGGCGTAGCGGTGATGGACGTTGGCGGCGGCACCACCGATGTGGCTGTCTTCCGCGACGATGGGCTATGCCACACCTTTATCCTCGACGTGGGCGGCAATCACCTCACCAATGATCTGGCCGAAGTGTTGCATACGCCGTTTGAGACCGCCGAGATGCTCAAATTGCGCCACGGCCATGTCATCCCCGAACGGGTGGCCGAAGATGAAATGGTCTGGGCAACGGTCTTTGGCGAACGGGGCGAGCGCAATTTCAACCGCCGCTTCATGAGCGAAGTGCTCGCGTGCCGGGCCGAAGAGATCTTTGAGCAGGCCAAGGCACAATTGACCAAGGCGGGCTTTTTCGCCAAAATCCCCGCCGGCATTGTGTTGACGGGCGGGGCGAGCCAGTTGCCCGGCATGGCCGAACTGGGCCGCAACCTGCTGGGGACGCCGGTGCGGGTGGGCGCGCCGGGCAGCCATCTACCCATCGCCGCCATGAGCCGCGCCCTCCAATCACCGGCCTTCGCCACCAGCGTTGGGCTGTTGCTCTGGGGCATGCGCGAAGACGCCCGCTCGCTGCACCGTCGCTTCCGCGCCGAGGCCGGTGGCCCCGGCGGCGATGCTTCGGTGTGGATGGGCCAGACGGTGAAGTGGCTCAAGAATCTGCTGCCCGGATGATGCAATTTTGGATTTGCGATTTTGGACTTGCGATCTTGGAGTCTGGAATTTTCTGCAGTGACCCATGCTGTGACCCAATCAAGTTTGTGACCTACGTTGTGACCTACGTTGTGACCTATATTGTGACCCAATCCAGTTGTCTTATAAAGGAGTGACCCATGACACGGAAGGCTGTGCAGCCGCAGTATGTGGAGAATTTCGCCAATATCAAGGTGGTTGGTGTGGGTGGTGGTGGTCAGAATGCCGTCAACCGCATGATAGAGGCCGGCATTCAAGGCGTCGAATTTATCTCGGTCAACACCGATGCCCAGGCGTTGATGCTCTCCAATGCGCCGCAACGCCTGCGGATTGGAGAGAAGCTGACCAAGGGGCTCGGCTCGGGCGGCAACCCAGAAATCGGCCAGCGCGCCGCCGAAGAGAGCAAGGAAGAGATCAAAGAGATGGTCAAGGGCGCCGACATGGTTTTTGTGACGGCGGGCATGGGCGGCGGCACCGGTTCGGGCGCGGCGCCGGTGATTGCAGGCGTGAGCCGAGAGATGGGCATCCTCACGATTGGGGTAGTGACCAAGCCCTTCACCTTTGAGGGGAGCCACCGGCGGCGCACCGCCGAGGGCGCGATGGCCGAGATGACGCGCAACGTCGATACGCTTATCGCCATCCCCAACGACCGCTTGTTGCAGATCGTCGACCGCAAGGCGAGCATCAACGTGGCGTTCCAGGCGGCGGATGATGTGCTGCGCCAGGGCATTCAGGGCATCAGCGAGCTGATCACCGTGCCGGGGCTGGTCAACCTCGACTTTGCCGACGTGCGCTCGATCATGCTGGAGGGCGGCCCAGCGCTGATGGCCATCGGCCGCGGCTCGGGCGACAACCGGGCCAAGGATGCGGCCAACCAGGCCATCCACAGCGCGCTTCTCGACATCTCGATTGACGGCTCGCGCGCCATCCTCTTTAACATCAAGGGTGGCGAAGAACTGAGCCTCTTTGAGGTAAACGAGGCGGCGGAAACGGTGCGCGCCAATGCCCACCCCGAGGCCAACATCATCTTTGGCGCCGTCATCGACCCGACGATGCAGGACGAGGTGCAGCTCACCGTGATCGCCACCGGCTTCGACCGCGCCCGCATCGAAGACACGTCCCTGCTGAGCGGGCTGAACCATCGCCCGGTGGAAGGCCATCGCACGTATGAGCCGCGCGTCCAGCCGGCGCGCGTCGAGGCGCCCAAGGCCAATGGCGACCATTTGGTGCGCACATTTGACCGTGACGACCTGGACATCCCCGCATTTCTGCGCCGGCGCAACGGGAAGTAACGATACGTGACGGGGTAAGCGAACCGTCAGGTGAAACAACAAGTTGAGGCAGAGATTGGGGAGATTGGACGAAGCTGGCGCACGCCAGGTGGCGCTCCCCTCCCCAATCTCCCCCATTCCTTCCGAACCGCCCCATCCTGGATTTCTCCCGTGACATTTCCTCCGTGACATTTCCTCCGTGACCTTCCCTCCTTATTGCCGTCATGGATTATGTAGCGCCCTTTTTTAGTCAGGCTTGGTCGAGTTGTCCAAAGCTGAGCTTACGGTTGCAACCTTAAATTTTTGCGTCTGTAGCAAATCTACGACAAATGGCGTAGCGCTCTCGCCTGTAGAACAACCGTTTGCTATTTGCACCGTTGCTGATCCTATGCTATACTTCGACCACAGCGCTACATATAGTGGTTTCTCCTCGTAAGCATACAATATATTGTTGATAAACCAAGTTTCAACGATGGGATATTCGTATGGAATGTCCGCACTGTGGTCATGGGCAACACAAGGTCATCGATACACGAGACGCCGGCGACGCCATCCGCCGGCGACGGCAATGCGAGGAATGCAGCCAGCGCTTTACCACGTATGAGAACGTTGCGGCGGACCTGCTTGTCACCAAGAGCGACGGGCGCCGCGAGCCGTTCGACCGCCAGAAGCTGCTGCGGGGCATCCAGCTTGCCACGGTCAAGCGACCGATTGGCAGCGCCACCATCGAGCACATGGCCGACCAGATCGTGGAGGCGCTGCACGGCGTGGGCCGCGCCGAGGTGGCCAGCAAGACGATTGGCCGCATGGTGCTCGACCATCTGGCCAATCTGGACCAGGTGGCCTACATCCGGTTCGCCAGCGTCTATCTCGATGTCAAGGATGTGACCGAGCTGCGCGCCGAAATGGAACGGCTCATGGCCCGCCCGGCCCCCTAACCGAATATCGATTGCCTCTGACTTTTGCACACAACCGAACAGCTTGCGGGCAAAAGTGGGCGGCAATCAGTGTCGCCTACATTTTTCTCGAAAGGAGGTGAGGCTAGATGGCGAAAACGAGAGCGGATAGGAAGATCGTGACCGTGAAGTCGCATACCCGCAAGGGCAGCGACGGAAAGAACAAGCGTGTGCGCGGGCACCGTCGGTCAACCCCGAGTTGAGTTTAGTGTTGAGGTATTGGGAATATCATAGGCGTAATTCAATTAGTATGCTGCGCATTGCAGCGAGAGGGGATATTGTGCAATGGTTGGTTATGCTCAGATGTTGAAACCCGGTGGCATTACACCTGTCTCCGGGATATATGAAGAGATTGGGCCAAGAGGTGGCAAGACGGGAATTACGGTGACCTCGATCGCGGGCAACCCGTTACCGCCAACCTCTAAACCGGGACATAGGTATGTGCTGAAGCAAGCGACAAGACAAGAAAAATAGGATCATAGCTCTGCTATGATCCTATCGGTAGCGGTCGATGAACTCAGATCTTTTGCGAGAGGACTTAGTTCATCGACCGTCTCCACCTACACCTTGGGCTGCTCCTATCAAGCATAGGATCCAAAGGCGTCTGGTATTGTAGTTTGCAGGTGGAACTTGAAAAGTATATCAACACATATTCCATCTTGTCAAACCACGATCACGTTCTACCCAAACACCTAAGGAGGAACCATGCTATGAGCAGCCCAAGTCCGACTTCTAACAGTTTGCTTAGGGTGAAAGCTCAGTCTCCGTCCAAACCAATAACGGGGCTTAACGCTCCAAGCCCTTACACTGTCATCGAGAACGAGAAGGGCAAGCGCACCCGGCTTGACAATCTGCCCGCCTATGTCAACGACGAGGCCATCGATTTGCCCCCCAACGCCGTCAAGGTGCTGGAGAAGCGCTATCTGCGCCGCGACCTCGACGGAACACTGCTCGAGACGCCCGCCGGCATGTTCTACCGGCTGGCCTATCACCTGGCCCAGGTGGAAACGGAGCATGGCGGCGATGTCGCGGCGGCGACGCGCGCGTTTTACGAGTTGATGACCGAGCGCCGTTTCTACCCCAACAGCCCCACCTTTACGGGCGCGGGCACGCCGCTGGGGCAGCTTGCGGCGTGTTTTGTGCTGCCCATTGAAGACGACATGGGCAAGTCCAACGACGGCATCTTTAGCACGCTGCGCGTGGC
>JAHDWG010000036.1:0-9758 GCA_023384495.1 Caldilineaceae bacterium
TCTTACCAGGGGGTGCGCGACGCCGCCACCCAGGCCTTCAACGAGATCATGCAGGGGGCCGACATCCAGGCGACGCTCGACCGGTTGACCGCTGAGGCCAATGCGCTCGAAGCCGAGCTGATGGCGGAAATTCAATAGCGTTAGCCAATTCTGATCAAAAAACGGACGGGCGCACCCGTCCGTTTTTTGATTGGCGATTAGCCAAATCTCATTGCTTTGAACTGCTCAAAATAGCGCCGGCTGCCGTCGGGTTGGTCTTGGCCCCAGCGCTCCATCCACCGTTTGGGGCCTTCGATGGGGTCGGCAATCTGGGTTTCGTGGCAGAGGATCGCCTGAATCTTGGTCTGGATGTCGTCGGTGATGTCGATCCGTGTGTCAGACTCAGGGTGGCCAAACACATAGAGCTGGCTGATCTTGTGCGGCAAATAGCCTTCATCGGCCATCTGAGGGAAGAACATAGGGTTGTCTGCCGCCGGGAAAATCGCCTCCAGCGCCACCAACCCGGCGTTACGATGGTCGGGGTGGTTGATATAGCCATCGCCCACAAAATAGCGGTCGGGATTGGTGCAGATGACCAGTTCGGGGCGGATGCGCCGGATCTCGCGCGTCACGCGCTCGCGCAGCTGGCGCGATGGCTGCAAGAAGCCGTCCTCCTCTTCCATAAAGAGCACCTGGTGAACCCCACAGAGGGCAGCGGCCTTGCGCTGTTCGATCTTGCGCAGGGCAATCAACTGGTTGCGCGTAATTTCAGGATTGTGGTTGCCCTTGTCTCCGTTGGTCAATATCATATAGGTCACTTCGATCCCCTGGCGCGCCATTTGAATGGCCGTGCCGGCGCAGGTGAAGTCCGGGTCGTCAGGGTGCGCCATGATCACCAGCGCACGACGCACATTGCTCCAATCGGGTGGTCGGAATGGGATTGCCTCGGTCATGAGTCCTCAAAATTTGAGCTACAGGATTATGATGCAAAATGAAGAAACCTCTGCGGGGGCAGAGGTTTGAATTGGGCATTTGAGCACCAAAACGCCTACGCGTCGGGTTCGATGCGAAAGCCCCGGCGCCGTAGCCGCTAGCCACTGTCATGCAAAGTGGGTGCGACCGGCCAGGCGACAACTCAATTGCGGTTGCCTTGAGCACGCAAAGGGCAGGCGGCTGAATAAACGAGGCTCTTCAGCCTAGACGGAAATACGCTTACTTTGCCATGTCGAGCGCGGCGTAACCGGGGCCATCGGTGAAGAAGAGCGCATTCAGTTCGGTCGTATACTGCTGGTCTTCCGGCAGATCTTCCTCGGGCAGGATGGCGGCCACCGGACATTCGGGGACACAGGCGCCACAGTCGATGCAGGTATCCGGGTCGATGTAGTACCAGGGCCACTCATCTTCCGGAAAGCCAGGGATAATGCACTCAACTGGGCAGACCTCCACGCATGCGCCGTCGCGGATGCACAGGTCAAAGATCACGTGGGTCATGTGGGTGAAACCTCCTAAAATACTTGGCGGTGCGAAATGTCAGGGTTACAACTTGTCATTGTACGATCTACAGCGTACAGTCTACAGCGTACAGTCTACAGCGTACAGTCTACAACGCACGGTCTACAACCGTTTTATTGATAGGCCGGGAACGTGGTTTTACGCCACGCACACCGTATCGATTGCATCCCCCAGATGCGCCGACTTGTTGCGCCCGCTCTCATCGGTGGATGCGAGATTGTGCCATATCGCACAAAGTCTCGCTGGTAAAATTGTACGCGCCTTATAATCAATTGTCAACTGGCTTTGCCCATAGGTCGTCGTTATGCGGGCATTGCCATCAACACACAGATCAGCTCTCGGCCACCACTTCAAGCCCCTCACGGTTGAGCAGCGTGATTCGCTTGCGGCCGATGTCAATATAGCCACCCGCCTTGAGGTCATTGAGCACCTGGGTTGCCGTCTCCCGATAGGTGCCCACACTTTCGGCTAGATCCTGGTGAGTCAGGCCATTGATGACCGCGCTACCCTGCTCTTCCGCCAGACGCAACAACAGGCTGGCCAGCCGCGCGGGGATGCCCTTGAACGCCATATTCTCGAGGCGCTCTTCAGCCTCACGGAGCCGTTTGCCCGTGCTCTCGAGCAGCCGCAAAGCCACCTGCGGCTTGCTCAAAATCAATCGCTCCAGATCAGTGCGACTCATGACACAGATGAGGCAGTCTTCCACCGCCTCGGCAAAGGTGTTATGCATTTTGGCGCCCAACAGCGCCATCTCACCAAAGAGCGTGTGCGGGCCCAGCGTCGTGATCACCAGCTTTTTGCCTTCGGGGCTAATGCGATAAAGCTGAACGCGGCCTTCTTTTAGAATGAAAAGAACCTCACCCGGCTCTTCGGGGCGATAGAAGACGCGCCCCCTGGGTACTGTGCTCATGGTGGTGACGCGGTTCAGCTCCTCCATCTCGCGTGGGGTCAAATCCTGGAAGACGGCCAATTCGGAGAGATAACGCATCTTCTCTGCCGGCTGGACAGTTGCCACGCGTTCTTCACTTTTCACGAGTTCCCCCTCTGATGCCGCCGTTAGCTGGCGCCGTGTGTCCAAAACCTGTCATAGGCGCAATTGGCCCGCTGTTGCATGACATAAATATCGACCTTACGCCGGCGAACATTGGGCCATGGGCAATCACGAGAAGCTATGCGTGATACCCTGTTCGCCTACATTCCCTTGCATGAGCATATTATAAATGCGGAATGGCGGTCGTGTAAACCCTCTACCCAGCAGAATCCAGGAATTTGTAGCGCGCCTTCAGTTCTTGGCCTTGCCCAGCCTACACACGGGCGCTATCTTCAAAAAACAATGGGAGATGTTTGGCGTTCCAGCCGCAAACGACTATGATCTACCGAGATATCTATTGTGGTCATCGATTGCGAACAAGTGATAAAAAGAAAATCATCATCTATTTGTACACGAGGAGTTCGCTATGCGAATCGCATCAATCATTATGATCGCCCTCTCGTTCTGGATTGCGGCCTGTGTGGCCCCCGTAGCGCCAGCCGCACCACCAGCCGCCACCGTAGCGCCCGCCGCCGAAAGCAGCACGTTGACAAAGGTGCGCGTCGGGCACGTGCCGGTGACCATCTACGCCCCCCTCTTTATCGCCGCCGAAAAGGGTTACTTTGCCGAGGAAGGCATCGACATCGAACTGCTGCCCGTCGAAGGGGGCGCCGAGAATGTGGTTCAAGTATCGGCAGGCAATTTTGATGTGGCCGGCGGCGGCATTGGCGCAGGGATGCTCAATGCCGTGGCGCGTGGCATCGAATTTGAAATTGTGGCGCCGTTGCACACCGAGCGCCCACCCCTTACCAGCCCCTTTGTGGTGAGCAAGGCCCGCTTCGACAGCGGTGAGTTGACCCAGATGAGCGACCTGCGCGGCATGAAAGTCTCAACCAACGCCAAGGGCGCCGCCACTGAATACTGGCTCTGGAAGGCGCTGCAACAGGGTGGGCTCGATTTTGCCGATGTGGAAGTGCTGGGGGTTGGCTTCCGCGAGGTGGCCCCCGCGCTCGAAAGCGGATCGCTCGACGGCGCCATTCTCGGTGAACCGTTGGCGACGTTGGCCGAAGATCAAGGGCTGATCGCCCGCCTGAGCCAGGACTTTATCGACGGCTTCACTTCCACCGTTATCTACTATAACAAGGAGTGGGCAACCAATAACCCCGAACTGGCCCAGGGCTTTGTCAAGGCCTACATCCGCGGCGCCCGCGACCTCAACGGTGATCTCTGGTCGAGCGATGAAAACGCCGCCATCATCGAAAAATACACCGGCGTGCCCGCCGAAGTGGTCAAGCGCGCCAATCGGTCATATCACGACCCCAACGGCGAAGTGCCCCTGGCCGACCTCATGGAGCTACAACGCTTCTTCCGCGCCCAGGGTCAGTTGAGCTATGACGAAGAGATCGACATGAGCGAGTTCATCAATACCAGCTACGCCGAAGCCGCGGTCGCCGAGTTGGGCGGCCCCATCCCCTGGGAGTAGGATGCGCGCGACATGAGCATGATCCAGGCCCACGCCCTCACCAAGTCATTCATCGGCGCAGACCAGCGCGACTTTCTTGCGCTGGGGCCAATCGATCTCACCATCGAGGCCGGTGAGTTTGTCTGCATCGTGGGGCCAAGCGGCTGCGGAAAAAGCACTCTGCTGCGCCTGATCGCTGGGCTGGATACCCCCACCCGCGGCGTCCTTGAGTTGGCGCAACCCGCCGACGCCGAGCGGCCATTTAATAGCATGGTCTTTCAGGGCGATTCGACCTTTCCCTGGCTGACGGTGCAAGGCAACGTGGAATATGGGCTGCGTATGCGCGGCCTGGGGCTGCGGCAGCGCGACGAGATCGTCAACCGCATGTTGCGCACGGTGGGGCTAACGCGCTTCGCCGAGGCCTACCCCTATCAGCTTTCCGGTGGTATGCGCCAACGCGTGGCCCTGGCGCGCGCGCTGGCCAACGACCCCGAAGTGCTGCTCATGGATGAGCCATTTGGCGCGCTGGATGCTCAAAATCGGACGCTGCTCCAGGATGAGCTGCTGCAAATTTGGGAGCGGCCCACGGTGGATGGAAACGGCGGCGCTCGCAAGACCATCGTCTTTGTCACCCACGCGATCGACGAGGCGCTGGCGTTGGGCGACCGCATTCTGGTGATGAGCGCCACCCCCGGGCGTATCATCGATGAAATTCGCGTGCCCTTCCCCCGCCCACGCGAAGTGTACGAACTCAAACGCAACCCAGAGTTTGGCGAGTTGGAGTTCCGCATCTGGCAAGTCTTGCGCCAGGAAGTCAACGCCGCCCGCCGCGCCGAAACGGGCTGACGCCCGCCGCCTGATTCATGACTACACCACCAATGACTACCGCTGACCCCATCACACTTGAACTCTATCGTCACCGCTTTGCCGGCGTAGCCGAAGAGATGGGCATCACCCTGCAACGAACGAGCTATTCGCCCAATATCAAAGAACGGCTCGACTTTTCGTGCGCGCTCTTTGATCACGGCGGGCACATGATCGCGCAGGCGGCGCACATCCCCGCCCACCTGGGCGCCATGCCCGCCAGCGTGCAGTTCATCCTGACGCACATCCCCACCTGGGCGCAGGGCGATGTGGTGATCGTCAATGACCCCTTTGCTGGCGGCAACCACCTGCCCGATATCACCATGATCACGCCCGTCTTTGTCGGGGATCAGGCTGCTGACACCTCGCCCAGCACAGGGCAGCCCCCCACATTCTTTGTTGCCAGCCGGGCCCATCACGCCGATGTAGGCGGCATGACCCCCGGCTCGCTGCCCCTTTCCACCGAGATCTACCAGGAAGGCATCATCATCCCCCCGGTCAAGCTCTATCGAGCCGGCGCGCTCAACGAAGAGCTGCTCCAGACGATCCTGCGCAACGTGCGCACACCCGAAGAGCGCCGCGGCGATCTGGCCGCCCAACGCGCGGCCCATGCGGTGGGCGAGCGACGGCTCCTTGAGTTGATTGCCGCCCACGGGCTGGACGAAGTGAACGCCTACGCCGGCCATCTACAGGCCTATAGCGAGCGACTGACCCGCGCCGCAATCGCGCAGTGGCCCGATGGGGTCTATCAATTTGAAGATGTTATCGAATGGCCGGACCCAACCTCCGCCTCACCGCCCGAAGGCCGGGGGGAGGGCGCCTTCGGCGTGACGCTTGCGCCCATCCGCGTCACAGCCACGATTGCCGGCGATGAGATCACCTTCGATTTTGCCGGCACGGCGGGGGCGTTGCATGGGTCGCTCAATGCCGTCATCGCCATCACCCAATCGGCCTGCTATTATGTCGTGCGCTGTCTGGTGGGTGACGAGGCGCCTATGAACAGCGGCTGCTTTGCCCCTGTGCGGGTCATTGCGCCCGACGGTTGCCTGGTCAACGCCCGTGCGCCCGCCGCGGTGGCCGGCGGCAATGTGGAAACGTCGCAGCGCATCACCGACGTGGTGTTGGGTGCGTTGGCGCAGGCCGGCAGCCCGCTTGGCCCGACCGCCATCCCCGCGGCCAGCCAGGGCACCATGAACAACCTGACCATCGGTGGGCAACACCCGGATGGCGAGCCGTACGCCTACTATGAGACCATCGGCGGCGGTATGGGCGCCAGCGCACAAGGTGACGGCATGAGCGCGGTGCAGGTTCACATGACCAACACGCTCAACACGCCCGTAGAGGCGCTAGAGATGACCTTTCCGTTTCGGGTCACGCACTATGGGCGCCGACCAGGGAGCGGCGGCCAGGGCCAGCGCCGCGGCGGCGATGGCGTCATCCGGGCATACGAATTGCTGGCCCCCGCCACAGTCACCGTGTTGAGCGAGCGACGCACCGTACGCCCGTGGGGGCTGGCCGGAGGGGACGCAGGCCAGGCCGGGCGCAATCTGTTGGTTCATGTCGATGGCAGTCGGGAGACGCTTCCCGGCAAATTTACGCGCCGACTTGCGCCGGGCGACCGATTGGTGATCGAAACGCCGGGCGGCGGCGGGTGGGGCGCCCCGATCAGGGGATAGCGCAGCAATTAACACAGAAGACGCAGTCTCTCTACGACAATTGACCGAACTTTGCCAGTTTGGCAAACATGGCGTAACTTTCCCCTCACCACTCCCGTTTATCATACAAGGGGACTTTTGCGAATGCTCGCCGAGCCTCCTGTCGCCCACACGAGAGGCCGACAACCAGCGTGAACCGATTGGAATCAACGCCATGTTACCGCCCTCACAGTTTGTCATCCTGGTGATTCTCATTCTGCTCGCCCTTGTTCTGCTCCAATGGGAAGGCAGCCATCCACAGACGGGCAGCGATGATCTGCCCGACGAAAGCAGCCATAGCGACCAGCGCCTTACGGGCCACGACCAGAACCGGCTTTCCTCGTAATTGCTCTCCTGGCCTGCGCAACCGTCGGCGTTGGCAGGCATTGACAACGCGCCTGCGCCAGGCTCGCTTTTTTGCTTCTAGCCTCTACTGATTTACCATATTGGCATGAACCCATCCCTGATCCTTGCCTTGGATATTGGCACCTCTTCGACGCGGGCCATTCTGTTCGACGCCCAGGCTCAGCCGCTGCCCGATTGTGTCGTGCAGGCGCCGACGCAGATGGAGACATCCAGCGACGGCGGCGCTACATTTGACGCCGTCGCCCTGTTCGACCAGGTTGTGTCCTCCATCGACCAACTGCTGCACAAGGCCGGCCCCCTTGCCGATCAGATCGCGGCCGTCACATGCGACACCTTTGTGGGCAATGTGTTGGGCGTCGATGCCGATGGCAAAGTGGCAACGCCGGTCTACACCTATGCCGACACCCGCAATGCGCCCGATGCCGAAATTTTGCGCCTTGAACTGGGCGCCGATGGCGCCGCCCAGGCCCATCAGCGCACCGGCACGCTGATCCACACGTCGTATCTGCCGGCGCGCTTTCGGTGGCTGGCCCGCACTCAGCCGGCGCTGCTCAAGGCTGCGCGCTGCTGGCTTTCGTTTGGCGAATATTTGCTCTGGCGGCTCACAGGGCAACGCTCGGTGAGCTTTAGCGTGGCGTCGTGGACAGGGCTGCTCAACCGGCGGACACTCACGTGGGATGCCGATTGGCTGGCCCAGTTGCCCGTTGCCGAAGAACAGCTCTCGCCGCTCATCGATGTGGATCAGCCGCTGACGGGCCTGGCGCCCACATGGGCGAAACGGTGGCCGGCGCTGGCAAACATTCCCTGGTTGCCGGCGATTGGCGATGGCGCGGCCGCCAACCTGGGCAGCGGCTGCGACCACCCCGACCGCATCGCGCTGACGGTGGGCACCACGGGCGCCATGCGCGTCGTGCTCGACCCCAAGCTCGCCAGCGTCCCCGCCGGGCTGTGGCTCTATCGCGTAGACCGCAGCCGCGCGTTGCTGGGGGGCGCAACCACCGAAGGCGGCAATCTCTATGCCTGGCTGCGCGAACAGCTCAAATTGCCCAGCGAAGAGACGGTGGAACACGAACTGGCCGGCCGGCCGCCGGCGGCCCACGGCCTTACCCTGCTGCCCTTTGTGGCTGGCGAACGCGCGCCGGGTTGGAATGACCAGGCCAAAGCGAGCCTGATAGGCTTCACGCTCAATACGCAGCCGCTCGACATTGTGCAGGCCGGGCTGGAGGCGATTGCCTATCGCTTTGCCCTGATCTACGAGCGCATCGCGGCCCACTTGCCGCCCAGCGAGACGCGCGCCATCATTGCCAGTGGGGGCGGGCTGCTCAGTTCGCCAGCCTGGCTGCAAATTTTCGCCGATGCGCTCAACCAGCCGATCCATACGTTGGCCGAAAAGGAGATCACCAGCCGCGGCATTGCACTACTGGGGCTGGAACAGAGCGGTCTGATTCGACGCATGGCCGATCTGCCCCCCGCCACCGGCAAGACCTATTGGCCCAACCCGGCGGCGCACGCCATTCATCGTGCGGCCCTCGAACGCCAGGTGAAGAGTTACCAACAGATCTATGGATAGCGTACCAATCACCGGCCAGGTGACGATCCCGCTGAGCGAAATTGCATTCGAAGCGATCCGGGCGCAGGGCGCAGGCGGCCAGAATGTAAACAAGGTGGCCACCGCCATCCAGTTGCGCTTTGATATTGGCGCGTCGTCGCTGCCCGACGTATACAAAGATCGGCTCTTGCGGCTCAATGACCGGCGCATCACGGATGAGGGCGTGATTGTGATCAAGGCACAGCAATATCGCAGCCAGGAACAGAACAAGGCCGATGCGCTACACAAGCTGCAAGCGCTCGTGCAGGGGGTGTCGGTGACGCGCAAGCCGCGGCGAGCCACTGCGCCCACAGCTAACGCACGCGCCAAACGGCTGGCCGCCAAAAAGCAACGCAGCGCGATCAAGGCCTGGCGCAGCAAGGTCAACGAATAACCCAGTGGAACCCCATATGCCGCCACACGCCGACCCAGGCGAGAAGGACCCTATGCCCATGGATGCGCTCGATCTACCCGGCCTGCCCCGTTTGTACAAAGAACGCCGTTGGCTCACCATTGCCCCGCGCGCCGATGGCGGCGCGTGGCGGTTGCCATTCCTCTGTGTGACGGGCGCCACCCCAGGCCCCACGCTGGTCGTCACCGCGGCGGTGCATGGCGACGAATATGAGGGCGTCGAGGCCATCGCCACGCTCTTTCGCCAGATCGATCCGGCCACGATGAGCGGGACGTTGGCTATGCTCCCGGTCTGCAACATGCCGGCCTACGAGGTTGCCCAACGCAGCAGCCCCATCGACGGTCTCAATCTGGCGCGCGTTTTTCCCGGCGCTCCTCATGGGACGATCACCCAGCGCATTGCCTATTGGATGACCGAAAAGCTGCTCAGGCATGCCGATTTCTACATCGACCTCCACAGCGGCGGTGTGGCCTATGACATCCCCACGCTGGTCGGCTTTATCCGCGACGATGGGCCGCTGGGGCAGGCATCGGTGGCAGCGGCGCGTGCGTTTGGCGCGCCTGTGCTCTGGGGGCACCCGCTGCCCATCGCGCCAGGCCGCACCGTCTCCGCCGCCACCGATCTGGGCGTCCCTTCGCTCTATACCGAGGCGCCCGGCGGCGGCTATGCCCGGCCCGCGGATGTGGCCTGCTTTACCCAGGGTGTGGTCAACGTCATGCGCCATTTGGGCATGCTGGCGGGCGCGCCACAACCCCAGCCCATGACGCATCATCTTGTGGGCGATGGCGACTTGGACAGTGTGATCAACGCCCAGGCTGCCGGCTATTTCCGCGCCGAAGTTGCGCTGCTGA
>JAHDWG010000036.1:9768-19196 GCA_023384495.1 Caldilineaceae bacterium
GTCTCCCAGCAGCGGGCTATACACCTCGTACTGCTGCGGCGGGAAGGTGTGCAGGACGATGTGATGCCGGTAGGGATCGGTGTCGTGGAGGAACTTCGCCATGTCGCGGATCTCGTCGCTGCTCTGGGTGTTCTCCTCGCCGATGTTCCAGTTGAGGGCGAGGTTGTGGGCGAAGCGCGCGCCGACCAGGCCGGCATCGTCATCATGGTGCGGCGCTTGCACCGTGTCCATGTAGGCGATGGGCTGGCGCACATCACAGGGGTGGCGGGTGAGCAGTGAGAAGTAACAAGTGACAACCAACAACAGATA
This sequence comes from Caldilineaceae bacterium, assembly GCA_023384495.1. GTDB lineage: Bacteria > Chloroflexota > Anaerolineae > Caldilineales > Caldilineaceae > CFX5. The sequence continues at coordinate 10,078 of JAHDWG010000036.1, forward strand.
CGGAGAATTCCATGCGCAAGAGTAAGATGCTTGAAAAGTTCCGCAGCGGCGGCTTTGCCCGCGTCTGCGGATTGGGCCATTACCTGCCGTTCTATGTGCGCTATGCCGCGCACAGCCGCTATGACGGCATCTGGCTGGATCTGGAGCACCGGGCCATGGACGCCCGCGAGGTGCAGGCGTTGATCGGGCTGTGCAAGTACAACGACATCGACTGTATGGTGCGCCCGCCCACGCTGGAACGCACCAAGCTTTACCGCTATCTGGAGGATGGCGCCGCCGGCTTTCTCGTCCCCCTTGTGTCCGACCCACAGATGGCCTATGATCTGGTGCAGGCCGTCAAATATCCGCCGCTCGGCAACCGGGGGCTGGATGGCGCCGGTTTTGACGGCGACTACGGCATCGATGTCTGGTTTTCCGGCAGCACGTACACCGACGACGCCAACCGCGAGACCTTTCTCATCACCCAAGTGGAGACGCTGCAGGCCGTGGCCAACGCCGAAGAGATCGCCTCCATCGAGGGCATCGACGGCCTCTTCATTGGCCCCGCCGACCTAGGCCTGCGCATTGCCAACGCCCCCGCCGGCAGCAACCTGACCATGGACAAGGCCATCGAAATCGTCGCCGCGGCGGCCCAGAAACACAACAAGGTGTGGGGCATCACCGCCGGCTCGGTGGACGACATCCAGCGCTTCCGCGCCATGGGCGCCCAGATGGTGCCGTGGGGCGGTGATTTCTCGCTCATGAACGTGCTCAAACAGTGCAGCGCTGACCTCGATACCGTGCCGGGCGCGTAAAGCATTCCCTGGTTTTCGCTGCGCCCACTTGTGGAGGAACTGACACCATGCTCCCATTCCCCATTGTGGACACCCACCTGCATCTGTGGGACCCTGGCCACCTACGCTACCCCTGGTTGGATGCGATCCCGCTGCTCAACAAGCCCTATCTGCTAGAGGATTACAACCGGCATTGCGGCCCGGTGCAGGTGGAGCAGATGGTCTTTTTGCAATGCGAGGCAGACTTTGCCCAGTTTCGCGAAGAGGCGGCCTGGGTGACAGGCCTGGCGCAGATAGACCCGCGCATCACCGGCATCGTGCCCTGGGCGCCGCTGGAGCAGGGCGACGCCGCCCGCGCCGAGCTGGAGCAGTTGGCCGCCAACCCGTTGATCAAGGGGGTGCGCCGCATCATCCAATTCGAGCCGGACATCGAGTTCTGTCTGCGGCCCAACTTTGTGCGCGGGGTGCAGTCGCTGCCCGATTATGGCTTCAGCTTCGACATCTGTATCTCGCACATCCAGTTGGCAAACACCATCAAACTTGTGGCGCAATGCCCCAATGTGCAGTTCATTCTCGACCACATCGGTAAGCCCGGCATCAAAAACCATCTGCTCGACCCCTGGCGCGACGAGATGCGGGCGCTGGCCGCGCACCCAAACGTATGGTGCAAAGTATCGGGGCTGGTGACCGAGGCAGACCACCAACAGTGGACACGCGACGACCTCAAACCCTACATCGACCATGTGATCGACTGTTTTGGCTTTGAGCGGGTCATGTATGGCGGAGATTGGCCGGTGGCCTATCAGGCCACCGACTATCCCCGCTGGGTCGAAACCCTGCAATGGGCGGTAAGCGGGTGCAGCGACGCCGAACTACGCAAGCTCTTTCGCGACAACGCAATTGCGTTCTATCGGCTCGCATCGCGCGAAGTGTAGAAAAACAGATATAGTGCGGTTGCTTTGAAAACCGGATTTTGCCAAGAGCCAATGCCCTCAGGCGACTCCGGTTTTCAAACAGAGCTCAGTGTAGATGTAGGGTAGATGTAGGCCTATATCCGCCGGTGTGGCCCCCACCCATAGAGCGGCCGCCAGCCCAACACTGCTTTGGCGCGCGCATTGTCGACCAGCGCCTTGAACGGTTCGGCCTCGTACGCAGGGCCGCCTCGCCAGGGAACATCCGGGTGGACCTTCGCCGCCATCTGCCGGCTGGGCGTGTCGGAGGCGATGTCGTCGGCGCAGAGCAGCAGTGTCACATGGCCGGGGTCGGGGCAGGTAAGCGCCAGCGCGGCGGCGGCAGCCACATCGCGCACATCGCAAAATGCGCCATATTCCCACGTGGGTTTCCATTCGGCGTCGCCCCCCTTATCGAGCCGCGCCCGCATCCACGTATATGCCTCCACCGGGGCCACCCAGGGTGGGCGCAAGCAGATGGTGGCGATGCCTGTCTTCTCGGTAAAGTGGCGGCACATCTCCTCGCCCAGCCGTTTGGCAACCCCATAGGGGCTGACGGGGATTGGCGGGTGGTCATCATCAATGGGCAGATAACGGGGCGGCTGTAGCCCCATAAAGACACCCAGCGCATTGACACTGCTAAAGTAGACGACCCGCTGCACCCGGGCGGCTTCCGCCCCGGCGAGGACATGCCAGGCGCCCTGAAGCCCCACACGCATGATCTCATCCGGGTCATCCTTTGGGCCGCCCAACAGCGATGCGAGATGGATGACCGCGTCACAGCCGGCGATGGCGCCGCGCACCGCGTTGCCGTCCAAGATGTCGTCCCCGTCGGCGCGGTCAAAACCGACCACCGTATGGCCGGCGGTAACCAGTTGCTCCACAATCACAACCCCAATCCGGCCTCGATGGCCGGTAACAAGCACCTTCATTCGTTTCCGTCGCTTTCGTTTCTGTTTGTTCTTTACATGACCCATCAAAATCGCACGACACCCAGCCACTGCCAAATCCAGACCACAACCGAACAGAGCACCACCAGGCCCAGCAGATCGAGCGGCAGGCCGCGCTGCACAATCTCGCGCACGCGGAAGAGGCCGGTCGAATAGGCCAGCATCGTGGGCGGCGTGCCCACCACCAGCGCAAAGTCCACCGAAGAGGCAATCGCGACCACCGCCACCAACAACGTCGGGTCGATCTGCAAGATCTGGGCCAACGGCAACGCAATGGGGATCAACATCGCCGCACACGCGGTGTTCGATATAAACGCGCCGGCGAGGAGCGTCAGACCGGCCACCAACACGATCACCACCAGAGGCGGCTGCTGCGCCAACCCGGTCAGTTGCAGCGCAATCCAGTCTGACACGCCGGTCTGGATCAGCACCGAGCCGATGGTCAGGCCGCCGCCAAAGGTCAGCAACGCATTCCAGTTGATGCGCTGGAGGTCATCGCGGTCGATGATGGCGGTGAAAAAGAGCGCCAATGCGCCGCCCAACGCAATGATCGCCGTGTGGATGCCGTGCCACTGCTCGGTAAGCCAGAAGGCCATCACCACCACAAAGGTGAACAGGATCACCCGCTCGCCCCGCTGGAGCGGCCCCAACGACGCCAGCTCGGCTACATAGGCGGTGCGATCCACCGCGGCAAATGGCTGCTTGTGGACACCGAAGCTGAAATAGAGATAGGCCCAGATAAGCGGCGTCATCAAGAGAGTCATGGGGAGCCCAATGCGAAACCAATCCACAAAGGCGAAATGGGCATCCGTATAGTCGTTGAGATAGGTAAGCGCCAGCATGTTGGCCGGCGTGCCGATTGCCGAGCCGACACCGCCCACCGTCGCCGCATAGGCCACCCCCAAGATCAGGGCGCGGCCAAAACCCGATGTCCGCTCGCCGCCGGGGATCTTCGCCAATACCGCCAATGCAATGGGGATGAGAATCGCCACCGCCGCGGTGTTGGACATCCACATAGAGAGAAAAGCCGCGATCCCCATCATGGTCAACATAAACCACGCCGGGCGCAGACTAGAGCGGCTCAGGATAAGCAGCGCCACCCGGCGGTCAAACCCCGTACGGTGCATCCCCTCAGCCATGAGAAAGCCGGCCAGAAAGAGCACGATGATCGGGTGGGCAAACTGAGACAGCGCCGCCTGCGCATCGCTGACCCGCGTCACCACCACCACCGTGGGGATCACCATAGCCGCCGCCGCCAGCGGGATCACTTCGGTGAGCCACAGGGTGGCGACGGCAAAGAGCAACGCCAGCGCCACTTTGGCCCCATAGGGCATGGTCATGCGAAAAAGAAACCAGCCCTCTTCCTGTGCCGTGGGCGGCAGCGACTGAGCCAGTTGCGGCCCATAGACGGTGGATGAGAGCTGTTCAATGGCGACGCCCACGGGTTCGCCGTTGAGATTTTGCACCTGCGCCCGATAGCGGATGCTGCGGTTCAAGCCATAGGCAAAGGCGGCATCGCTCACGACAACGAGACGTCGGCTCGACGACGCTGTCGTGGTCGTGACCTCGCCTGCGGCGCGGCCACCCACGGCAAACCCGTGCGTGGCCGCGAGTGTCTCCCCCGGCAGTGCTGCCTGCACCATGGCGACATAGTCGCCCGCCGTCAGATCTGCCGGGGCGAGTAGATACCCGATGCCCCCCATACAAAGCGCCAACAAAAACGCGCCAGCGCGCGCCCTCAATACCCCTACAAGAGGTGCCACCATCGATCCTTTATCTTCTGCCTGACGGGTGAGGAAATCACAGTCGGGACGAACCGCGTCACCCCGCTGCCCCTGTGAAGCCGTCCGAATTACGGTTTCAAGTTCCAATCGCTGCGCCTCGAATCGAGTTGGGCGCAGCGTTATTCGGATAGACTCCTATTGTATCGTTTGGCTGGGCTGCGCCCAAAATCGGCCCTGCGCACGCCACCAAGCGAGGCCAACCGCGCGCGCCGCACAGCCCCGGCGCCGATAAACCGTTGCGTCTTCGGTTGCAGCATGGGCTGGCGTTGACCATTGCGTATCACACTGCCCCAGCAAAATGTATTTTTGGTCAATTTGCCTCTTGACAAACTAATTAAATTAGTATATAAACTAATTACATTAGTTTTTGGATATATTTGTGAAAGGAACAAAACCATGAAGCTGACCCAACATGGCAACCATTTCTGGCAGTTGACGCGATATGGCGTCTTCAATTGCTACCTTGTGAAGGAAGAGGAAAGTCTCACCCTGGTGGACACCAATCTGCCCGGCAGTGCGGACGCCATCGTGCAGGCCGCGCGCACGATTGGCAAACCCATCACGCGGATCGTGCTGACCCACGCCCACAGCGATCACGCCGGCTCGCTCGATGAGGTGGCCCAGCGCCTCCCCGACGCTGAGGTCGCCTTCTCCCAACGCACCGCCGACTTTCTACAGGGCAACCTGGCGTTGCACGCAGACGAGCCTAAGTCAAAGCTACGCGGCTCGTTTGTGACGCGCCAGACAGCCCCGACGCGCCTGCTCACCCCCGGCGCCCTGGTTGGTTCGTTGCGCGTCGTGGCAACCCCCGGCCATACGCCCGACCAGGTCGCCTTCTTTGACGAACGAGATGGGTCGCTGATTGCCGGTGACGCCCTGCAAACCCAGGCTGGCGTCGCCGTGGCCGGTGACATCCGCTGGCTCTTTCCCTTCCCGGCGCTGGCCACCTGGCGGCTGGCCACGGCCCTGCAAAGCGCAAAGACGTTGCGCGAGTTGGAGCCGGCGCGGCTGGCTGTGGGCCATGGCCGGGTGGTGGATGCCCCCCTGGCGCAGATGGATGCCGCCATTTCCGCAGCCGAGGCGAAGCTCCATGGCTAAGCGCAGACGGCTGGATCGGGCCACGGTGGTGGCGCAGGCGGCCGCGCTGGCCGACGCCGCGGGCAGTGTGCAGGGCGTCTCGCTTGCCGATCTCGCCGCCGCGTTGGATATCCGCGCGCCGTCGCTCTACAATCACATTGGCGGCCTCGACGATCTACACCGGGAATTGGCGCTTTTTGCCATGCAGCAGCTTCTGGTTCGCCTGCGCGCCGCTGCTGCCGGGCGGGTAGGCCGCGATGCGCTCATGACGCTGGCTGCGGCCTACCGCCACTTTGCGCAGGAGCACCCTGGCATCTACCCGCTCACCTTGCGCGCGCCCGGCCCTGAGGACGCCGCGCTGATCGCGTTGGCCCAGGAGCTGTTGCAAATGTTGCTGCTCATCCTTGCCTCCTTAGGGGTTCAAGGCGATGACGCCCTTCATGCCATTCGGGGGTTGCGGGCGTTGCTCCACGGCTTTACCACGCTGGAAGCGGCAGAGGGGTTCAAAATGCCGCTTAACCTGGACGAGAGCTTCCGTCGCTTGATGACGGCCTATCTGGCCGGCCTGACGCCGACAGCGCGGGAGCCATGATCATCCAATTCAGATTCTCGAAAGGAGTTCGCTCATGTTTCTTGGTCACTTTGCCGTCGCCGCCGCCACCAAACCGGCTGCACCGAAGATCCCAGTCTGGATGCTTTTTGTCGCATCGCAGTTGCTCGATCTGCTGTTCGCTCCCTTGATGGCCCTGGGGATTGAGCACATTACGGTTGCATCTTATGGTGAAGCCACGATCCAGGCATACTACACCCATTCGCTGGTCGGTGCGCTTGTGATCTCGGCGGGCGCCTATTGGCTGGGCAAGCGCTTCTGGAAAACCAACACGGCGGCGTGGACACTGGCCGCACTGACCTTCTCACACTGGCTGCTCGACTTGATTGTCCATCGCCAGGATATGCCCCTCCTCCCTGGCAATCTGGGTAGGCTGCCCCTGTTCGGCATAGGGCTGTGGTCATATCCGTGGCTTAGCTATGGTTTGGAGCTGGCGGTGGCGATCGTGGGATGGCTGATCTATGCACGCTGGGCCAGCCGCAATGCGCAGCCAACGGTGCGCTGGTATATGGGCCCGGCGGTGGTCGCCATTCTCTTTCTTCTCTTCATCGTGATGGATCATCCGTAACTGCGACCATTTGTCGCTTGTTGCATAGAGATAGAAATGCGAATTGCTGTTTTGCGAGACTGCGGAATAGATCGACACGTAGACAGTCGTGGTCTTTACTCAAGAAACAAGTATAATATACATTATATGGTACGCAATATGTTGCGCAGTTGCATGGAAACGCGGGTAGGAACACAGGGGGCCGCCAGGACGACGGCGCTCCCCATTAAGTGATTCTATTCCATACAATCCGTTCGTCCTGTACGATTGGGGCCACCAGCCCAAGAGGACAAAAAGATGCCGCCGATTATTTCCGCTGAACAAGTGCACAAGACCTTTCGCAATGGCAAAATCGAGGTTCACGCCCTCCGTGGCGTCGACCTGACTGTCGAGGCCGGCGAAATGGTCGCCATCATGGGGCCGTCGGGCTGTGGCAAAACGACGCTGCTCAATTGCCTTTCCGGGTTAGACGACTTTGACGCCGGTGAGATCGCCATCGAAGGGGTCAACCTGCGCGCCATGAACGACCGCACGCGCACCCGCTATCGCGCCGAACGCATGGGCTTTGTTTTTCAGACCTACAATCTGTTGCCCGTGATCACAGCGGTAGAGAATGTGGAGCTTCCGCTGTTGGTCGGCGGGGTAAGGCCGGCGGAAGCGCGCCGGCGCGCCGAAAACGCCCTGACGCCGGTTGGGCTAGCCGCACGCAGCCACCATCGCCCCGCCGAGCATTCGGGTGGGCAGCGCCAGCGCGGCACCATTGCGCGCGCGCTGGTCAACAACCCGGCCATCGTCTGGGCTGATGAGCCAACCGGCAACCTCGACAGCAAGTCGGCCACCGACATTCTCACCCTCATGCGCAACCTAAACCAGGAGCTGGGCCAGACGCTTGTCATCGTCACCCACGACGCTGCCATTGGGGACCTCTGTGACCGCATCGTCCGTATGCAAGATGGGCTGATCGTAGCGCATGAATCTCCGGAGAGCGCAATGGCGTGACGGGATGGCAGGTTGGGGCGGCGCCCGTTGGGTTCACGCCTCATCACCCGCTTCTCCTTGTCGCCTTGTCATCGCCTCATGCCGTTGCAAACAAGTGCAAACAAGGATGTCACCATGAACAACATCGTCTTCAATATCGCGCTGACGCTGGTAATATTGGTGGTGGCGATCGTGCTCTTCTTGAGCTGGCAGGGTCTGCGTCGGCCCGTGCTGGCCAAGATCGGCCTACGAAACATTCCCCGCCGACCCGCACAGTCGATCCTGATCGTCATCGGCCTCACCCTCAGCACCATCATCATTATCAGCGCACTGAGCATTGGCGATACGCTCAACTATTCAGTGCAGCGTCAGGCCGTGGCCGCCTTTGGCGAAGTGGATGAGATCCTCGCGCCGCCGCTGCTTTCGTTGCTCATCAGCCTGGGCGAGGGCGACGCGCCGGGCGCCGCCAATGAGGCCACCGCCAATGAGCAGCGACAACAACTGGAGGCGCTCACCGCCGGCGGCCTCACCAGCGTGCTGGCCGTACTCGAAGGGGGGCTGCCCGGCATCAGCATGGAGCGCTACGCCGCGCTCAAGGCCGAGGCCGAGTCCGAGCCGCTCATCGACGGTGTGGCCGGCTCGATTCTCTTCCCCACCATCATCCGCAACACGGCCACCGGGCAGGGCGAACCGCTGGGCTTTGTCTTTGCCGTCGACACCGATTACGACCAGCAATTTGGCATCACCAGCATCGATGGGCAATCGGTTACGATGGATGTGCTTGAACCGGGCGTGGGCAACATCTTTGCCCAGGCGTCCAACGTCTTTGGCATGGCGCAGAGTCTGGCCCAACGCGCCGGGCTGAACGTCAACATCTCGGATGTGGCAATGGCCGCCGCGGGGCTGGGCGCAGTGCTCACCGGCGGCGTCGAGGCCGGTGACATCGATCTGGCCACACTCAGCGTCCGCACAGACACCCTTGAATCCCTGGGCATGGATGTCACACCGCTGCGCGAGCAGGGCATCGACGAGGTGTCGCTGGAGGCGCTGGGCATCACCACCGACACGTTGCAGAGCCTGGGCGTCACCGACACCACGTTAGACCCCAGCGCCCTGGTCAGCAACACGCTCGGCCTCGATACGGGTCAGATCGTCTCGGCCACCACCAACCTGCTCGGTTCGTTCAACCTGAACACACTGGGCCGCGAGATCGACAATGCGTTGGCCCCCTTTGGTTTGCAATTGCGCCAGGGTGACATCTACCTCAACCGGCTGGGCGCCGCGCAACTGGACGCCCGCGTGGGCGACGTGCTCGAAATCTACGTAGGGCCGCTGCCCATCCCCGTACGCGTCAAGGCGATTGTCGAGGAGGCCGGGCCGGTGGGCGCCCTGTTGCCCGTGGTGATGATGCGGCTGGACGAGGCGCAAAAACTCTTTTTCATGCAGGGCA
>JAHDWG010000036.1:19206-21885 GCA_023384495.1 Caldilineaceae bacterium
GGCAAGGTCAACAATGTGTTGGTCTCGAATCTGGGCGACGAGTTGAGCGGCGTCGAACACACCGCGGCGGTGAGCGACCGGCTGCGCGTCCTCGCGATGGACGAAGACGCCCTGGCCGGGGTGGTGGCGATCCTGCGCCGGCCCGCCGTGCAGAGCGCAATCACTGCCGCCGCCGCCAATTATCGAGAGAACTTCTTTGGTGAAGAAGGGGATGGCCCACCCCCCTTTATTGCCGACCTGATCCAGAACTTTACCCCCGTGGGCGGCATCATCGAACAGGTGCAAGCGCTGCCAGCCGCCCTGGCCGAACCAGGCATCAGCCCGGCGCTGCGCAGCGTGCTGGCCGACAACAGTGTACGCGGTTGGCTGCTCGAGGCCAACACACTCCCCGCCGACGCCCGCGGCGAACTCCAGGCTGCGCTGGGCAACCTCAACCAGTTTGATGTGATCGACGGCCTCAACAAACAGACCGTGCTCACGGTCGCCAATGCGGCGGGCGGCGTCTTTTCGTCCGTCTTTACCCTCTTTGGCGTCTTCTCTATCCTGGCGGCAATCTTGCTCATCTTCTTGATCTTTGTCATGTTGGCGGCGGAACGGCGCAGCGAAATGGGGATTTCCCGCGCGATTGGGGTGCAACGTTCACATCTGGTGCAAATGTATGTGACCGAGGGCATGGTCTATGATCTGGTAGCAGCCGCTCTGGGTGTGGCGCTGGGGCTGGCTGTTTCGTACGCCATGATCGGCTACCTGGGCAACCTGGTCAACACTGTCGCCAGCAGCGTGGGCGGCGGCGCAGGTGTGCTCAACTTCTACTTTCGCGCCGCGCCCACCTCGTTGATCATTGGCTACTGTCTCGGCGTGTTGCTCACCTATATTGTGGTGACGTGGTCCTCATGGCGAGTGAGCCGGCTCAACATTGTAGCCGCCATCCGCGACTTGCCCGAAGAGAGCAATGCGCGGGCGCTCTCGCGCGCCGTGCGCATCTGGCGCTGGGTTGTCGGGCCGTTACTCATGGCCGGCGGCATATACCTTATCTCACTCGGCATGAGCAACCTTACCTATTGGCAGATCGGCGTCACCCTGGCGTTGACCGGGCTGATGCTGCTGGCCGGATGGGCGCTCACCCAGACCAACTGGCGCGAGGCCGCGGTGCAGCGACTGGTCTACACCATCATTGGGCTGGGGCTGCTCATCATCTGGGGCGCGCCGTGGAACGACCTGCTGGGCCGTACGACGCGCGATATTCTGATCAACGACCAGGGGTGGGCGCTGCTCTCCTTTGCGCTGCGCGGCCCGCTGTTGATCCTCGGCGCGATCATGGTGATCATGTTCAACGCCGATGCCTTTACCTGGGTGATCAGCCGGGTGTTGGGCGGTGTGGGCGTGTTGACCCCTGTACTCAAGACGGCCATCGCCTACCCGCTGAGCGCTCGCTTCCGTACGGGGATGGCGATGGTAATGTTCGCCATGATCATTGCCACTGTGGTGATCATGGCGTTGGTGATCGAGGCGACACAAACGCTGATCGTCATGGATGAAAAGGAGAGCGGCGGCTTTGAGATCAGCACATCCAACACGCTGTTGAGCATGTTTAACCCGTTGACCGATCTCGAGGCGCAACTGCCCAATTTGACGCCCGACTACCCCGAACTGGCCAATGTGGCGGTGGTGGGGGCCGTGGGCGAAATCGAGGCCCAGGCGCGCGCCGATGCGAACATGCCCTGGCGGCGGACAGAGCTGGTGGGTGTCAATGCTGGCTATATCCGCCAGGCCGAACAGGTTTACACCTTTCAGGCGCGGGCGGCAGGCTACCCCGACGATGCGTCGATCTGGCGGGCGCTGGCCGAGCGCGATGATGTGGCCATCGTCACGCCCAGCATGGTAGGGGCCGCCGATGAGCTTGACATGGGCGATGGCGCGCCTGACGAGTTTCGCCGGCTACAGCTGCGCGGCGTCTCGCTCGAGCGCGGCGCCCTACCCGAGATCGTGATCGAGGCGCGCACTGCGCCCACCGACAACCCCTTCACCCAGAGCAACGAAGCAGGCGCAGCGCACCCGCTCCGGGTGATCGGCGTGTTGAGCGACAACACGACTCGGGCTGGCGGCAACATTCAGACCAACCTGGCCGCGTTGGCCAGGCTCAACGGCGCCCCAGTCAACCCCAGTGTGTTTTATATCAAAGTCACAGAAGGCGCCGAGGTGCGCGCCGTACAACAGGAGGTCGAGCGCGCCTTTTTGGGCAATGGGGTCAACGCGGTCATTTTGGCCGAAAGCTTTGCTGCCGGGCAGAACATCACACGGGGTGTCTTGAGACTCTTTCAGGGCTTTATGGCGCTGGGGCTATTGGTGGGCATCGCGGCGCTGGGCGTGATCAGCACGCGCACGGTGGTGGAGCGGCGCCAGCAGATCGGTATGATGCGGGCAATTGGTTTTCAATCGCACATGGTGGCGCTGTCGCTGGTGCTCGAAGCCAGCTTTATCGCCCTGGCCGGCCTGTTGATCGGCGCCGGTGTGGGCATCTTATTGGGTGAGAGCATCGTGCGCACCTTCTTCACCAGCCTCACACCGGCGACACAATTCACCGCGCCGTGGGCATCGATTGGGCTGATCCTGCTGGCGGCCTATGTATTCTCATTGCTGACCACGATTGCGCCGGCCTATCAGGCGGCGCGCATCTAC
>JAHDWG010000036.1:21895-27944 GCA_023384495.1 Caldilineaceae bacterium
GGCGGAAGCGCTGCGCTACGAGTAACGGAGGTGACAGCCACTTTAGGTGACAGTCACTTTTGAAGTGGCTGTCACCTATAAAAAACGCCAATGCGCTCATCCCTTGATTGTGCTATACTATGTGTGGATATTTACCCTGGGGTCTTTGACGAAATTTGCGCGCAAATGAACCACGCGGACTTACTGAATAACGCCAACACCGGCGACGAACAGGCGCGGTTGATAGCGCTGGCGACTGCCCTCGATAGCACGCCGGTCATCACCTGGCTGGCCCAACAGCGCCAGCTGGGTGTGCTCGACCGGGCGACGATGCGCCGCGGCGTGATGATGCGCATGATTTGGCAGGTGGCCTATCATACGGGCGCCTCACTCGTCGCCAATATCGACTACTTATTGGGGCGCTCCGTGTGGGGAAGCGATGTGCGCGCCACATTGGCCACCGACATCTGCGCCCTGCGTCTTGCTCTGGCCGCGGCCGGCCACCGTCTTGCGTATAGCAATGGGCCGCGTAAAGGGTATTATGTATGTGGGCGCCCAGAACTCGACCCGCAATTGGTGCGCGGCATCCAAGGTGCAGTGGCCGAGGTCGACCCAGCACAGATGGCAATCGTCGGTCGCCATTCGGCAGCAGAACGACTTGAACAGACCGCGTCGATGATTGAATTTGTCCAGCGCACTGGCGCATTGCGTCTGCGCCAGCGGCGGCCACACTTGAGTGAAGCCGAGGCGTTGTACCGGGTTCGCCAGGGAAAGACCACCTAAACGATGCAGACCAAGAAAGAACTCAGCTTTCCTGAATTTTCGCGCCTGGTGATCGATGCACTGGAAGCAGCGCAGGTTCAATATATGGTGGGCGGTTCGGTTGCCCTGGCAGCGTGGGCAGAACCCCGTACAACGATTGACATCGACCTCGTGATCAATCTGCCCATCGAACAGGTATACGTCCTTTCCCAACAACTGATCCAGCGAGAGATGCTGGTTCCTTACGATATCCTCCTCGACCTCCTGTTGCAAGAAGAGGGAGATTTGCCCATCAATGCGATTCACCTGTCAACGGGCTTTAAGGCCGAGCTGTTTATATTACGACCTGGAGATACTTTTCGAGAGACGGCGCTGGCGCGTCGCCTGTTGGTGACTTTGGGCGCTCCTCTCGGCGATGTGTATGTACAATCCCCCGAAGACTTGATTATCTACAAGCTACGTTACTTCAAACTAAGCGGTCAGACCAAACACGTGCGTGATATCCGCAGCATTATTGTGACGATGGGTCAGGAACTCGATGATGCCTATCTCCAGCAATGGTTCGATCATTTCAATCTGCACAGCGTTTGGCATCAGGCGCAAGGTTGGATGGATACGCCATAGTCCTGCCAGAGAGGAGAGCCGTGACCAAACCCTACACCCCTACCGACGCTTCCATCCGCGCCTGGCTGGGTGACCAATCCTTCTCGCGCGGGCAGAACTATCATCGCCAACACGCCATCACCAATCCACGGCGCCAGGGGGACACACTCAAGGCGCACTGTTTTGGTTCGGCGCCACAGCCCTACCGCGTCGAGGTCACGCTGGGAGAAAACCAGATCGTCAGTGACCGCTGCTCCTGTCCGATTGGCGGCCATTGCAAGCATGTCGCCGCGCTCCTCCTCACCTGGGGCAAGGAACCCGACAGCTTTACCGTGGTCGAGGAACTGGCGTCCGGTCTCGACCGGCTCAGCAAGACGGAACTGATCGCCCTGATGACCAAAATGGTCGACCGCCACCCCGACCTGGAACAGTTGCTCGAACTGTCGGTGTTGAGCGCCGGGGCCGAAACTCACCCACTCGAACGCGCGCTGATCGAGCGCCAGGTTGGTGCGGTCTTCAACAATATCGACTACGAGTATGGCTCGGAAGTCGATGTCGCCGAGCAACTGGACGACATCAAAGATCTGGGCGACAGCTATGCGGAGAAAGGGGAGTGGCGCAACGCCGCCTTGATCTACAAAACCGTGATCGAAGGGGTCTTAGAAAACTATGAAATGTTCCATGACGAGGGCGGCGAGCTTGGGGAGGTGGTCAACGCATGCGTCAGCGCACTGGAACCCTGTCTGGCCAACGCCCAAGACCCGGCGCTGCGCGAGCTGATCCTGCGCACGCTCTTTGACACCTATCACTGGGATGTAGACTACGGCGGCATCGACATGGGCTACGAGGCTGATGACCTGATCGTGGCCTTTGCCACACCGGCTGAGAAGCGCAAAGTGGTCGAATGGGTGCAAAAGGTGATGCCGGCCGGCGACGGTTGGAGCAATAATTACCTCCGCCAAAGCTACGGCCACTTTTTGCTCCGCCTCCAGGAGGACGAGCTGGATGATGAAACCTTTCTGCGTATCTGCCGCGAGAGCGGGCGCAGCCACGACCTGGTGGACCGGCTGTTGCAGTTGCATCGTGTGGAGGAGGCCATCGCCGCCGCCCAACAGAGTAGCGACTACGATCTGCTGAGGATGGAGAAGATCTTTGCTGCCTACGAACAAGACGAACTCTTTGGACGCCTGATGCTCGAACGAGCGCCCACCAGCAAGGACCGGCGCATCCATGAGTGGGTGAAAGGATGGGCCGAACAACGCGGCGACCCTGCCCTCGCGCTGCAATTTGCCGAGACGCTCTTCTGGCAACAACCCTCTACGGCCAGTTACCGGGAACTCAAAAAGCTGGCCCAAGCGAGCGACCGTTGGGCAGCACTCCAACCCCAGGTGATGGCGAAGCTGGCGGATGAGCCACGCCACCGCACCGTGGTCATCCAGGTCCATCTGGAAGAGGGCGAGATCGACCAGGCGCTGGCCCTGTTGCAGGCTCCACATACCCCCCGCTGGTTGGGCTTTGACCCGTCGATCCAGCTGGAGGTGGCCAGGGCTGCCGCCAAGACGCGGCCCCACGCCGCCATCGGCATCTATCTGAAGAACGCCCGCTGGCTGATCGCCCAACGCAACCGCACGAGCTATGCCGAAGCCGCCGACCGGCTGGCCGCTGTACGCGACCTCTACCGCAACATGGGCGAAGAGGAACGCTGGCGCCAGCTCATCGCCGATCTGCGCCAGGAACACCGCACCCTGCGCGCCCTGCAAGATGAATTGAACAAAGCCCGCCTGTAATCAGAGAAGGAGAACTTGATGCCCGACCCAACCAACCGCACTGCGCGGAACGCCATTGTCGCCCCGCAGCCGCTCGCCGTCGAAGAAGGGGCCAGGGTGCTCATGGCCGGTGGCAACGCCATCGACGCCGCCGTCACCTGCGCCTTTGTCCAGGCGATTGTCGACCCGCAGATGTGCGGCATTGGCGGCTATGCCTGCCTCAACCTCCACCTTGCCTCGGCAGAGGGCGGCGCTGGCGGGGCAAGAAAAGTGGGTCTCGACGCGCCCGCCTTGGCCGGTTCGCAGGTGGCGCCCGATATGTGGGTCAATGAGATCATCGGTCCCAACCCCGACGGCTGGGGCTATTTTCTCAAAGGCAGGCTCAACGACGCCGGCTATACCTCCATTTGCACGCCGGGCTGGGTGCGGGCCATGGCGACCATGTTGGAGCGCTGGGGCACCATCTCGTGGGCCGATGCGCTGGCCCCAGCCGCGCGGGTCGCCGAGGAGGGGTTCGTGGTGGGCGAGCGCATGGGGACGCGCTGGTTGATGCAGGCCCGCTTCCCCGAGGCGTGCGAACTGATCGACTACATCAGGCTCAACCCGGAGGCCAGCCGCATCTATCTCAAGGCAGATGGAAGCCCCTACCGCGTTGGCGAGCGGCTGCGCAACCCCGACTATGCCCGCACACTGCGCCATCTGGGTGAGCGCGGCCCGGATGACTTCTATCAGGGCGAGCTGGCGCGCACAATGATGGCCGATCTGGCGGCCAACGGGGCCTATGTCACCGCCGGCGATCTGGCCGGCTATCGGTTGCGCGAAGATCAACTCGTGACGGGGAGCTACCGGGGCTACACCGTCACCAGCGCCACCGCGCCCCACGGCGGGCCAACGCTGATTGCCATCCTCAACATCCTCGAAGGTTATGACCTGGCCGCGCTGGGTCACAACTCGCCTGAGTACATCTATCTGGTGAGCATGGCCATGAAGGCCGCCTTTGCCGACCGCAATCGCTTTATGGCCGACCCAGCGTTTATCGATGTGCCGCTGGATTGGATGATGTCCGAGGCCCGCGCCGCCGAATGGCGCGCCCACATCGACGCCGGCAAGCCCATTGAGCAGGCCGCCTTCACCCCCACGGGGACGCCCGACACCACCCACGTCAGCGTCGTGGACCGTCATGGCAACTGTGTGGCGCTCACCCATTCGCTTGGCGCGTCGTCGGGGGTGATCACGCCGGGGCTGGGCTTTATGTACAACAACTCCATGATCAACTTTGACCCGCTGCCCGGCAACGCCAACTCCATCGCGCCGGGCAAGGGGCGCACCACGGGCATGGCCCCAGCCATTGTCTATGCGAATGGCAGGCCGGTGTTGGTGCTCGGATCGCCCGGTGCGACGCGCATCATCACCTCCAACGTGCAGGTCATCCTCAACGTGCTCGACTTTGGCATGAGCGTGACCGACGCCGTCCATGCGCCGCGCTTCGATTGCCAGGTCAACACCATCCGCTGCCATGCGCGCATCCCCGAATACATCTGCGCCGAGGTGCGCAAGAAGCACTCGATTGAGCGCTTCCCGCAGAGCCACGGCGGTTTTGCCCTGGTGCACGCCATCACCATCGACCCGGCCACCGGCGCGCTGGCCGGCGCCGCCGACACCGGCGCGGACGGCATGGCGTTGGTGGTGTGATGGGACAGTTATCTTTTTTGGACAACGGTGCTCGCCGTCCGCTGGACGCAATTGTCAATGTTGCATCTGTACCACAGCGCAGCCCTTTTCGCTATCCCGGTGGAAAAACCTGGCTCGTGCCGCGCGTACGCGCCTGGCTCAGCACTCTACCCGTGCAACCTCAGACGTTCATTGAGCCATTTGCTGGAGGTGGTATTGTGGCCCTCACGGTCGCCTTCGAGCAGCGGGCCGGACACGTGCTGCTGGTGGAACGCGACCCCCAGGTGGCGGCCGTTTGGCATACAATTTTGGAGGGCGATGCCGATTGGCTTGCAGAGGCCATCCTCGACTTTGAGATGGATCAGGAGTCCCTAAATGATGCGCTAAGACGCCCAGCCTTAACCTCAGAAGAATTGGCGTTTCAGACGATCCTCAAAAATCGGACACATCGAGGCGGCATCCTTGCCCCTGGAGCAGGGAAAGTCAAACACGGTGAAAATGGGAAAGGGTTACGTTCACGCTGGTATCCAGCCACCATCCGCCGTCGCATTCTCGATATAGCGGAAATACGCGAGCGGATCACCTTTATTGAGGGCGATGGGCTGGAAGTGGCCCGGCAATACGCGGCTGACCCCAGTGCCGTATTCTTTATCGATCCACCCTATACCGCCTCTACCAAACGGGCCGGCAGCCGCCTCTACTTGTACTCTGAGGTTGACCATGAGGAACTGTTTCATATCGCCAGCACCTTTGCCGGCGACTTTCTCATGACCTATGACAATGCCCCGGAATTACGCGCCCTCGCTGCCCGTTACGGGTTCGACACAGAACTTGTCGCCGTGAAGAGCACACACCACGCCGAGATGACCGAGCTTCTCATTGGGCGTAATCTCGATTGGGCGCGCTAGATCGAATGGTTTGAAAAACTTACTTACGCCCAGAGCACGTCGCCGTCGTCCTCGCGCGGCACTTCGGGCTCGACAAAGAGCGCCTCATCCTGGGCGTCGGCCACGCGGCCGGTGGAGAACCACTGGAGCCACTCTTCGGGGGCGTCGATGCTCTGGCCGCCGTGCTCGGTGATGCGTTGGCGCACCCGCAGCATGACCGGCGTATTCACACTTGCCCCGCTGATGATCACCTGCCCCTTGCTCAGGCTGGGGAGCTCGCGCAGCAGGTCGCGGCCTACGCTCTCCACCGATTCGGCTATGCGCGCCTGGTCGATGGGGTTGGTGATGCGCATGATGCACTGGGTCATGCACTGGCTGAGC
>JAHDWG010000620.1 GCA_023384495.1 Caldilineaceae bacterium
GGGCAAACCCTGCGCCACCAGTTGAAGCACCTCCTCTTCACGCGCGGTGAGGGCGTTGGGGTCATCCTGCTCGTTGAGCCGGCCCAAGAGGCGTGTTGCGACGACCGGGTGTAACAGCGAGCCACCGGCATGGACGATGCGGATTGCGTTGAACAGCTCCTCGCGCGGTGCGCCTTTGAGCAGATAGCCCTGCGCGCCGGCGCGCACCGCTTGCACAATGCGGTCGTCGGTGTCGAAGGCCGTGAAGACAATCGTGCGCACGGGGTGGCCGTCCGCCGCCAACTGTTGCAGCGTCTGGACGCCGTCCATGCCGGGCATTTCCAGATCGAGAAGGAGCACATCGGGCGCGAGGGCGCGTGTCTGGCGCAGCGCTTCGCCGCCGTTGCCGGCCGTCCCCACCACCGCAAATTCGGGCTGCGTGCTCAGCACAGCCTCAAGACCATCCCGTACGATGGGGTGATCGTCCACAATGAGAATTCGAATCATGCCCAATCACACCCCCTTACGCGGTGCTGCACCGCCGCCACCCAGCGGCGCCGTGACGACGATGGTCGTCCCCATGCTGCGAGTGCTCCGCAGCGTCAGTTGCCCGCCCAGCAAGTTAACGCGTTCGTTCATGCCACGGATGCCGTAGCGGTCCTGCGCCATGCCCGCTTCGTCAAAGCCGCGGCCATCATCTTCGATGGTCAACTGCGCCTGTTCGGGCGTAACCACCAGGCGGACGATAGCGCGCTGAGCCTGCGCATGCTGGAGCACATTGTGCAGCGCCTCTTGCGCCACGCGAAAAAGCCCAACTTCAACCGCTACCGGCAACGGATGGTTGGCGCCAACCGCCGCGAAGGCAAGATCGAGTGCGGGGTAGGCAGCCGTGTTCTGCACGAGCTCAGCCAGTGCGGTGGCAAGCGTGCGCCCCTCCAGTGGGGCGGCGCGCAGATCGTGCACAGAGCGCCGCGCTTCGTCCAGACTGGCGCGCGTGACGCGCAACGCTTGCTGAACCGCGCGCTGGGCGTTGGCAATCTTATCTGGTGTGGCAAGAAAGGCGTCGGCCGTTTCCAGGTGAAGCGCGATGGCCGACAAGCCCTGCGCCAGGGTATCGTGGATCTCGCGGGCAATGCGGTTGCGTTCTTCCAGCGCCCCCACTTGTGCGCTGGCGGCAAAGAGGCGAGCCCGTTCCACGGCGATGCCCAGCATGTCGCCCACCGTGTAGAGCAGCCGCAGATCATCGGGTGAAAGCTCACGCCAATCACGGCTGGCGACGTTGAGCACCCCCAATTCCTTGCCGTGGGCATAAAGGGGGATGGTGGCGTGATAGCGCAGCCCATCGGCGCCGTCCACGAGCTTTTTCAGGCGCGAGCAGGTGATCACGTTGACATTTGCCGCCCCAGCCAGGCTGCCCGCGTGGTACGAATCCAGGCAATAGCAACTGCCCTCCATGAGGCCAGGGTCGTTGACCAGGGCGGGCGGGAGATTCTGCGCCGCAGCCAGATAGTATTCGTCCGCCTGCTCGTTGTGCAGCCAGATCCAGCCAGTTTGCAGGTCGAGCAACTGGGCCACCTGCGCCAACGCTGTGGTCAGCGTCTCGCCCAGATCCACCGAGCGATTCAAGGCCTGGGCGATGGTGTTGAGGATGGTCAGCTCACGCGTGAGCCGGCCTGCTTGGGTTGTTTGCCGGTCGGTCATCGATAAACCTTATGGACGCGCCCCCAGACAGCGAGCGTCTCATACATTTTGCCTCATCGCCGCTTCAATCAGTTCCTGCTTCAGATCCCACAATTTCTGGCTCAGCGAAACGTGGTAGATATGCGGGTTGATCAGACGGCGGATGCCGGGGTCAAGCGCCTCGATATCGGCAATGCGCCGTGCGCGAATCTCGTCTAGCCCCGGCAAGTCGTACACCTGCTTGCCCTCAGCCAGGATGGGCGTTAGCAGCGACTCGAAGCGCGAGATGGATGCCCGGTGCAGCGTGCGATACTTTGTGTGGTCCGATGGGTGGCGAATGGTGATGTGGTCGGCCTCTTGTGGATTCTCGCTGTCGAGCGTTTGCAGATCGGCGGTGGCCTTGCCGCGCTGGTCGTAGAGGCGCCACAGCTTTTTGCGGCCCGGGTTGGGCGTCTTGGCCGGCGACTCTGAGACCTTGATCGCCGAGTTCCAGTGGCCGTTCTCGCGTACGGCCACCAATTTGTAGACACCACCGAGCGCTGGTTCGCCCCACGAGGTGATGAGACGCGTCCCAACGCCATAGACCAGGCGGTTGATCAACTGATCTGGCTCCACATCATAACGCGGGGCCTCCTCGCTGATCTGCGTGATGATCTGCCAGATCACCAGTTCATCCAGATCGCCCGAAAGCACAATGCTTGTGTCGTCAAAACCAGCTTCATCCAACATCTTGGCCGCCTGGATGCTCAGGTAGGCCAGGTCGCCCGAATCCAAGCGCACGCCTACCGGTTTGTGCCCTTTGCGGCGCAATCCCTCAAACACCTTGATGGCGTGGGGCATCCCGCTCTGCAACGTATCCACCGTGTCTACCAACAAGAGACAGTCGTCAGGATAGAGGTCGGCGTAGGCCTGAAAGGCCGCCAGTTCGCCCAACCCAAGCGCCATATAGAGCTGCACCAGGCTGTGGGCGTGGGTGCCCTTGGCCGGCAGCCCCACCACCCGCGAGACCCCCACATTGGAGGTATAATTTGCGCCGCCCACCAGGGCGCCGCGCGCGCCGGCGTTGGCGCCCTTTTCGTGTGCGCGGCGCAGCCCGAATTCCAACACGGGACCCCCGCGACCGCTCTCGACCATGCGGGCGGCCTTGGTGGCGACGAGCGTCTGATAGTTGAGGTGCGCCAGCAGCGGCGTTTCTAAGATCTGCGCCATGGCCAGTGGCCCTTCCACCACCGTCAGCGGCATGTTGGGGTGGACGACGCGGCCTTCGGGGATGGCGTGCAACGTGATTTGGCCAAAGTGACCGTGTTCGACCAGCCAGGCGAGAAAGTCATCGGCAAAGAGCCGCCGGCCCGCGCTGTCGTGTTGGCTGCGCAGGTATTCGATGTCGGTGGGGAGGAAACGAGAACGCTGCATCCAATCCAGCAGCCA
>JAHDWG010000037.1 GCA_023384495.1 Caldilineaceae bacterium
TTCTGGCCACCGGGTTTGCTGGCAGCCTGTCGCTCGTCCACGAGTTGTTCGACTGGCATGAGGAACAGTACTACGCCCTGCTGGCCGAGAACGACGAATCGACCAAGACGCCGGGGCTGTTTCTGGTGGGGCCATCTGTGCGCCACGGCGCGCTTATCCTTTGCTTCATCTACAAGTTTCGCCAGCGCTTCGCCGTGGTCGCCCAAGCCATCGGCCAGCGGCTGGGGCTGGATACGGGCGCGCTCGACGCCTACCGGCCCCAGATGTTCCTCGATGATCTCAACTGCTGCGACGATACCTGTGCGTGCTAACGTAAGTAGGTCACGTCTCCGGCGTGACTGGGCGCTACAGATCAGAGGCGCGGCAGCGTGATCCCGGTCTGCGCCTGGTACTTGCCTTTGCGGTCGGCGTACGAGACTTCGGGTTGCTCGCCCTCGAAAAAGAGCACCTGGGCGATGCCCTCGTTGGCGTAGATTTTGCAGGGTAGGGGCGTCGTGTTGGAGATCTCAATCGTCACGTGTCCCTCCCACTCCGGCTCGAACGGAGTTACATTTACAATAATACCGCACCTGGCATACGTCGATTTGCCCAGACAGATCGTCAACACATTGCGTGGGATGCGAAAATACTCCACCGTGCGCGCCAAGGCAAAGCTATTCGGCGGGATGATACAAACATCACCGTGGAATGGGACCAACGCCCGTTCGTCAATCTGCTTTGGATCGACCACCGTCAACTGCCCAGTCGCCGGCGTAAAGATGCGAAACTCATCCGCCACCCGGATGTCATAGCCAAAACTGCTCAGCCCATATGAGATCGTCCCGGCGCGCACCTGCCGGTCTTCGAACGGTTCGATCATGCTGTGCTCGAGCGCCATACGGCGAATCCAGTGGTCGGGCTTGATGGACATGGTGGTGCTTTCCATGGGTGATGAGGGACTCGTGATGAGTGACAGGTCACGCCGCATGTCTTGCATATTTCCAGATCATACCACGCTGAGGCGCAAAGAGGAAAGCCAAGCCAAAGCATGTGGTGGCGACCAGCACCATGGCCGGCCCAGAGGCGACGTTGACATAGTAGCTGAGATATAGCCCCGTCACATTCGAGAAGGCGCCAATCGCGGCCGCAGTGACCATCATCGTGGGCAGGCGGCGGGTGAGGAGCTGGGCGGCGGCGGCAGGCGTCACCAACATGGCCAGCATGAGCGCGATCCCTACCGTCTGCAACGAAACGACGATGGTGACGGCGATCAGCACCAACAGCAGATAGCGCAAGAATCCCGCCGGCAGCCGCAAGACCACCGCCAGCGTGGGGTCAAAGGCGAGCAGTGTGAACTCCTTGTAGAAGAGCACAATCAACAGCAGCACCAGCGCGCCCAGACCAAAGATCACCCACAGGTCGCCGGTGGAGACGCCCAACACATCGCCAAAGAGAATGTGAGCCAGGTCCACGGCGTAGCTGCGCACAGTGCTGAGCATGGCGACCCCCAGGGCAAAGCTGCCGGCAAAAATGATGCCGATGGCCGTGTCCTCGCGCACTTCGCCCCGCTGACTCAAGGCGCCGATCCCCAGCGCCACCAGCACACCGACGATCAGCGCGCCCACCGCCAGCGGCCAGGCCAGCAGATAGGCGGCCACCACGCCGGGTAAAACCGCATGGGCCAACGCATCACCAAAAAACGCCATCCCTTGCAGGATGACGTAGGTCCCCAATACCGAACAAATGACGCCCACCATGACCGAGGCGAGCAGCCCTCGCCACATAAAGCCGTAGCTGAGCGGTTCGAGCAGCCAGCCTAATCCATCCATCTTCTAGCCCTCTGTACGCACAAATCGCTCCTCATCCATCTCTCCCCCGCCACAGCAGGTGTCGGCCAGCAGCAGATCACCGCTATCGCTGTGCACCACATGCAACTGGCTGCCATAGGCCAGCATGAGCCGTTCCGGCGTCAGCACGTCGTTGGGCGGGCCAAAGGCCACCAACCGCCGGTTGAGCAACACAATCTGCGAAAAGTGCGCGGCGGCCTGGTTGAGATCGTGAGTGGCGACGAGAATCGTGATCTGTTGCCTGCGCAGACGGTCCAGAATGGCCAGGATCGCCTCTTGACTGGGGATGT
This sequence comes from Caldilineaceae bacterium, assembly GCA_023384495.1. Lineage (GTDB taxonomy): Bacteria > Chloroflexota > Anaerolineae > Caldilineales > Caldilineaceae > CFX5. Next base: position 2,117 of record JAHDWG010000037.1, read on the forward strand.
CAAGCCCTGACAGCGGCTCGTCCATAAGCAGCAGTTCGGCCTCCTGCGCCAGCACACGAGCCAGAAAGACACGCTGCTGCTGGCCGCCCGAAAGCTCGCCGATCTGCCGCCCGGCGAACGCCGCCATCCCCACCTGCTCCAGCGCGGCCTGGACGAGATCGCGGTCGCGGCGACCGGGCCAACGCAAGAGGCCGATCTTGCCGACGCGGCCCATCATCACCACATCGCGCACGGTGACGGGAAAGCGCCAGTCGATGCGGTTACGCTGGGGCACATAGCCGACACAGATGTGCCGATCTGGCCCGCTGCCGCTGATCTGCACGCGCCCGCTGTTTGGCTTGACAATGCCGGCGATCACATTGAAGAGGGTGCTCTTACCCGCGCCGTTGGGGCCGACGACCGCCACACAGTCACCCTGATTGACTTGCAGCGTGATGCGGTGCAATGCCGGCGCATTGCCATAATTGACCGTCACATTCTCGAGTTGTAAGAGCGGCGCCGCCCGATCGTGCAGCGGTGGCGGCGAAAATGGCGCAAGCAACGTTGCCATGGCATCCCTCATCGTTCCTGGTTCAACCGACACGCGCAAAAAGAACCGCAGCCAGCCAGTGTATCACAGAACGCAAGGATGGACAATTTCACGGCCCTAAATAAGAAATTGTCTCATCTATCGCCTGTCGCCATCCAGCGTGGACCCGGCCTCCTCTTCGGCGATGCGGCGCTCCAGTTGGGCGATGCGTTCGCCCTGGCTGACGATCAGCTCGGCCAGAAAGCCCACCAGCAGCAGCAGCACGCTGATCACCGCCAAAATGCCGGCGGCCAGAAAGATGGGGCGCTGCTGCGTGTCGGTAAAGACATAGAGGCCGGTCAGATAGATGAATGTCACCAAACTGATGGCGATGCCGGCCAACCCCAGCCCGCCAAAAAAGCGCATGGGCTTCTGGCTAAAGGTGAGCAGAAACTTGAGCACCAGCACATCCAAAAAGCTGATGGGGATGCGCTCCCAGCCAAACTTGCTGGCGCCCGCCGCCCGCGGCCGATAGTGCGTGGGTGTTTCGCCCATGCGAAAGCCGTGGTGCGCTGCGATCATGAGCAGAAAGCGGTGCCAATCGCTGCGTAGGGGTGGCAGGCTCTCGATCACCTCGCGGCGCATGGCCTTGATCCAGTTGCCATCGTGCACCGGGACACCAGCCAGCGTGCGCATGACAAAATTGTAGATGGCGCTGGCAAAGACCTTGCCGTCTCGGCGGCCCTGACGCCAGCCGGCCACCACATCCAGATTCTGTTGCTCAAGCGCATTCACCAACGCAGGGATGTCCACCAGCGGGTCAGACTCCATATCCGCCGGGATGAGGATCACCACATCGCCGCGGCTGGCCCAAAACATGCGTTGCAGTGCGGCGGTCATCCCCTGGCTGCGGCGGTGGGCAAAGACGCGCAGCGTCGGGTAGAGCGCACGCAGGTCGGCCAGGATGGCGGCGGTGCTGTCGGTGCTGCCGTCGTTGACCACCAACACCTCGCCCGTTTTGCCCAGCCCGGCCATGGCGCGGTAACTCCGCTCCACCACCTGCCAGATGGTTGCCTCTTCGTTGCGCGCGGGGATCACCACCGAGATGGCGAGCGCGCCCCGTTTATCCGCCACGGCCAACGGTGGCGCGGTGGGTTGACCAGGTTGCTCAAACATGGGCCGGTTGGCGGTCTCAATCGTCATGCGAAGGTTTACCCTATACTCGCGCCGGCTCGGCGCCCGGCGTATGAACCGCCTGCGCGCTGGCTGTGTGGAATTGGCGCACCAGGCCCACGACCCGATCTTGCTGGGCGTCGCTCATTTCGGGGTAGAGGGGCAGACTTAGACAGGTAGCGGCAACGGCTTCGGTGACAGGCAACGCGCCGGCGCGCAACCCCAGCTGGGCAAAGGCCGGCTGCAAATGAAGGGGGATCGGATAATGGACGCCCGCCTCCACGCCATACTGTTGCAGGTGAGCAAGCAACGCATCGCGCCGCGGCGTGCGGATCACATAGAGATGCCACGCCGGCTCGACGCCGGACGCCACCGCCGGCAGCGTCACCCCACACCCGGCCAACAGCCGGCTGTAGCGCGCCGCCAGCCGCCGCCGGGCTGCGGTCCAAGCAGGCAGGTGGGGCAACTTGGCCGCCAGGATGGCCGCCTGGAGCGTATCCAGCCGTTCGCCATAGCCGACCTGCTCGTGGAGATATTTGTCGCGGCGACCGTGGTTGCGCAGCAGCCGCACCTGCTCGGCCAGCGCCGGGTCATTGGTGGTGATCGCGCCGGCGTCGCCAAACGCCCCCAGATTCTTGCCCGGGTAGAAGCTGAAGCAGGCCATATGGCCCAGCCCGCCCACCTTGCGCTGCCGCCAGGTTGCGGCGTGCGCCTGCGCGGCGTCTTCGATGACCGCCAGCCCATACGCCGCCGCAATCTCCCCGATCTGCTCCATATCGGCGGGCTGGCCGTAGAGATGCACCGGAATCACCGCGCGCGTGGCGGGCGTAATCGCGGCGGACAGTTGCGCCGGGTCGAGCGTGTAGTGGTGCGGGTCGATGTCGACAAAGACAGGCCGCGCACCCACCGCGCAGATCGCCTCCGCGGTGGCGATAAAGGTGTGCGCCACGGTGATCACCTCGTGGCCGGCGCCGACGCCCAACGCGCGCAGCGCCAGCGTCAGCGCAGCCGTGCCGCTGCTCACGCCAACGCAATGGGCAACGCCGCATTCAGCGGCAAAGGTTTCTTCAAAGGCGCGCACCTCCGGCCCCATAATAAAGCCGGCGCGCTCGATCACCCGCTCCATCGCGGCGTCGATTGCGGGGCGGATTGACTCATATTGCGCACGTAGATCGACAAGCGGAATGCGCTCGTTCATCGTCGCCCAACCAGATAGCTGCTCAGGTTGCGCAGCAATTGGTCATGACGCCATGCGGCAATCACCGCTTCGACGGTCCGAATCATTGTGTTCCTCATTTCGTAAAATCATCACGATATGCAACCGGCCCACAGGTGGTTGCATTGATGTGCGCGATTGTTCTTCGCGCCCGGTCATTCCCGCCAGGGCCGCTCAGGGGTTGCGCAGCAAGGCAACCAGAAACGCAATGTAGACCACCAATGCCCCAATCGCCGCAACCGCCACGCCGGGGAGATCAAACGCGCGCAACAGGAGCGCCACCCCCCGCAATCCCCAGACGGCGGCATGACCCCACCGCAGAAACAGATAACGCATGGTCGAAAGGTCGCCTGTTGCTTTGGCGCTGGGCCAAAAGACGGCGAAGGTTGCAGCAAGCGCCAGACAGATCGCGCTCCAAACCCACAGCGGAAGCCCAAAGAGTGTTACGCTCATGGTGGGGGATTATATGTGATTTGATGCCTGCGAACCAATTCCGGCGGCGACACGCGTAATACGCCACCGGCATACGCGCACACCGGAATCATCGCCCCTATACGGATTCAAGCGCCATTTTGGCGCCGCCCGCATCCAGGCTGCGCTGGCCGGCCTCGAGCACGCGAACGACGCGCAGGCCGTTTTCGCCGTCGGTTTGCGGTCGCTGGCCAGTGTGCACACACTCGACAAAGTGGGCGCACTCCAGCGCCAGCGGCTCGCGCATGTCGATGCGCGGGATGAGAATGTCGCCACTGTGCAGCCGGTATTGGAACTCGCCGTAGATGGGGTCGCCTCTGCGATAGACGCCCTTGTCGTAGATGCGCACCTTGCCTTCGGCGCTTACATCGTCATAGACGATCATCTTCTTGCTGCCCACCACCGTCATCTCGCGCACCTTGCTCGGGTCGAGCCAACTGACGTGCACATGGCAGAGCAAATTATTGGGAAAGTGTAGGGTGAGAAAGATGACATCTTCGACCACGCCGTTGAGGCAACTCGCCCCCTGGCAACTTACCGCCTCGGGCATCCGGTCGAGCCAGTAGAGCGCCACCGAGATGTCATGCGGCGCAATGCTCCAGAGCGCGTTGACATCGCTCTGCACGCGCCCCAGGTTGACCCGCCGGCTGTAGAGATAGTAGATTTCGCCGAGTTCATCGGCCTCCACCGCCTCTTTGATGTAGCGGACAGCCGGGTTGTATTCGAACACATGGCCGACCATGAGGGTCAATTGTCGCATATAGGCGATGGCGATCAGCTCACGCGCCTCGACACTGCTCATGGCGAGCGGCTTTTCCACAAAGACATGCTTGCCGGCCTCCAGCGCCATCTTTGCCAGCGAGAAATGAGTACGCGCTGGTGTGGCAATCGCCACCGCGGTCACGGTTGGGTCGGCCAGGGCAACGGGCAGATCGGAAGTTACCTGGCATGAGTAGAGCTGACGCACCCGGGCCTGCGCCTCATCACTGGCGTCCACCAGATAGGCCAGCTCGGCGCCCGGCGTCTGGTAGAAGTTGCGCGCCAGATTGGGCCCCCAGTAGCCATAGCCCACCTGGGCAATACGAACGGTGGATGGATGTTCATTCGTCATCGTTGTGTGATTCCTAGTGCAGCATTAACTTTGCAAGGTGACAGTCACTTCTGAAAGTGACTGTCACCTCATTAGTCGTTATCGGCGACCGCAGCTCATGTTGACCACCGTGAAAACAAGGTGACCAGCGCAACACCGACTGATTCCATTATACGCCGACTGGGGCAAAACCTGTGTTCCTGCGGGCTGACAGTCCTTTTGAAGTGACTGTCACCGATACCCTCTCGCCCAGCGCACTTGACAGCGCCTGCCGCCTCCGTTATCCTGCCAGGGGAACCCCCAACCGATTCATTTCGTCTCAATTCCATAGGACGTACACAAGCCTTGACTGGCCGCATGATGACCGGGTGTGGGTTTTCAGCCGGCAAACATCAGGCGCTGCGTACGTCAGGTTCCAGCATCCACGGCACGCGGTCCGGTTCCCGTCATCTGTTTGCAACCCAAACGCATCTTCATTGTGGGGAGGTACGCCATGCGCATCAACCGGCTGGTGGTCGGCGCAATCGCAGCCATTCTTGTCGCCGTTTTGGCCGGCTTCTTTGGCGCCCAATTGTGGCTCCAACGGACAAGCGAACCAAGGCCTGAGCCATTAACCGTGCTCCCTACCCTCGAGGCGGAGCCAACCCATACCGCCACGCCGGCGCCCGATTTTGCCGCCACCGCCGCCGCGCAACAGCAGGTCATCGACTCGGCTGTGGCAGCGACGGTGCAGGCGATTGCCCCCACTGCGCAGCCCGCCGCGCCCACAGCCGAACCGACATGGACCCTGCCTCCATCGGCAACGCCAAATGAGGCGGCCACGGCCCAGGCGGTCGAAGCCACCGTACAAGCGGCGGTCAACCGTGCGCTGATCGCCGCCGCCGAGACGAGCACCGCGCAGGCGCCGCTGCCCACGGTTTCGCCTACGTGGACACCCGTGGTCACCCTGTCGCCCACGTGGACGGCCATCCCCAACCTGACGGCAACCCAGACCGCAGTGGCCGCCACGGTGCAGGCTGCGCTCGTGGCCACCCTGACCGCCGCGCCCCCCACCCTCACGCCCACCAGCACGTGGACGCCGATCCCCACCGCCACCTGGTCGCCGACGCCAACGCCCAATCTGACAGCCACCGCCCATGCCGTGGAAACGATGATCGCGGCCACGCTCACGGCGCTATCGCCAACCGCTACGTCGACGACGACCGTAACCCCGACGCCCACGGTGACCGATTCGCCCACAGCGAGCCAAACACCCAGCGCCACCCCCGATGGAACGGCCACCGCCGATGCAATGGCCACCGAGGTGGCTTCGCAGGTTCACGCCACGCTCACGGCGCTATCGCCAACCGCCACATCGACGCCGACCGAAACGGAAACACCCACCCACACGGCGACAGGCGCCGAATCGCCCACGGCGACCGAGACCGTAGACGGGACGGCCACCGCGGCTGCGCTGGAAACGGCAATCGCGGATGCAGTGGCCGCCACCCTCACCGCCATCGCGCCGACCGAGACGCCTATCCCCAGTGCGACGCCCACGCCCACCCCGTCGAGCACGCCCACCGAGGAGGATACGTCGACCCCAACGGCGACGAGCAGCCCCACCGTCACCAAGGCGGCAACGCCCGACGCAACGGCCACAGCCGCGGCGCTCGACCTGGCCATTGAGGCGGCGGTGGAAGCCACCCTGGCCGCCATGTCCCCCGCGGATGAGCCTGACGCCACCGCCACCGCGATGGCCTTGCAAGCGCTGATTGACGACGCCGTGCAGGCAACGCTCACGGCCATCGCGCCCACCCCCACGCCAGAGCCAGAGGGTGAGGAGACAGGCGATGAGGAAATGGGTGATGAGGAAACCGGTGATGAAGAGACAGGTGACGAGGAAGCAGACGAGGAGCCTTCGCTCACCCCAACCGAGACGCTCACAGTCACAGTCACACCCACGGCGACCGTTTCGATCACCGTGACGATCACCCCCACCGCCAGCGAAGAAATCACGGGTCTGCTGGTCATTACTTCGCCTGCGCAGATCACCACGCCGACGCCGGTTGCCGAGGAGGAGGCAACGAGCAGCGAGCTTAGGCTGGTGACGACCCTGGTCATTGAGGAAATCGGCCAGGTTGCCGGCAGCGTCGCCAGCGAAGTGGCGTTCTCGCCCGACGGGAATCAATTGGCCGTGGCAACCTCGCTCGGCGTCTGGCTCTATGATCTGGACAACGAAGCGGAGCCACGTTGGTTGCCGCCCGCCATACCCGTGGCCAGCGTCAGTTGGTCGCCCGATGGCGCGCTGCTCGCCACCGCCAGCGGCGACTGGACGGGCCAGGGCCGCGGCGACGGCGCGATCCGCGTTTGGCGTGTGGCCGATGACACGCTCATGGCAAGCCTGGAAGGGTCGACCGGTGATGTGTGGCGCGTCCGTTGGGCGCCGGGCAACGATCTGCTCGCGTCGTCTGGCTCCGATGGCGCCGTGCGCATTTGGGATGTCGTTGCGGGGGAAAATCTCATGGCGCTAGAGGGCCATCGGGCGCCTGTCTGGGATCTCGACTGGTCAGCCGACGGATCGTGGCTCGTCTCCGTTTCGGGGGACGGCAACGCAGACCCGGCTGGCGACAATGCGGTGCGCATCTGGGATGCGCTGGCCGAGCAGTTGCGTTACACATTGGGCAGCCAATCGGCGCCCATTTGGACGGTTGCGTGGCAACCGGGCAGCGAGACAGTCGCCACCGGCTCGAATGATGGGGTTGTGCGCCTTTGGGACGCTGACCGTGGCCTGCAGGTCGGTGATCTGCCCCCATCGCCTGCCCCTATCTGGAACGTAGCCTGGTCACCCAATGGCGAACGACTTGCGGCTGCCAGTGGCGACTTAGCCGGCATCGACGCCGATGGCAACGCGGTCGTGGTGTGGGAGATGGCGACGGGGAGCGCGCTGGCCGTGGCCGATGAGTTGCCTGTCACCGTGGTCAGTGTCGATTGGTCACCGGATGGCCAGTGGTTGGCCGGCGTCGCGACCGATGGCGCGGTCTATATTTGGGCGTTGTGGTAGGTGTGATTTTGGACGCCTAGTCAGTTGACCAGGATCACAACTATCGTGCAGACCAGCGTAGGTTCTCACCATCCGGCGGATGGCAATCGCAGCAGCGCCCGGTACACTACAGCCATAGCGAATGGCAAACAGGTTGGCAAGAGGATTGACAAACAATCGACAATCATTCGCAATGACAACGCGACACCAATAGTCATCGAACCGAAAACGCTGCAACATCAAGCGTAGTTTGAAACGGTGAGAACAAGAACCTGCAACTGTGCAGTATCGACAAAGGAGATTTGACAATGGCTGCCTTCAACATGCCCCATCGTGAGATTCAAGATCCACCCCTGGCTCGGTTTTTGTTTAGCGACACACGCATGGCTTGGTTCTGGTTGATTGTCCGGGTGTACCTGGGCTATCAGTGGCTCACATCGGGGTGGGGCAAACTGACCCCGGCGTGGATGGACGGTGGCGAGGCCCTTAAAGGCTTCTGGGAGCGTGCAGTTGCAATGCCCGAAAGCGGGCGCCCACCGATTGCATTCGACTGGTACCGCGGCTTTATCCAGTTCATGCTGGATGCGGGCGCATACACCTGGTTCGCCAAGTTGATTGTCTTTGGTGAGATTCTGATTGGCATCGGGTTGATTCTGGGCGCTTTTGTGGGCATCGCCGCTTTCTTTGGTGGGCTTTTGAACTGGAACTTCATCATGGCGGGCACGGCCAGCACCAATGCGCTGCTGTTCACCCTGGCGATTCTGCTCATGTTGGCCTGGAAGACCGCCGGTCACTACGGCCTCGACCGCTACTTGCTGCCCATGCTGGGCACGCCGTGGAAGAGCGAGACAACGGCCAAGGGTAACGGGAGCATGGAGGGCAAACTCGCCGGTCGGTCAGCGTAGTGCTTGATTGATGGTGAGACGCAATCTGTCGTAAGCAAGTGAATCCCTAGACGACACAGGGGGCGCAGAGAATTCTCTGCGCCCCCTGTGTCGTCTGTGGCTCTATCCAAGCTGCAACACAAAGTTGAACGTCCCCACTTTGCCGCTTGCCCCATCCTGTACATCCATCAACAGCTCAGGGCGAAAGATGCCATCACGGTCGTTGGCCGGCTCGTTGGGAAAATAGAGTTGCGTGGTGAGCACCGCCTGATTGGGCGCCTGCACCTTCACATGAAAGTGACGCGTCCGCCCAGGATAGAGGCCCGGCATGATCGTCTCCAACGAATATCGCCCTGCTTCATCCGTAAAAAAGTGACCGCGCAGCTTATAACCCACATTGTCATAGACCCCGTCGTCGTCGCAGTGCCAGAAATCGAGCAGCGCGGCCGCTACGGGCTGGCAGCCGGTGGAGAGCACCAGGCCTTGCACCCGCATGGGCGCGCCGGTGACGCCCGCTTCGATGAACGAGGCGCGTTGGGGGGTATTGGGGGTATAGTAAGGTCCCTCGGTCTGCGCCAGCGTGGGCTCATCGTCGCCATCGTCACAGGCCGGCGTGGGCGGCAGCGTCTCGGCGATACGTTCGGCATCTGCTTCGGGTGTGACCGTAGGCAGAGCAACCGCCTCGGCTGCTGGCGTCGGCGATGGTGATGTGACAATCGGCGCGGCGCAGGCCGCCAACACTACCGGTGGGATACTCAGCCCCACCCGCAAGATGGTGCGCCGCGACAGTCGATTCGTGCGCGAGTTCATGGTCTCTCCTTCGAAAAATGGGACGATATCCCACCACGCTTTGCCGCAGTATGGCACAGCCGCGTGGCGACTTCCGTAAGCTCTCTCATGGCCGCGGACGGAAGGGGCGAAAGGTTGCGCCGGCGCCGCAATATGTATCCCACCCCGGCATCACATGCTCGCTGTACAAGCCCTCCTTTTCTGGTATACTGTCAACCAACCAAAGACCACCCAGCCAGCCCGCCCAAAGACGAGGAGACGGCATGATTCCACTACACGATCTGAACCCGACCCGGCGTTTCCCACTCTTCACCTATCTGCTGATCGCCGTCAATGTCGTCGTCTTCTTGTGGGAGCTGACCCTTTCGGAAGCCGAGTTGCATCGCGTCTTTATGACGCTGTCGGTCGTGCCGGCAAACGTTGCCCAGGCCCCCTTTGCGACTGAGACGTTGCTTGACATGGTGCGCAGCATGTTCTTTCATGGTGGATGGCTTCACCTGTTGAGCAATATGCTCTATCTCTATCTGTTTGGCGACAACATAGAAGACCGCCTCGGCGTCCCCCTCTATCTGCTTCTCTACCTTGCCAGCGGCTTTGCTGCCGTGTACGCGCAGGTGCTGATCAACCCGCAGTCAACCATCCCACTGGTGGGGGCCAGCGGCGCCATTGCCGGTGTGCTCGGGGGGTATGTCCTGCTCTTTCCGGGCGTTGAGGTGCGCGGCGTCATCCCCATCGGGTTCTTTTTTCACCAGGTGCGCTGGCCGGCATTGCTCGTGATCGGGCTGTGGTTTGTCCTCCAATTGTTCTCTGGGCTGGCTTCGTTGGGTGGCGCGGACGGGGGCGGCGTGGCCTTTTTTGCGCATATTGGCGGCTTTGTGGCCGGGTTTGCCATCATGGCGCTGCTCGTGCGGGCTACACATCAGCCGCCGGCGTCTGCCCGCCGGCAAATGCTCTATGACCGCGCCACCCGGTATCGAGTTTAGATTCCACGCCCTGTTCCGCCAATCCAATTTGTTTCGCCAATCCAATTGGAGACAAACGCTATGTTATCGATTACCACCGACTATGTGACGAGCCTCGGCGACCCCGAGCCCTATCTGCGCCAGATTGCCGAGGCAGGCTTCACCCACATCCACTGGTGCCATCAGTGGAATACGGACTTTCTTTACGCCGATGCGGAGATCGAACAGATTGGCCAGTGGCTCCGCTCATATAGTCTGACACTGCTCGATGTCCACGCATCCGAAGGGCAAGAGAAATTTTGGTATTCACCCAAAGAGTATGCCCGATTGGCTGGGGTGGAGCTGGTGAAGAACCGGATTGACTTTGCTGCCCGGCTCGGTGGCGACGCCATCGTCATGCACGCCTATCCGCCCACGGTCGACCCGGCGTTGGCTCCATTCAACGAGGCCGCGCTTGTGCAATTGCGTAAGTCGCTCGACGAGTTACAGCCCTACGCCCGGGCGCGTGGGGTGCGCATTGCGCTGGAGAACCTGATCGACTTTGCCGGCGTGCGCGCCGACGCGGTGACGCCGGCGGCGGCGGACGACAACTTTGACCTCATTGAGACGCTCTTTGCCCAATATCCACCCGACTATCTCGGGCTCTGCTACGATTCGGGGCACGCCAATATCGGCCGCAACCGATTGGAACGGCTCGCCGCGGTCAAGGATCGCCTCTGCGTGCTTCACCTCCATGATAACGACGGCGAAAGTGATCTGCACCAATTGATCTTTCAGGGTGTCATCGACTGGCAGCGCACCGCGGCGTTGATTGCCGCTTCGCCCTACGCCAAACCGATCAGCATGGAAGTTTCGATCAGACAGAGCGGCATCTCCAAAGAAGCGGAATTTCTCCACCATGCCCATGAAACCGGCGCCCGCTTTGCCGAAATTGTCGACGCCCTTCGCCACCGGGAGTAACCGCCCCTGACTACCATACCCCTTCCCCACCCTCGCCCAGGCGGCCCGGGTGGTCATTCCCGGCCTTCTTGGGCGCAGTGGCGACGATAATACCGAGATCCATGGCGCAATCTGGTTCAGTTGCGGGGTGAAATGATGGCCGACGACGCTTCTTCTTTCAACACCATTTTTGGCCGCGGCCTGATTGGCGAGTTGCGCCACATCGCACACCGCCCCTATCTGGTGGTGACCATGGCCGACCTCTGGCCGCGCTTTGCCCCGCACTTCGACGAGCATCTGGCCGCCGTCCACTTTGTAGAGACGCTGGAGCACGACGCGTTGGCGCATGCGGTGGACCAACTCCCCGCCGTCAATGCGGTGGTTGGGCTGGGGGGCGGGCAGGCCGTTGATGTGGCCAAGTTTGTGGCGTGGCGCCGGCGGTTGCCCCTCTTCCAGGCCCCCACCTCGCTCACCGTCGATGCGCCCTGGGGCCACCGGGCGGCCATCCGCTTCGGGGGGCATGTGCGCTACATCGGCTGGGCCATCCCACAAGCCGTCTATGTGGACTACGACGTGATCCAATCCGCGCCGGCCTTACTGAACCGCAGCGGGATCGGTGATATTCTCTGCTATCACACGGCCCATTTTGATTGGCGCCTGGCGCACGAACGGGGCCGGGGTGAGACGCGCTGGCCCTACGATGAGGCCTTGGTGGCGGAGGCGCAGGCCGTGCTCGAGCAGGTCTGGGCGCGGCTGCCTGATATCTACGCCGTCAACGCGGCGGGGATTCGCGCCCTGGCGAACGGTCTGCGCTATGGGGGTGGAACCTATCACGCGGCGGGCTGGAATCCACGCCACGTGGAGGGGGTCGAGCACTTCTTCTTCTATGCGCTGGAATATCTGACGGGCAAGAAGTTCATCCACGGCCAGCCGGTCTGCCTGGGCGTCTACCTTGGCTCGCTCATGCAAGAAAACCGCGCCGAAGAGATGTTGGCGGCCATTCGCCGCGCCGGGGTGGACATCCGACCGGCGGCGATGGGCGTCACGTGGGACGAGGTGGCGGCGACGCTCCACAGGCTGCGTCGCTACGTCACCGAGAACGGATTGTGGTACACTGTCGCCAATGAGTTTGCTGTGACGGATTCGTTTATCGCCCATGCCCGCGCACGAATTGAAGCCGTCTTTGCGTGAATCCGGTGAATTGACTGCTTGACACTTTATCGACGACGAATCAATTCGGCGGCTGACACCGAAGAGTCGCCGCAGCGGATTGCAGAAGCTGTCTTTGATGAATAGGTGAATATGTCGTATGAATATGCAAATAGAAACGACAATCGTAACGGATTATGCGGCGCTGGTGGGCGGGGCTGCGCTCCAGATCCGGCCCGCCGCGGGCGTGTTGGCGCTCGATGGGGCCGACCGCGCCGATTTTCTGCAGCGCATGACCACCAACAACATCAGCGCGCTCAGGCCGGGGCAATCCGCAGTGACGGTGCTCACCAGCCCCACGGCGCGCATTGTACAGGTCTTTACTGTGCTCTGCCGCGAAGATGCGCTCTGGCTGCTGCCGGCGGCGGGTGAGGCCGCCGCGCTGGCGCGCCACCTGCGCGGGCAGATCTTCTTTATGGACAAGGTGAGCGTGCGCGATATCAGCGCTGATTGGGGTCGGCTACGCATCATGGGCCCCGCAGCGGAACCGACGCTCGGACAAGCCGGCTTTGCGCCCCCGCCCGCTGATGAGGGGGCCTGGCGCGAGCAGGATGGCGTCGTTGCCGTGCGCCAGCAGGGATATGACATACCTGGCTTTGAGTTGCTCGCGCCGGCGACGCGCGTGCCGGCGACGGCGGATGCGCTGGCCGCCGCCGGCGCGCATCCGCTCACCGGTGACGAGGCCTACCTTGCCCGCCGCATCGAGTTGGGCCGCCCGGCGCCGGGCCACGAGTTGACCGGCGATTACAATCCGTTGGAGGCGGGCCTGGGCTGGGCATGCGCCGAAAACAAGGGTTGCTACACCGGCCAAGAGATCATCGCCCGTCAGATCACCTATGACAAAGTGACCAAGAGCCTGGTGGGGCTGCGTCTGCCGACCTTGCCTGAGGAAGGCGCGCCGATCACCGTGGGGGGGCAGACGGTGGGCGCGGTCACGAGCACAGCATGGAGCCCGGCCCTGGGCGCGCCCGCCGCGCTGGCGATCCTCAAGCGCCCCCACAACACGCCCGGCGTGCAGGTGGAGATCGACGGACGCAGCGCCGAGGTCGTGTCGCTACCACTTGTAGATTGAGCCTTATATCTCGCCGGAGACGCTAGAATCGAACCGATGATTCAAGCCATTTCTGATAGAGCTGAAACCGAAACGACCTTTGCGCCCGCTGTCTGGCGGTTGGTGGTGGACGAGACGCCGCGCTCGGGCGCGGCCAACATGGCGCTCGATCAAGCGCTGGCGCTGGCCTGCGCCGCCGGCGAAAGCCCGCCCACGTTGCGCTTCTATCGCTGGCAGCCGCCGGCGGTGAGCCTGGGGCGCCATCAGCCGCTGGCCGAGATCGACCTGGCCGCCGCCGCCGCACACGGCTACGAGGTGGTGCGGCGATCCACCGGGGGGCGCGCCATCCTCCACATTGATGAGCTGACCTATGCGGTGGCCGCGCCGGCAGACGAGCCGCGCGTCCGCGGTGGGGTCATGGACGCCTATCTGCGCCTGAGCAATGCGTTGCTGGCCGGGTTGCAGCGGCTGGGGCTACAGGCCGACAAGACAGCCGGCTCGGTGCGGGCAGGGCCGGATGTGTCGGCGGCCTGTTTTGAAGCGCCCAGCGCCTATGAGATCACCGCGGCGGGGCGCAAGCTGATCGGCAGCGCGCAGAGCCGGCGCGCTCGTTATGTCTTGCAGCATGGCAGCCTGCCATTGACGGGCGACATCACCCGGCTGGTCGATGTGCTGGCGCTGCCGCCGGCAGAGAAGGGGCGACTTCGCGCCCAATTGGCGCAACGGGCGGGCAACCTGGCGCAGGCATTGGGCGTCGCCGAGGATGCGGCGGTGGTCGGCTTTGAAGCGGTTGCCGCCGCGCTGGCCCACGGCTTTGCCGAGACGCTCAACCTCACCTTGCGGCCTGGGCCGATCAGCGCGGCGGAACTGCGCGCCGCCGCGCGCCTGATCCGCGAGCAATACGCCAACGACGAATGGACACAGAGTTATTGATCATATGGCTATCGGATTGTTAACCCTTGACCTGCATTTGCCGCTGATCGACAGCTTGAAAGGCAAACGGAGCGTGATCAAGCCGGTGATCGCGCGCATCCGCCGCGACTTCAATGTGTCGGTCTGCGAGGCCGATGCTCAAGACGAACTGACCCACGCCGTGCTCGAGGTGGTTTGTGTCAGCCAAACGAGCGCGCTCGCCCATCGTCACTTGCAACAGGTGGCGAATCTGGTGGAAGGCTGGCGCCTGGATGCACAACTGGTCGACTACGAGATCGAGATGATCGGATGAGGCCGGTGCGAAGCTGACTTACGGAACGCGCTGCGCTCCGCGCGCTGCGTTCAGCCGCTCCGCTGGGTGATCTTGCCATGACCAGCCGCGGTGGCGGATGATAAACATGACCACGGCAAAGAGGACGCAGCCGATGGCGATCCACTGGGCGGTGGCGAGATTGCCCATGCGCCACGCATCGGGGCGGAACATCTCAACCCAAAAGCGCCCCAAGGGGTATGCAATCAAGTAGAGGAGCACACCGTCCCCACGGCGCAGGCGATGCCCCACCCGCCAGATGAGCAGCGTCAGCAGCGCAAACATGAGCAAGTTCCACGCCGCCTCGTAGAAAAAGGTGGGGTGGAAGCCGTGGCTTGCATACCAATCAAGTGTGGCCTGGGTGAGGTTGGGCAGCCCGCAGACCTGTGGATAGATGGGCGCGCCGTCGGGCAGTTGGCACGGGTATGCCGGGTTGATGTAGAATGCCCAGGGGAGGTCCGTGGGTGGCCCATAGAGCTCCTGGTTGGCGAAATTTCCCATGCGCCCGATTGCCTGTGCCAGGAGCACATTGGGCGCGATAAAATCAAGATAACGGATCGGGTCCAGTTGGTTGCGCCAGGCGTAGATGACAATGGCGAGGACGCCGCCGACCAGCCCGCCATAGATGCCCAGGCCGCGGAAGCCCCCGCTCCAGAAGTTGATAATGTCGAGCGGATTTTCTCGATAATAGGCCCAGCCCAGGCCATCGGCGGGCGAGCTAAAGACATGATAGAGGCGGGCGCCAATGATGCCGGCGATCAATGTCCAGGCCAACAGATTCCAGATGTGGTCGGGGTTTTCACCCGCCTTGCGGGCATAGAGGCTGGAAACCCAGGCGGCCAGGACGGCGCCGCCCACAATAAAGACGCCGTACCAGTGCAACGACAACGGCCCCAATTCGATGATCACGGGGTTCATGCAAGATGCTCCTTACAAGACGGCCTGTGGTCTGGCGCCACAGTGGATCAACGATCAGTATAGCGCCGACAGGCCCAAAAAAGCAAGCACGGCGCTTGATTGCGCTGGCGCTGCTGGGTGCGCTCATGGTGGCTGGGTGTGCACGAACGGCGCCGCCCGCGCAGCGTTCCTTGCCACCTGCGCCCTCGCCGGTGTCTGTGCCGCCCGCCGCCGAAGAGGCGATCCCGTTTCTGATTGCCGCCGAGCGCGCGGCTGCGCGTGATGGCGACCGGGCGACGCTGGCGCAACTGTGGGCCGAGGATGCGCAGATCATCGATGGCCGCGGCACGGCCCATCCCAATGATGATTACGTTTGGCCCGGCCGCGCCGCGATTCTCGACCGTTATGCGCTTGCCGTCTTCCCCAGCCCACCCCCAGCGCTTGAGGGGCTCGGTGGGCTTACGATCACGGTCGAAGGCGATGAGGCAAGGGCAACACACGGCGGTGATCACTGGCGTTTTGTCTACAGGGAGGGGCGGTGGTGGATCAGCGAGTTGGTCTATAGCCAGCCGTGACCGTCCCATCGGAAGGGGATGGGGGCATTGTATCCAAAATGGCGCCTGACGTGTGACGAAATGATACGATATGACAAGGCAAGAGGGTAACTCGCGGCGATGAAGAACCGATTACTCCAACTGATTTCGCCACTGATCTTGTTGGTTCTGTGGGAAGTGCTGGTGAGCACCGGCATTCTCGACCGGCGCTTCTTCCCGCCCCCCAGCGAGACGCTGCGCAAGCTCGCGCAGTTGCTCGAAAGCGGCGCGCTGGTGACGGCAACCGTGGTCACGTTGCGGCGCATGGCGGTGGGCTTTGTGGTGGCGACGGCATTGGCTGTGCCGATTGGCGTGCTCATGGGGATCAACCGGGCCGCGCGCGCGTTGCTGGCGCCGCTGGTTTCGGCGCTCTACCCCGTGCCCAAGATCGCGCTCGTTCCCATGGTGGTGATCCTCTTTGGCATCGGCGAGACGAGTAAATATGTCATCGTGGTCATCTCGGTCTTCTTTCTGGTGGCGATCAACACCCTGGCCGGCGTGCTCAACGTCGAGGGGCGCTACTTCGACATCGCGCGCAACAACGGCGCCCGCGGCTGGGATCTGGTTTGGACGGTGGCGCTGCCGGCGGCGTTGCCCAGCATTCTCACCGGCGTCAACCTGGGGCTGGGCTTCTCACTCACCGTGATTGTGGGCACGGAGTTGCTGCTGCCACAGGGCGGATTGGGCGCGCTCATCTGGCAGAGCTACCAGCTCTATGATATTGCCACCATCTTTGCGGGGCTGGTGGTGGTGGCGCTGCTCGGTTGGGGCTTCAACCTGCTCATGCTGGAGGTAGAACGCCAGTTGATCCCGTGGCGCAGCGACGGCCAGGGCCGTGTGGCGGCGCGCCGGCCCGAAGAGGAGCCGCGGGTGCGCCGCTTGGTCCGCACCTGGTGGATGGCGGTGCGCCCCTTCAGCTTTACGGCCAGCGTCACGCCGGTGGTGCTGGGCAGCGTCCTGGCCGGGTATGATGGCGCATGGAGCTGGCCGCTCTTTGCCGTCACGTTGGTTGGCTCGGTCGCCATTCATGCCGGCACAAACCTGATCAACGATTACTATGACTGGAAGAAGGGCGCCGACACGCCCGAGTCGCTCGGCCCGAACCGGGCGCTGCAACAGGGGATGCTGACCACCGACCAGGTCTTCTGGGGTGGGGTCTTCTTTTTTGCGCTGGGGTCGGCGCTGGGCATCTATCTGGTGGCGACGCGGGGAATGTTCATCCTCTGGCTGGGGCTTTTCAGTGTGCTGGCCGGGTGGTTCTACACCGCGGGCCCCTTTGCTTTCGCCTATACGGGGCTGGGCGAAATTGTTGTTTTTCTTTTTATGGGGCCGGTCATGGTCGTGGGCAGCTACTTTGTGATGACCCAGCAGGCGCCCCTGCACGTGATCTGGATTGCCGCGCCGGTGGGGTTGCTGGTGGCCGCAATCCTGCACGCCAACAACATGCGCGACCTGGAAGGAGACCTGGCCAAGGGCAAACGAACCCTGGCCAACCTATTGGGACGCCGCGCCAGCAAAGTGGAGTATTATTTCTTGGTGGGCGGGAGTTACGTGCTGCTGGTGATGCTGGTGGTGTTGCGTGTCGCCCCCTGGTACACGCTGCTGGCGCTGGTCACCTTGCCCAGCGCCATCGACCTCATCCGCACCGCGGCCATCTACGAGACGCCGCAACGGCTGAACAAGGTTTTGCGCGGCACGGCGAAATTGCACGAACGCTTTGGCTGGGCCATGATCCTGGGTGTGGTGGCTGCGATTGTGGCGCGTGTCGTGTAGGCCATTCATGCTTTGGCCCGAAGCGCAACAGCCCGAAAGGAGGGTGTACGCATGTTGGAACTGTTTCTCAGCCTTGCGTTGGGCATCGGCCTGAGCGCGGCGTGCGGCTTTCGCGTCTTTGTGCCGCTGCTGGTGATCAGCGCCGCCGCGCGCGGGGGCTTTTTGACCCTGGCGCCCGGCTTCGAGTGGATGGGCTCGTACCCGGCGCTGCTGTCCTTTGCTGTGGCTACCGTGGTGGAGATTCTGGCCTATTATGTGCCCTGGGTGGACAACGCGCTCGATGGCGTGGCCACGCCGGCCGCCGTGGTGGCCGGGGCCGTGATCACCGCCTCCATGGTGACCGGCGTCGACCCCTGGCTCCAGTGGACCTTGGCCGTGATTGCCGGCGGTGGGGCGGCGGGCATTGTCCAGGCCGGCACCACGGTGCTGCGCGGCCTGTCCACGCTGACGACAGGGGGGTTCGGCAACTTTGTTGTGTCCACGCTCGAGTGGATCGGCGCCTTCACCACCTCGCTCCTGGCGGTTCTCTTTCCGGTGGTGGCGCTGCTGTTGGTCCTCGGCCTGATCGTCTTCATCCTCACGCGGTGGGGCCGGCGCACGCAGCCGGCGGCGAATTCTGCGCATTGACCAGCGGCTTCGGTTCGTTCAATCGCCACCTATGATATAATCCAAGACATGAACCTAGAACAGATTCGCAATATTTCGATTATCGCTCATATTGACCACGGCAAGAGCACCCTGGCCGACCGGCTGATCCAAACGACAGGCACGGTGACCGCGCGCGAGATGAAAGAGCAACTGCTCGACTCCATGGACCTGGAGCGCGAGAAGGGGGTCACCATCAAGGCCAGCGCCGTACGCATGATCTATGCCCACGAGGGGCAGGAATACGAGATCAACCTCATCGACACCCCCGGCCACGTCGATTTTAGCTACGAAGTGAAACGAGCGCTGCAAGCATGCGAGGGGGCCATCCTGGTGGTGGACGCCTCGCAGGGCATTCAGGCGCAGACCATGGCGCATCTCTTTGCCGCGCTGGAACTCAACCTGGCGATTGTGCCCGTGCTCAACAAGATCGACCTGCCCGCGGCCACGCCCGACGAGGTGGCGCAGGAGATCGAAGACCTGCTGGCCGTGCCCGCCGAAGAGATTCCGCGCATCAGCGCCAAGTCGGGGCTCAACATCGAAGATGTCTTGCAGCAGGTCATTCGCGAGGTGCCGCCGCCGGCGGGCAACTTGAAGGGGCCCGTGCGCGCTCTGGTCTTCGATTGCCAGTACGACGCCTACAAAGGGGTGATCGCCTATGTGCGCGTGGTGGATGGGCGCATCCAGGGCAAACCCAACCTGCTCGCTATGACCACCAAAAAGACCATCGAGCCGCTGGAGATCGGCGTGCTGACGCCGAGCATGTTGCCTGTCCACGAACTGCACGCCGGGCAGGTGGGCTACATTGCCACCGGCCTCAAGACGATCCAAGACCTGGATGTGGGCGACACCATCACGCTGGCCGCCGCGCCCGCCAAAGAGCAACTGCCCGGCTATCAGCCCATGAAGCCCATGGTCTTCGCGGGGCTTTATCCTTCCAGCCCCGATGATTATGTAGACCTGCGCGACGCGCTGGAGAAGCTCCAGCTCAATGATGCGGCGCTGGTCTATGAGCCGGAGACGAGTCAGGCGCTGGGTTTTGGCTTCCGGCTGGGCTTTTTGGGCCTCTTTCACATGGAGATCGTGCAAGAGCGGCTGGAGCGCGAGTATGACATGGAGATCATCTTTACGGCGCCGTCGGTGGCGTATCGCGTGCTCAAGACCGACGGGACGGCGATGACCATCGACAGCCCGGCGGATCTGCCCGAGCCGACCCAGATCGAACACATCGAAGAGCCGTGGTGCGAGCTGCGCATCTTTACCCCCAGCGAGTACATTGGCGCCGTGCTCGACCAGGTGACCAAGCGCCGCGGCGAGCTCAAGAACCAATCGTGGCTGGACACCAAGCGGGTCGAGATCGCGTGCATGATCCCCCTTTCCGAGATCATCGTCGATTTCTACAACGAACTTAAGGCGCGCACTCGCGGCTACGCCAGCATGGACTATACGTTGGACGAATACCGCGTCTCGGACATGGTCAAGCTCGACATCCTGGTCAACCAGCAGCCGGTGGATGCGCTCAGCGTTATCGTCCACCGCGACGACGCCTACCCCAAAGGGCAACGGCTGGTGAGCAAGATGAAGGAGATCATCCCACGGCAGATGTTTGTGGTGCCGATCCAGGCCGCGGTGGGCAACAAGATCATCAGCCGGGCCAATGTGCAGGCCATGCGCAAGGATGTGCTTTCCAAGTGCTATGGCGGCGACATCACGAGGAAGCGCAAGCTGCTCGAAAAACAGAAAGAGGGCAAGAAGCGCATGAAAATGGTGGGCAGCGTGGAGATCCCGCAAGAGGCGTTTATGTCGGTGCTGCGGCTGGATGAGGAGTAGCGTTCACTTTGTGGTGGGAGGAAAATGATGCCTGCTGTGCCAGACATTGCCCTTGAGCAGCCGGGTCTCATCACCGTTTCCGAAGATTTGCGCAAACAGCTAGGGCTGGTTCCTGGTATGTCGCTAGTTGTTGAGGCAGCCAATGGAGGGATCCGCCTGCGGGTGAAACGGAGACCGACTCACTTGGTGTATGAGAGCCATGTCCTTGTTTTCACAGGTGAACTACTCGACAAAGAGACCGATTTCGTCGCTGAAGACCGCGACCAACGCATGGCTACATTAGTGCAACAATGAAGCATGAGACTTCTCTTTGACACCTCGACGCTGATTGCCGCATTGCTAAAACCGCATGAAGCCCACGGACTCGCGCATCCGTGGCTGGATCAGGTATTGGCGGGCGCCGATGTTGGCGTCGTCTCGGCCCATTCTCTGGCCGAACTCTATTCCACGCTTACACGGATGCCGCTGCGCCCCTCGATCAGCGGGGCGGATGCACTCGAGTTGATCCGTGAGAATATCCTCAGTCCATTTGAGATAGTTGGGCTCTTGCCGGCGGACTATGTGGCAATCCTCGATGACTTACAAAGTCGCAATCTGGTGGGTGGAATCACATATCACGCGTTGATCATGTACATCGCCGTAAAGGTACGTGTCGATAAGGTTATTACGCTGAATGGCCGCGACTTTGCTCGCCTCTTTCCGCACTTCCAGGGCGAAATCGTGGTGTTGCGGAAATGAGCCATCCACCCCCCAAAAAATCGCTCGGGCAGAACTTCCTCGTCGACGAAACCCACCGTAACCGCATCGTCGCCGCCGCCGACCTGACCCCCGCCGACACCGTGCTCGAAATCGGCCCGGTCTCGGTGCTGGAGATCGGCGCGAGCCGCAGCGTGCTCATCGGCTGGCGCAGGAGGAAGGACCCGGCCATCGACTGGCGGTGGCTGGAAGAGCGGCCTGGCCTTTGGACCTACCCCAGCCCCGCCTGTCTGGCCCGCACAATTGCCTGCGTCCGATTGGCCACCTGCAACTTGTTGAAGATGTGAGAGATGTGGTTGCCGACCGTTTTTCCGGTGATGTGGAGGGTTGCGGCAATTTCTTGATTGCCATACCCTTGGGCAATCAGGTCGAGGATCTCCCGTTCGCGCTCGCTCAGTTCGGGAAAAGGCAGCGCCGGTGCAGCCGAGGGCGCGGCAGCATTGCGACTCTGAAAGAGATTCATCAGCCGCCGGGCAATCGCCGGGCCAAAGAGCGCCTCGCCGCCGGCAACCGCCCGGATCGTCTTGAGCATCTCGGCCTTGTCCGCCCCTTTGAGGATGTAGCCCCTGGCCCCGGCGCAGAGGGCGGCAAAAACGGCGTCGTCATCCTCCACCATCGTCAGCACGATGATGCCGGTCTCCGGTCTGGCTTGCAAAATCTGGCGCGTCGCCTCGATGCCATTCATCGTCGGCATCTGGATGTCCATCAGGATCACATCCGGGGAGAGCGCCGCGGCCTGCGCCATCGCCTCGACGCCGTGGGCTGCACCGCCCACGACGAGCATGTCGCGCACCTTGCCCAGCAGGGCCATGAGTCCTTCGCGAAAGAGGGTGTGGTCATCGACCACCAGAATGCGGTTCCTTGTCATCATGATGCCTCCGGTGAACTGAGGGGGAGCCTGGCCCGCACCCGCGTGCCACCGGTCGCGCCGGCTTCGACCAGACAGGCGCCGCCCAACTCCTCGGCCCGTTCCCGCATGGAGGTCAATCCAACGCCGGCCTGCAACTGGAACGGCAACCCCAGGCCATCGTCGATGATCGTGATTTCCAGTGTCTTGGGCTGGCCGGCGCTGACCGCTAGATAGACGTGACACGTGCGCGCCTGGGCATGGCGGGTAACGTTGGTTAGCGCCTCCAGGACAATGCGATAGGCGGCGACCTCGACGGCCGCCGGCAAAGGCGGCAGAACCGCCGGCGTGGCTGCCACCGCAATGCGCAGCGTCTGGTTGGCGCCAGCCAGTTTCGCCGCCTGAATCTGTAGCGCCCCCAACAAGCCCAGCTCGTCTAGCGCCGGGGGCCGCAACTGGTAGATCAATCGCCGGATGTCGGCCACCATCGCCTGGGTCTGCGTCTTCAAGTCGCGCAGCAACGCCGTGGCCGCGACCGGGTCTGGGGCGGCGCCGCTGGCCGTATCACCAGCCAATAATTCCAAGGCCTCTTCCAGTTGGAAGCTGTGGCTGGCCAGCGTTGGCCCCAGCCCATCGTGCAGATCGCGGCGCAGCCGGCGCCGCTCTTCCTCACGGCTGGTGACCAATCTTTCGCGTGAGCGCTGTAAATCGGCTGCCAGACGCGCCGCCTGAGCGGCCACGCCTGCCTGGTGGGCGATGTCGGCCAGCAGACGCTGGTCGGCTGGGCTAAAGCCCTCGCCCGGCGTGCGTGGCGCGACGATGAGCTGACCGATAACTTCAGCCTGATGAACCAGCGGCAAAGTCAGGGCCCCAGCCTCGGCAACAATGGCTCGCCGTTCGGCGCCCTGGCCGGCGCGGTGCTCGGCAACCGTTTTGAAGTGCCCGCCCTCGTTCAAGGCAATGGCCACATAGGGCAGCCGCAACGCCTGGGCCACTGTCTCCGCGATGGTCTCGAGCAGGTTGTCGGTCTCCAGCGTCGCCTCCAGGCGTTGGGCCAGCCGGGAGAGGACTGCGTAGGGGTCGTCTCGCTCGCCATACATCAGCCGGTTGACTGCGCGTTGCAGACGTTCTCGCAGCGGCTGCAAGAGAAGCGCCACCAGGCCTGTACCCAGCAGGGAGATGAATAAGGAACCGCGCACGTGCAACAACAGGCCGAGTGCGCCCACCACGAGCATATAGATGCCCACGACAATGGCCGTTAGCGAGCCGTATACCAGCGTACGGTTGATAATGGCATCAATGTCCCACAGCCGATAGCGCCATACGGCAATGGTCAATGAAACAGGCAAGATCACAAGCGAGAGGCCCCACAGCGCTGAACTCACTGATACCCACCAGGGGGTCGGCTGGCCGGGTGGCAGGTGAAAAGAGAGCGTGTGAGGGATGCTGAGCAGCACCACCCCAGCCATCCAAAAGGTGAAACCCGAAACCACCCACTTTGTTTGCTGTCGCTCGGTTAGCGTGGACATGCGCCGGTAGCGGTAGATTTGGGCATAGATAGCCAGCCCCATCGTCAGCAACCACAAGAACCCGCCAATATAGAGCCAGACTCCGTCAAAATCCATCCACCAGTTGGTTGGGAGGAAAACGATTAAGGGAATCCACACCAGCACGCCAACAGCCAGCCAGCGAGTCCATGCGGGGGTAAGTTGCCCATTGGGAAAGAGGAGTAGCAGCCATACCGTTGGCATGGTGAAGAAAAGGTGATGGAACCGGCTGGAAATATGGAAGGCCGTTCCGAACATGAGTAGTTCAAAATTCTCCAGCGGGCCGGCTATGCCAATGGCGTAGACAAGCAGATAAAATGAGACGAAGAGAGCGATCCGGTCAGCCGGCTTGCGCCAGAAGAGCAATCCGGCCAGGCCCCAGCACACCAGAACGGCGCTCAACGAGGAGAAGCTGATGATCAATTCGAGCACGACCCGCAGCGGGGCTGGCATCTGCGCAGAGGGAGTGACCTGAGCCGCCCGGTCAAGGTTGGCAAGGTAGCCGGGAATGGAAGCGACCAGAATGACCAGCATCATGACCATGACCGTCATCCACACCCCCTGGATGAGGGGATGCCAGCGACCGGCCAGGATTCCGCCTCTCCTTTCTGGCAAGCCGGAGCTTACGTCCAGTTTTGGGACGATAGGTTGCGCGTCCAATGCTGTTCCTCTTTTGTTCCTCTTGGACGATCTACGCCGAGCGGCTTGTGCAATAGTATACACCCCTTTGTTGAATTTTGTTCGAGTTGATTTACACTCGGTAGCGCTGCACGAAACCGTGGATATGCAGTGGCGTTACCTTTACCTCATGGCTATTTATTTCGCAAATGGCAGCATTCCAACCAGGAATATTGCAGATACGTCAAAAATCGTACGTCCGGCTGCGAGCCGGACCTACGTTTGAATGCGGTCATGATCTCGCATCATTCGCTGCCAGGGTAGGTCAGACTGTTGATGAACGCAACAGCCAGCGCCCCATCGTAATGGCCCAAATCGGATAAGCGATCACCGTCACGCCGCCGCCAGCTAACGCCCACAGCGGCGGAGGCTCAGAAATGAGAAATCCGCCCGTGACAAAAACCTGTCCTATGCCGGCGATGAGGGCCATGCCGGCCAGTCTGGCCGATGGGGTTCGGGAAAACCACCCCAGGCAACCCACCAGTATTAGCCAGACACCGATCACGGCAAATGAGAGGTCGTCCAACAGGTCGGCCACGTCCTCAGGGGAAATAGCATCGATCAGGACGAGGGACTTGACGCCGGCGGCTACCAGCATGGCCGCCGCGCCCATCAAGGCAACGGCCATGTTTAGGCCCTGCCAGCACTTTTGGTAAAGCCGATGCAAGGCCAGAGCCAGCGGGAACATGGAGAGGGCCAGGGTGATCGCAGCCAGATTTTCCAGCTTGCCCACCAACCCGGTAACCGAGATGATGGGGAAGATGCCGGCTGCGAACATGGCCGCTACGCTCAAATAGGCGGACCAACCCGCCAGGCGGAACAGTTGAGGTGTGGTCACGTCATTTCCCTCGGCACACTCTTTTCACCGGACCGCTTATTCGCCGCGCCCGATGGTGCTCGTTCCAGTAACCGCTGTCGCCGGCAGCGACTGCTCTCGCAACAGCCAGACCATGCCCATGCCAGCCAGAGCCTGGTGAACAATCAGGCTTACCATCAGACCCATAAAGCCCTCAGGCACAATCGCCAGATCCGCCAGAACCATCGCGAGACTGATGCCGAACCCCAAAGCCAGAGCTTGAATGGCCATCCACCAGCCCGCCTTGCCCAGTTGATCCCGCAGGACGAACCACTGTGGCAGCCCAAGCAACGCACCGACTATCGCCCCACCTACGAGTGCAGCCGGGAGTGAACGCACGGCATCATTGCTTGCGGCCAGCGGATCGATTAGCGCGTTGAAGATCAGAAAGACGGCTAGCCAACCCAGGATGCTGGCTGGCGCCCATCTGTCGGCTCGATCAAGTCGCCGCCGCAAGAGCAGCCATTGGCCGACTCCCAACGCAAGCCCAAAGGCCAGCCCATTCACGAGCCCAAATACAACAGGGTGTACCTGGTCTTCAGGAATGCCGGCAGCGGTGACGACCATACCCACACCCAAAGAAAGTGCGGCGCCTGTAAACGAACCTGCAATGCCTGCCAACACCCATGAGACCGCAAAGCCCCAGCCGACCTGGCTCCGTTCCATTTTTATGGCTGTCATTGATACACCTCACTTTGAATCAGTCGGCAATTCCCATTTCGCTCCGGGTATACTTTACCCGGAGACCGCCCCTACTGTCATGAGG
>JAHDWG010000038.1 GCA_023384495.1 Caldilineaceae bacterium
CCATTTACGAAATGGCGTTTGATGTGACGCTGGATCGCCAGGTACAATACGCCAATGCCGCCATTCTGGCCAATGTGGCGCGCGATGTCTTCCTCGACATCAGCCATCGCCGCCTCTTTGTCAAGGCCTTTGTCACCGAGCTTGCCCGCCAGCAGGCAGGCGGGCAACACCTGCTCACCGAAGAGGAGGCCATCGCCATCATCCGCGGCCAGGTAGACGAGCTGACCGGCGGTGAAACGCCGCCCTACTGACCAGGTTCGCCGCGCGCTGGGATGGCCCCAGCGGCTCGACCCTGTTGTCACCTTTGACCAAAACCGCCATGATCGGTGAAATCGTCGAACACCCTCAATATGGCCGTGGACAGATCGTGGCGCTCTTTCGCAACGGCGCCGAATGGATGGTCCGCTTTGAGAGCGGTCTGCGCTTCCGCCGCCCCCGCCACGAATTCAACGGCCAGCAGACCGCGAGCCAACCCGTCATGCTGCAATCCCGTCTGTCGTCGCTCCCCGCTTCCACGCCCTTCCCGGCGATGGCGCCCATGCCGCGCGCACAGTTCGAGGCGCGCCAGTTGGTCGAGGCGTTGCGCGTCGGCATTGCGCCGGCGCAGCACATCCGCGAGCTGACGATTGGCCTCGCCGCCGAACGCGCCGATCTGGCCGCCGCGCTCAACTGCGCCCATCAGGCTGGGGGCGCGGTGCGGGCAGTGGTCGGCGACTATGGCTACGGCAAAACCCACCTGGTGGAGCTGGCCGCCCAAGAGGCGCTCCAGCGCGGCTTTCTGGCGGCCACCGTCAGCCTCGACCTGACCGAGTTGCCCCCCCACCGCTCGATGGATGTCTATGGCGGGCTGATGGCGCAGATCCGCTATCCCGGACGTGACGAACGCGGGCTGGCCCTCTTGCTGGAGATGGCGAACCAACACCCCCATGCGTTACAACAGGTGCGGGAACTGGCCCCGGTGCGCGACGATCCGCTGGCGGTGGCCCTGTACGCCTATGCCAACACACCCTCGTCGCGCCAGCGCAAGGGCTGGACGCAGTGGCTTATGGGCGGGCGCCGAGACAAGGCCATGAACAAGAGCGCGCCGCGTGGGGTCAAATTCCCCAGCATCTATCGCCAGGGCGCCAATGCGCGCCAGCTCGCCTATCTGCTCGGCGGGGTCAGCGTGCTGGCGCGGCTGGTCGGCTACAGCGGTCTCTGCCTGCTCATCGATGAGGCGGAGTGCTATTCGCTCTTACGCCCGTTGCAGCGCGCCCGGGCCGATCAATTCTTCCAGGCCGTGATCTACGGCGCGCTGCGCGACGGTCAGAGCCGGATCCACCCCGACCAACTGCCACAGCACCACCGCCGCGACTATCCGCCGGCCTATGGCGAACGGCAGTCGCTCTTCTTTCTCTTCACCGTCACCCGCAGCGACAACCGGATGCCGCTGGAGCAATGGCTCGACGCGGCGCAGGTCATCGAACTCGATCCACACCACACCCCGCAGGAGATCGGTCACTTTTTGCAACAGATCACGGCCTATCATGGACAGGCCTATGGCTACGAGCCGGGCGACCGCCAGGGGCAGATCCGCCGCGGCGCGGCCGAACATCTGGCCCTGGGCATGCGCAACAACCGCCTGAGCATCCGCGGCGTCGTGCGCCTGGCCGTGGAGCTCTTCGACCTGCTCTACCTCCACCCCGACTACCCCGCCGCCGCGCTGCTGGACGAATTGCGTGAACTGACGCGCTAGGAGAAGCAAGCTGATGCGTATCGAACGGTTTCAGATACAGGGCTTCAAGAGCATTCGAGAGCTTGCCGTCGAGGGGTTGGCGGATATCAATGTCTTCTTTGGGATGAATAATGTCGGTAAATCCAACATGTTTCAAGCGCTCGAACTGTGGCATTGGGTAATACTGGCAGGCAAGAGCCAAACTCAGCACGGAACACATCCCATTACATATGAAGTTACGTCAGAGAGTTTGGCCACCCGATTTGGCTCATCGCTATCTCGGTTAGGAAGCCCGGAGCCAATCCTCGTTCGAGTAGATTTGTCAGGGGTAGACTCTGAGACCCGTCTGATAGAAAAAAACCAAAGGCTCACCGTTGAAGTTACAGTGCGGCAGACAGCCACTGCAATTCGATGTGAGGTCAAGAATATCGTAAGACAAAAGAACGACGAACTTGACAGACGAATATCAATTAGTCAGCTTGTTGCGAGTTTACCTAGATTCCACATTGTACATGCAGCTCGAAGGTTACAGGTTGAGCAACGAACAGCACAGACACCGGCCGAAACTATAAACGACGCAAATCTGAAGCAGGCGCTGTTCTATGCCTATCTCAGCTCCGATATCGAGCAAAAGAAGCGGCTGAACGCCATCAAACGCGTGCTGGCTGAGCCCCCGTACAGCCTCGGCGAATTGGACATTGCCCTGGACCCCGCCACCGACCGCATCGAAATCGGCTTTGTACGGCCCGACGGCCGCCTGCCCATCGAGAATCTTGGCTCCGGCGCGCAACAGCTGATCCTGGTGTTGGGACAAATTTTCCTCAATGACTACCCGATTATCGCCGTCGAAGAGCCGGAAACGAACCTGTCACCTCAGCACCAAGAGCATCTCATGGCAACCCTGCGCACCTTGATGGAGGACCCGGCTGTCAAGCTCCAGCAGTTGTTCGTCGCCACCCATTCGCCTTACTTGGAGTTCACCGACAACTTCTACGATGTCACCTTCGACCTGACAAGCGGCACGCAGGTCCAAGCGGCGACGGCCGAAAAGTATGGCAAGCATTTCGCCATTACACCCGCCGGCCCCGAAAGTGGCGCCCGGCTCAATTCGTTGAACCAGGTGAAGCTGTACGAAGGCGTAATTCAGGACCTTGGGCTGCAGCGCGGCGATCTCGTCATTTTTGTGCGCAATGAGGCCGGAAGGTGGGAACTGCGCGCGGCAAATGAAGTGGCTCAGGAGCTACAGGCGGTCACAAATGGCAACGCCCGCCCTTGACCCTCCGGCGCTACTCCTGGACACAAACATGCTGTGGAACCAGGGGTTGACACCGCGCTTGACCGAGCTCGTCGTAGCCGGCCGTCTGCGGGTCTACATCCCCACTCTGGTTCATGCTGAACGGATTCGCCAGATTGCTCAGCAGTATGGAGAACGCTATGCAGTGGAAACGGTTCGGCAGTTTGTGCTTGACGCCCGGTTCGATCTGCTGCCTTTCACAATAGAACAGGCCGAAGGCATTGCCGATGTATGGCGTTCGATCTTTGGTGGTGGGGTAGACGAAGCGTATTGGCGCCGGCACCGGTTCGATATTTTTCTCTGCGCCGTCGCCCACGTCACCGGATATACGCTGGCCAGCGATGACACGGGCGCCCACTTCGACTTGCTTAACCGGCGTATTCGTACGAATGAGATCGAATCGTGGATTCTCAATCTCCCATGAACAACGCGAGCGCGCTCAAGGCCCAGCTAATTCACACCTGGCCGGCCTTTTTTGCCCAGCATGGCGCCTTCACCCCCGTGCAGATGCAGGCGATCCCACCCATTCTGGCCGGGCGCAATGTGCTGGTGATGGCCGCCACCGCCGCGGGCAAGACGGAGGCCGCGCTGGCCCCGCTGCTGGAACGCTGCCTCTTCGCCCATCCGCAGGCAGACACACCACCCCAGCCGGCGCTGCGGCTGCTCTACATTTGCCCCACCCGCGCCCTCGTGCGCGACCTCTACCAACGGCTGGCGACGCCGCTGGAAAGGCTGGGCATTCCGGTGGCCATGAAGAGCGGCGACACGGGCCCCGTCTCCGCCACCAATCCGCCCGCCGTGCTGGTCACCACACCCGAATCGACCGATTCGTTGCTGACGCGCGCGCCGCGACTTTTCACCACCCTGCGCGCCCTCGCGCTGGACGAGATTCACCTCTTCGACCACAGCCCGCGCGGCGACCATCTGCGCTGTCTGTTGCGCCGCATCGAGGCCATCCAGCGTTACCATGCGGTCCAGTCGGGCCAGGCAACCCCACCCTTGCAGCGCGTTGCGCTCTCCGCCACCGTCGCCGACCCGGCTGGGGTGGTCCCACGCTACCTCACGCCCACAGTGGAAACGGCGCCTGCCCTGCCCCCCGTCGTGGTGGAAGCGCCCGGCGCGCGCCGGCTCGACGCCGAACTTCAACCCATGCACGGGTTCGGTGATCTGGTTCAGGCGCTGGCGTTGCGCGCGCCGTCTGCGGAAACGGGCCATGCCTTCATCCACAAGTCGCTTGTTTTCTGCAACACGCGCAACGAGGTGGAACAGATTGCCACCCATCTGCGCACCCATCCACCCTATGCCGCGGAGATCTTCGTCCACTATTCCAATCTGGACCCGGCGCTGCGCCGCGAGGTGGAGGCGCGCTTTGCCGAAGCGGGCGTCGCCATCTGCGTCAGCAGTTCGACGCTGGAGCTGGGCATCGACATTGGCAGCATCGACGAGGTTGCGTTGGTGGGGCCACCCCCTACGCTGCCCT
This sequence comes from Caldilineaceae bacterium, assembly GCA_023384495.1. GTDB lineage: Bacteria > Chloroflexota > Anaerolineae > Caldilineales > Caldilineaceae > CFX5. The sequence goes on from JAHDWG010000038.1 coordinate 4,489, forward strand.
CGTTCTTGCAACGAATTGGCCGCGGCGGACGGCGGCGCGCGGCGATGCGCGTTCTTTGCCTGGCCCGTTCGCCACAGGAAGAACTCCATTTTCAGGCGCTGCTGGCGCTGGCGCAAGAGGACGCCGCCGTGATGCGCCATGCCGCCGCCTTTGCGCCCACCTATCACTTCCGCCCATCGGTGCTGGTGCAGCAACTGTTTAGCCTGTTGAAGCAAAGCCCCACCGGCGCCGTCCGTCTGGCCGACCTGCGCCGCGTCTCGCCGGTGGCGATGGAGGACGAGACGTTGCGCCGTTTGATGGGCCACCTGACGCGACTGGGCTATCTCCAACCTGGTCGCCCCGGCGAATGGCGACCGGGGCCGACGCTCGACCCCCTGCTCGACCAACACGAGATCTACAGCAACATCGGCGCCGACCCGCTGGCGCTACTGGTGGTGGACGCCTATAGCGGGCGCACGCTGGCCCACACGGGTCGCCTGCACATGGAGGGCGAAACGTTGCGCCTGGGCGGTCGTACATGGGAGGTCGTCTGGCGCGACCGCTACCGCATGGCCGTGCGCCCGGTCCACCCCACCGTGGGCGATGAGCAATTGCGCTTTCAGGCCGCGCCATTCGCCATGCCATTGGATGTGGCGCAGGCGATTGCCCGGCGGCTCTCTGTGGCGCGGGGACGCATCGTGCTTGTGCATGATGAACAATGCGTGCGCCTGTTTCACTTCTGGGGTGACCTTTATGGGCTGCTGCTGGCCGAGTTGCTCCAAACATATGGGCAGCGGCGCGATCCGTCGTACGTGGCCGGCGCGGCCAACGGGCTTTGCATCACCCTGCCTGCCGCGCTGCCCACGCTGCCGGCGTGGGAGGCCGCCGAAGCGCACCGGGAATTGCGCCGGCTGTTGCCGCGCGTCGAGCCTTTTCTCGGCTTGGGGCGTTTTCATTTGCTGCTGCCCCCCGAGCTGGCCGAAGCGGCTGCGCTTGCCCACTGTGACCTGACCCGCTTCGAGCAGCTCTATCGGGCGGCGACCCTGATCGACGCGCCGCCCGCCCTGGCCGCGCAATTGCGTTCCGTATAGACTGTGATTGCTTTGAAAACGCGCATCCCTATGTTGCGCTTTGAACACAAAGGCGCAAAGATAGAAAGACGCAAAGAAGAGGTTCGATCACGAGTACAAGACAAGGAGAATCTTTGTGTTCAAGCAGTGGGTCTGGCCGTTTCAGCGGGAAACGAAGGGAGGGGGCGCCAGTGTGGTGATTGTGTCGGGGCTGCCCCGTTCGGGCACCTCGATGATGATGAAGATGCTGGAAGCGGGCGGGCTGCCGGTGTTGGTCGACCACGTGCGCACCGCCGACGCCGACAACCCCCAGGGCTATTACGAATACGAACTGGTCAAGCAGTTGGACAAGGGCAACCACGCCTGGTTGGCGCAGGCGCAGGGCAAGGGGGTCAAGGTGATCTCGGCGCTGTTGCCCCACCTGCCCGGCGCCTATCACTACAAAGTGATCTTCATGCAGCGCGAAATGGCTGAGGTGCTGGCGTCACAGCAGAAGATGCTCGAACGCCGCGGCGAGACGGATGTCGTAGACGACCGCGTCATGGCGCAGATGTTCGAGGAGCATCTTGCGCAAGTGCGGGGCTGGCTGCAGAACCAGCCCAACATCGAGCTTCTTGACGTGCACTACAACCAGTTGGTGGCCGATCCGCACCCGGCAGTGCGACTGATCAATGGGTTCTTCGACCAGACGCTGATCGAAGCGCAAATGCTCGCCGCCATCGACCCCGCGCTCTATCGCAACCGGCAATAGCCCGCCGCTACCCTTTGATCGCGCCGATGGCAATGTTTTCGAGCAGGTATTTGCGCCCAGCGACAAAGATGGCCACCACCGGCAACGTCGCCAGGAACGCGCCTGACAGGATCATGCCATATTCCACGCGGTAGAGGCCCACCAGCGTAGCCAGCCCGACAGGGTAGGTGAACTTGTCCGCGCTGCGCAGCACGATGAGCGGCCAGAGATAGTCGTTCCACGAGCCCAAAAAGACGAGCACCGCCAGCACCGAGAGCGCGCCGCGCGCCAACGGCAGCCCAATCCGCCAATAGATGCCCCAATCCGATGCGCCATCCATGCGGGCGGCGTCGATCAGTTCGTCGGGGATGGCCAGCATATTCTGTCGCATAAAAAAGACGCCAAACGCGCTGATCGCGCCAGGGATCACAATCGCCAGATAGGTGTCCAGCCAACCCAGCCGCAACATAAGCAGAAAGAGCGGCACCAGCGTCACCTGGTAGGGGAACATGAGGGTCGCCAACAGAAAGAGGAAGAGCGCCCGTTTGCCCGAAAATTCAAATTTGGCGAAACCCCAACCGACCAACGACGAGATCAGCAACGTGAGCAATGTCTGGCTGACGGCGACGATGACGCTGTTGCCAAACTGACGCACATAGGGGATCTCGCTGCCGCTGAGCAAGCGGCCATAATTATCAAGCGTGGGCGCACGGGGGATAAAGGTGAGCGGGTAGCTAAAAATCTCGGCATTGAACTTGAACGAGCCGGAGATCATATAGAAAAAGGGTGCGCCGGTGATGATGGCGAAGACGAGTAGAAACCCGTAGATCAAAAAACGCTCCGCCCACGGTCGGGCATGGGCGGCCCACAGCCCACCGCTCTCTGTTGTCTGTTGGTGCAAGGGGACGGCTGTCTTCATCGTCAATCCTCGTTCAATCTTCGCGGAACATACCCAGCAGCCGCAGTTGAATCAGGGTCAGGACCAGAATGATCAGGGCGAGCGCATAGCCGATGGCCGCCGCGTAACCGAATTTCAGAAAGCGAAAACCGGTGAGATAAAGGTACATGGTCATAAAGAGGCCGGCGTTGCTGGCGCCGCCTTCGGAGCCAAGCAACACCGCCGGTTCGCCAAAGAGGTTGTACGAGCCAATGATGGCGAAGGTCATGACGAAGATCAGCACCGGGCGCAACAGCGGCAAAATGATGTGGCGGAAGAGCTGCCAACGATTGGCGCCGTCGATGATGGCGGCCTCTTTCACCTCCGGCGGGATGTTTTGCAGCCCGGCCATAAAATAGAGTGCATTCAGGCCGGTGAAGCGCCACAACCCCATGATGATGATGGCCGGCATGATCCAGACCGGCTCGCGCAGCCAGCGCACCATGTCAAGGCCCAACGGCGCCAGGATGTAGTTGTTGAGCAGCCCATACTCTTCGTTGAAGACCAGCCCAAAGATAATCGCCACAACGACGCCCGAGGTGATGATGGGTGAGAAGAAGAAGAGGCGGAAGAACTCACGCAGACGCAGGTTACGGATCGTGAGCACCAGAGCCAACCCCAGCGCCGCCGGCACGATCAGAAAGATGCTGCCCGCCGCATAATAGCTGGTATTGACCAGCGCTTTGATAAAAAGCGTGTCATCCAGCAGCCGGATGTAGTTGTCGATGCCGACAAACCGGGCGTCGCCGGCAATACCCACCTTCTGAAAGAAGCTCAGGTAGAGCGCCCAGAGCACCGGGTACAGATAAAAAACAGCGTAACCCACAAAGAATGGGCTGACAAACAGATAGGGAATGATCCGGCGTCGCCATGTGCGCATGGTTCAAGCTCCATCGTCCACAAATTCATCGTCCATCGTCTATCGTCCGTCGTCTTGATTGTCGACGATGGGCGATAGACGATGGACGATAAGCTTACGCCTCCTCGGCGATCACGCGGCGGATATCTTCGGCAATCTCGACAAAGACTTCGTCAGGCGTCCGAATGCCGTCATAGATCTCTTGCCATAGCGGCCCCAGCTTGATGTTGAGCTCGGCCCGATAGGGACTCTGGTACTGGGCCGGCACCTCGGGGCCCACCTCGGCAAAGACGGCGCCCAAGTCCTGGCCATTGAAGTAGGGGTCGGCCTTGTGGAGCCGCTCATCCTCCATCGCCGGGATGTAGGGCGGGAAGAGGTTGGTCATCTCAAAGCGACGCACATTCCCCTCAACAGAAAGCATCGCAAACTCCAAGAAGCTCCACGCCTCTTCCACATGGCTGCTGAACTGCGTAATACAAGCGCCGGTGCCGCCGTGACAACTGGTGCGAAGCCCACCCTGTTCCCAGGCGGGCAACGGCATCGCCATCCACTTACCCTCCAGCTCAGGGGCGTTGTCTTTGAAGAAACCGGCATACCAGTCCGCCCCAACAACCGAAAGGTAGCGGTCATCCTTGAGCGCGGCCCACCAGGCGTCCCCCGGCGGGCTCTGGTTGGCGATGCCGTGGGCATCGCGCAGGTTCAGAATCCAGCGCGCCGTCTCGATTGACTCAGGGGCGTCCAGGGTCACGTTGCCATCGGCGTCAAAGTAATCGCTACCCCGCTGGCGGAGCAGTAAGTCATGCGCCGGGAAATTGATGGCTTTGACATCATCGGTGGCCACCTGTTGCCCACCGGCAATGAAGTCATCCCAGGTGGCAAAGGTCGCCGGGTCCAGCCCGGCCTCTCCCCAGAGGTCGTGGCGATAGTAGAGCACCACCGGCGTGAGGGCGTGTTCGATGCCGTAGATTTTGCCCTGATAGGTGTAGAGCGCCTCACGCGAGGCGACCAGTTGCTCCAGATAGCCACCCTCTTGCAGCCGGTCGGTCAAGTCGATCAGGCCAGGGTTGCCCCCGCGCAAAAAGCCGCCAAAGCGCCCCTGCTCGATGTCGCCAATGTCGGGCGCGCCGACGCCCCCCGCTTGCAGCGCAATCTGAAGCTTGTCGTGCATGTCTCCGTAAGCGATCTCCGTCACGGTGAGGCTGAAGTTGGGGTTGACCTGTGCGACGTAATCCTCAGCCATAGAGCGGAACCAACGGGCGTGGGTGTTGACAAAGGTCCACAGTTCCAGTTCCACCGCTGCATCTGCGGCTGGCTGCGCGCCCGATCCGCCCGGCGCGACTGCAGGGGTGCAGGCCGCAAGCATGGGGCCGGCCACGAGCGCGCCGAGCGTTGCTCCAAAGCCGCGCAAAAGGTCACGCCGCGATAATGTCCGTTGCGGTTGCTGCTGTTGCATGGTAAGTTCCTCCTTGCTGCGTACATGGAAAGGGAAACAATGCAAAAAATGAAACCCCAATCTTTGCCGCTCTGCTCAACGCAAAGCCACAGAGGGCAAAAACGCCAGGCTGTTTGTTCACCCCCTCTTTCAGTCTCTATATCGTTGCGCCTTTGCATTGAATGCAGAGACGGAAAAGGGAACAACCAGGCTGGGGTGGCGACCTCAGTCCCGTTCAATCCGAGACCAAATCAACATGATGTGTTCCTGCACCAGCCGTTGCGCTCCCTCTACGTCACCGTTCCGCAATACTTCGACCAGCGGCTGATGGGTGTCGGCGATCTCAAGCAAATTGTGAAAATAGCGCTTGTGCGTCTGGGTCACAAAACGCTGAATCTGGGTATAGAGCGGCGTCCAAACCTGTAGCAGGGTTGGGCTGGCGGACCATTCACAGATCCGCCGGTGGAATTCCATATCATGTTCCACCAGCCCCGCCATATCATCCTGGCGAGCAGCGATCCGCATTCGCTCCAGCAGCGTTTGTAATTCATCAAGTTGCAACGGCGATATCTGTCTGGCAGCCCGGCGGATGGCGAATCCTTCCACGCTGCTGCGAATGGAGAAGAGTTCGTACATCTCATCAATCAGGATCGGCGTGACAAACGAGCCACTGCGCGCCCGGCGCTCCACCAGCCCATCACGCTCCAGCCGTTGGAGCGCCTCGCGAATCGGCCCCTGGCTAGAGCCCATCTGCTTTGCAAGTTCCAGCTCGACCAACCGCTCACCAGGCTGGAGCGCGCCGTGGATGATGGCAAAGCGCAACTGCCGCCACACGTGATCCGCCAGAGAACCGATAGCGCGCCCCGGGCCGACCACAGGTCGCCTGGCCATCAGTTCACTCATGATCCAATCTCCATCGAGGGCCCCCGAGTTGCAAATTGCACTCGCAATGCATAATAGCGCCACCTAATCCAATCGCCAGATGCATCAGCGCCGGGGCAACTGTTTGGGCAACAATTAATTCGAACAGGTTGAATTTTGGGTAAGGGGTTATCAATTATCAATAAGCGATCATATCGGCTTGTTTCGCTTTTGTCAAACCGGCTCAATCTGATGGGCGCATCCGCTCCTGTGAGGTGACAGTCACTTTTGAAGTGACTGTCACCTATACCGCCCTTGACGTTTTCAGCGTAGACGATTTCGATGCGCTCGTCACCGCCGCCGACACGGCAGACCGGCGATTGGCGCCCGTCATAGGCGCAGCAGCAACGCCGTAAGCAGCGCCGCCCGTTCGGCGATCTTGTCCACCTCGATGTGCTCGTGGTCGGCGTGGGCGCCGGCGCCGTGGACGCCCAATCCATCCAGCGTAGGGATGCCGAGCGCGCCGGTTATGTTGCCATCGCTGCCGCCGCCGGTGCTTCCCTCGCGCAGGTCGATGCCCAGTTCCTGGCCAATCGCCTGGGCGCGCTGGAAGATGGCGCGTGTTGCCGCTGGCTCAAGCGGCGGGCGATTCCAACCCCCATCCACGGTGAGTGAGGCGCCGGGTGTCACCAGTTGCAGGTTGGCCATGGCCGCGCTGATGCGGTCGGCCTCGGCCTGCGTCCACGCACGCACGTCGATCTCGGCGCGAGCATGGGGCGCAACCACGTTGACTACGCTGCCCCCTTCCACCACCCCTACGTTGACCGTGGTTCCCACCGCCATGTCAGTGAGGGCGTGCAGCTTGAGAATCTGGTGGGCCAGCTCCTCAATCGCGCTCACCCCCTTCTCAGGCTCGATTCCGGCGTGAGCGGCGCGGCCGGTTACCGACAGACGCCACCCGCCGACCCCCTTGCGCGCTGTCTTGAGCGCGCCACCCGGCAGCGGCGATTCCATGACCAGCGCATAGGCCGAGCGCCGCGCCTCTTCTTCGATGAGTTTGCGCGAGCTGTGGCTGCCAATCTCCTCATCCGACGTCATAAGGATGGTGATAGGTCGGGGCAGCGCGAGTTGCAGATCACGGACAGCGCGCAACGCATATTCGGTCAGCGCCAGGCTGCTCTGCATGTCAAAAATGCCCGGCCCATAGGCCCTGCCGGCCTCGATGCGGAAAGGGTGGGTCGCCAGGCTGCCCACCGGCCAAACAGTGTCATAGTGACAGAGCACCAGCCCCGGCTGCACAGTGGCGTCTACAGTGGCGCCTGCGGGCGGTATATCCATGCGGGCGCATAGGTGGTTGCCCCGCTCACCACCGGGAACAACCGTCACCTGGGCGCCCACCGCCGCCAGCCGCCTGGCCAGCAGCTCGGCGAAGGCGTCGAGCCGCGGCTTGTCGCGGCTGGGGGTCTCCTGCATCACCAGTTCGCCAATGACGGCGAGCATCTCTGCTTGACGCGCGGCAAAATAATCGAGGATCCGTTGTCCATCCATATCCATTTCACCTCTGCTGCTTCTGTTCCGATGTATGGCCGGGGGGATCCTTTTACTCCTCAATTGTCAACCGTCACACGCCGATTGTCAATAAATGTCGATTACGTAACAACGGCCAACCCGTATACTTGGCAAGCGTGGGGAGGTTGGATACAATAGCGCGTATGTCTGCTCTGGCGCAAAAGGGTCTCAATGCCTCCGATGCGGTTCGTGGCTTGCCCATGCTTGCCGTACAGTCAACGGCGGCGCTGTTGATTCTGCTCTTTTTCTGGGCGGGCTGGTTGCTCAGCGCGCGCGCCGTGATGGTGACGGTGGACGACATGACCGAGACAGTGCACACCCATCGGCGCACAGTAGGCGCGCTGCTGCTCGACTTGGGGATCGAAGCAGAGCCCAACGACCGCATCTCACCACCACCGAGCGCACCCATTACCCCTCACCTACAATTGACCGTGGCGCGCGCCCAGCCCTTCCGCATTGTTGCCGACGGACGCGAGGTGCTTGTAGCCAGTTGGGGCGTCAATGCAGCCGAAGTGCTGGCCGATGCCGGCGTCCCCGTTGATCGCGCCGACCGCGTGCTCATCGGCGACCGTCAGATCAGGCCGGGCGACCCGTTGCCGCCGCCGGTGGTGACCCTGGCCCCAGTGACCCATGCCCGCGGCCATACCTGGGAGCGGTTGACGGTTGAGCCTCGCCTGTTGCGCATTGTCCGCGCTGTGCCGATGACTGTGGACGATGGCAGCCTGCCCTACACCATCAGCACCACGGCCAATACAATTGGCGAGGCGTTGCGCGAGGCAGAGATCACCCTCTACTTGGGGGATCAGGTGCAGCCAAGCCTGGGCAGCCCGGTGTCAGCCGGGTTGCGCGTCTTCATCGAACGCAGCACGCCCGTCAACCTGCTGGTCGATGGCCGCACAGTGCGCACTCGCACGCGTGGGCGCACTGTCGCCGATGCGCTCACCGAGCTGAAGATCGGCGTGGCCGGGCCCGACCTGGTCACCCCCCCGTTGGATGCGCCGCTGGTCGACGATTTGCAGATCAGCATCACCCGTGTGCGCGAAGAGGTGATCGTCACCGAAGAGATCATCCCCTTCGAGACTGCCTTCCAGCCCGACGCAAACCTGGAGATTGACACGCAACAGGTAATGAACAGCGGCGCGCCGGGCATCAACCGCCAGCGATTTTTTGTCCGCTATGAGAATGGGGAAGAGGTCGCGCGCATCCCCCACGATTCCTGGGTGGCGCAGGAGGCAACGCAGCGAGTGGTGGCCTATGGCCAGCGGATTGAACCCAAGACCTTTACCGCGCCCGATGGCGCCCAGATCACCTATTGGCGCAAGTTCCGCGCCTATGCGTCCAGTTATAGCGCCGCTACCGCCGGGGTGTCACGCTCCAGCCCCACCTACGGGCGCACCTATACGGGCGAGGTAATGCGCAACGGTATCGTCGCCGTAGACCCACGCACCATCCCGCTGCGCTCGCGAGTCTACGTGCCCGGCTATGGCTACGGTGACGCGCTCGACCGAGGGTCAGCCATTGTGGGTCGCCGTATCGATCTAGGCTATGCCGACGACGATCTGGCGCTGTGGGCGCGCTGGGTCGATGTCTATCTACTGTGGCCGCCGCCACCCAGCCACCAGATCACCTGGGTGTTGCCCAACTATCCGCGCGAATAAACATAGGAAGACTCGGCCCCGGTGACTCTGTTTCGCATTCAACCTTCCGCCCACGTCGAGCGCTGGCTTATTGCATGGCTTGTGGTGGGATTTGTGTTGCTGGCAGGCGCGTATAGCGTGGTCAATCCGCTCTTTGAAGCGCCCGACGAGGTATGGCACTATGAGTATGTGCGCTGGCTGGCCGAAGGACGTGGATTGCCCCAACCCGCCGATGTGGGTACGGCGCCGTGGAAACAGGAGGGAAGCCAGCCGCCGCTCTATTATCTGATGGCGGCCCTGGCAACCGGCTGGATTCCCACCGACAATGCCAGCGCCGTGATCCGCTATAACCCCCACGTCGCGGTGGGGGAGGCCGACGCCTTCGACAACAAGAACATGATGCGCCACGGCCCGGCGCAAGCGTGGCCGTGGCAGGGGGTCACCCTCGCTGCCCACCTGGCGCGCTTTGTGTCAGTGAGCTTGGGCGCAGTCACCGTTGCCGCCACTTATATGCTTGCGCGAACGGTCTTTCCTCACAGCAGGGCGAGCGCAGCGCTGGCGGGGTTGTTGGTGGCGGCCAACCCGCAATTCTTGTTCATCAGCGCGGCCGTGAGCAACGACAATCTGGTCACGGCTTGTTGCGCATTGGGGATATGGTTGCTGGTGCGCTTGCTCGCCCAGCCCACACCGCCGTCGTTGCTCCAACTGGTCGGTGTGGGCGCGCTTGTGGGCGCAGCGGCGCTGAGCAAGGTGAGCGGATTGGCGCTGGCGAGTTTGGCTGCCGGCGCGCTCTCCTGGCTGGCCTGGCGCGAGCGGTCGTGGCTGCGCTTCTGGCGTCATGGGCTGGTCAGTGGCGGTGTGGCGCTGTGCATCGCCGGCTGGTGGTATCTGCGTAACTGGCAGCTCTATGGCGACCCGCTGGGGCTTTCGGCCATGTTTGCCGTCTTGCCCGGTCGCCCCGAACCGCTAACGCTGGCGGAAGCGGCGACGTTGGCCCCCGGCGTCTGGCGCTCCTACTGGGCTGTCTTTGGCTGGTACAACATCGTGGCCGACCCGTGGGTCTATAGTGGCGTGAGCGGGCTTGCCCTGTTGGGTCTGGGCGGCCTGGTTGTGGGGCTCTGGCGGAACCGGAAGCTGCAAGGTCACGTTCAGGTTTCGCAGCTTATCCTGTTGTCCGCCTGGGTGCTGACGATTGCCGCCTTGGTAGTGCGCTGGGCGCAGATCAGCTACCCGCAGGGCCGCTTGCTCTTCCCCGCCGTCAGCGCGCTGGCGACGCTGCTGGCCGCTGGTCTGTGCCAGTGGTCGCCCAAGGGCCGAGAGGGGTGGGTCGCCGCAACCGTGGCGGCGATCTTGCTGCCGGTGGCGGTGATGGCGCCCTGGCGCTGGATTGGGCCGGCCTATGCCGCGCCGGCGAGCCTGGCTGCACTGCCCACCACCGTCGACGAAATCGCTGCACACTTTGGCGAGTCGATTGCGCTACGCGGCGTTCACTGGGCGCCCGACTCAGTCCAACCCGGCCAGACGCTGACGCTCGAACTATACTGGCAGGCCGAACAGCCAGTTGCGGCGGATTACAGCGTCTTTGTCCACCTGGTGGACGAGCACGAAATCGTGCAGGCGCAGCGCGACAGCTACCCTGCCGGCGGCGCGCTGCCCACGGGGGATTGGCGACCCGGCGAGATCGCGCCGGACCGCCACAAGGTCACGCTGCCGGCGGCGCTGCCCGCGCCGGGGCAGTTGCGCATCGATGTCGGGCTGTACGATCACCAAACCGGGATGCGGCTACAGACTGCCAACGGCGGCGACAAGGTGACGTTGGGCTACGTGGCTGTTACGCCAGGCGATGCAGACGCTGCGCTGCCGCGAATCAACTTTGGCGACCAGATTGCGCTGATCGGCTATACGTTTGACCGCTGGCAAGTACGAGCCGGCAACGAGCTGACCGTGACGCTCCACTGGGAAGCGCTGGCGACGCCGGCGCACGACTATGTGGTCTTTGTCCACCTGTTGCTGCCACCGGACGCGGTTTGGGCGCAGCGCGACACCATGCCACAGGGAGGCGCCGCGCCCACCTCGGGTTGGGTGCGCGGACAGACGTTGACCGACCAGGTTGTCCTCTCTGTGCCCGCAAATGCGCCGGCGGGCCTCTACGGGGTCGAAATTGGCCTCTACCACCCGGAGACGGGCGAACGGCTCAAGGTCGGCCTCAGCGATGCCGGCGTCCGCCTGGGGCAGGTGCGGGTGGTGGAAAACTGAGATGAGCCAAATCCGAATGCGACTGTATGGATAAATCGTTGTCTCGTTCCGTTGCCTATGGCCTGCTGTTGCTGATCGTTGTCGCCGGCTTGACGTTGCGCGTCTGGAACGTCAACTTTGACCGCGGCATCGGCAGCCACCCCGACGAGCGCAGCACCGCCTGTTTCTATGCCACCCAGGTCCGCCTGCCCGCCACGTGGGACGAATTTTGGGACCCGCAGCGCAGCCCCCTCAACCCGTTGTGGAATCTGCAAGAACAGCGCCGTCGCAGCTTTACCTACGGGCACTTTCCGCTCTACCTGGGCGTCGCCTTTGGCGAACTGCTCCACCACGCCGCGCCGCTGGGCGAACGGGTCGGCCTGCCGGAGCCGTGGACGGCGCTCATGGCGCGCGCCGACGCCGCCTGCGACGCCATTGCCGTGGCCGGTCGCCTGGTCATCGCCCTGTTGGACACGCTGACGATCCTGCTGCTCTATCTGCTGGGGCGGCGCATCTATGGGCGGGGCGGCGGCCTGTTGGCGGCGGCTTTCTATGCCTTCACGGCCCAGGCCATACAACTGAGCCACTTTTTCGCCATGGACCCGGCCAGCACTACCTTTACGGTGTTGGCGATCTTGGGCGCGGTGCAGATGGTGCAAGACCGCAACGCACGGGCGGTGGTGGTGGCGGGCGTGGGCGCCGGGCTGGCGATCGCCTCCAAGTTTAGCGCGCTGCCAATTCTGGCCGCACCGGTCACCGCCAGCATCCTGGTAGCGTGGGACAGTTGGCAGCGCAGCCGCAGCGGCGGCGCACCGCCCGACGGTCGCGCCCAGTGGGCCGCGCTGGTGGGTGCGCCGCTGGCGTTGATCATCGCCGGATTGACCTTTTTTGTCACCAGCCCCTACGCCGTATTGGATTGGCAAAACTTTGCCCAGGCCACACTGGTGGAGCAGGGCGCGATGGTGCGCGGCATCGCCGATATGCCCTTTACGCGCCAGTATCGCAACACGGTCCCCTATCTCTACTTTATCGAGCAGCAGGCGCGCTGGGGGTTGGGCTGGCCGCTGGGCATCGTCACCGCGTTGGGGACGCTCTATGCGGCGGGCGTATTGGCCGTGAGCCTTTTCCGGTTTGTCGCCAGTTGGTTTGGGCGCGTCAGCGAGCTGCTGAGCCGCGAGGCGCTGGCGCTGATTGTGGTCTGGAGCTGGGTGCTGCCCTACTTCGCCATCACCGGCGCCTTTCTCGCCAAGTTCAACCGCTATATGAGCCCCATCCTGCCCTTTGTGGCCCTCTTTGCCGCGGGGTTGATCTGGCGGCTATGGGCGCGGGGAAACGCAGAGCGGGATACGGGGCGCGGGCTCCACGATTCGGCGGACGGTGGCCCAGTCCCCACTCCCCAGTCTCCACTCTCTCTGCCCCAAGCTCTGGCTCTGCTCCTCGCCGTTGTAGGCGTTGGGGGCGGCCTCTTCTGGTCGGCGGCCTATGTCAACGGCGTCTACAACCGCGAGCACACCTGGATCACGGCGGCGCGCTGGCTCTACGAGCACGCGCCCAGCGGGTCGGTGGTGCTCTATGAGCAGTGGGACGATGGGCCGCCCTATGCGATCCCCGGCGAGCCGGAGATGAACATGGGCCGCGCCGGCCTCACCACGACCAACTGGGGGCCCTACGAAGAGGATACGGCGGAAAAGTACGAGATCCTCAAGGCCAAGCTGCGCGAGGCCGACTTCGTCTGGTACAGCTCCAAGCGCATCTATGGCAGCGTGGTGGAGCTGCCCGAACGCTATCCCATGACAACCCGCTACTACGAAGCCATGTGGAGCGGCGAGTTGGGCTTTGAGTTGGCGCAGGATGTCACCTCACCGCCGCGGCTCTTTGGCTTTGTCTTCCAAGACCGCAGCGCAGACGAAAGCTGGAGCCTCTATGACCACCCGCAGGTGACCGTTTTCCGCAAGGTGCGCGATTTGAGCGACGCCGAGTTCGACGCCGTGTTGGGGGGAACGTGGGCGCAGGCGATCCCCTACTACCGGGGCAAAGATTCGCCCCTCAGCCCGCTGCTCAATGTGTTGGGGTTGGGCAACCGGCCCGAAAGCCAGGGGCAGGGGCTGATCAGCCGGCTGGTGGGATTGGCGACCGGCGGCGAAGGCCCCGACCCCGGCGCAGCCGAACGGCGCAGCCTCATGCTGCCCCAGCCGCTGGCCGAGCTGCCCATTGTGGACAACTATCGGTGGAACCGGTGGGCCAGCGAAAGCACGCCGGCGGCTCTGTTGTGGTGGTGGCTGGTGCTGGCCCTGTTGGGGTGGGCCGCCTGGCCGCTGGCCTTTTACATCTTCCGCCCGCTGCGCGACCGGGGCTATCTGCTCAGCCGCACGTTGGGGTGGCTGTTGGCGGGGTGGCTGCTCTGGTGGCTGGCCAGCGCCGAATGGGCTGTCAACTCGGTGGTCAACTCGTGGCTGGCGCTGGCCGTGATCGCCCTGACCGGCGCGGCGGCGGCCATTCGCCAGTGGCCCGAAATGCGCGCCTATCTGCGTACAAACTGGCCGCTGCTGTTGGTGGGCGAGGGGCTATTTGCCGCGTCCTATCTGTTCTTTGTCGTGTTGCGCCTCTTCAACCCCGACCTCTGGCAGCCGTGGCTGGGCGGCGAGAAGTTTATGGAGTTCGCCTTCCTCAATGGCATCCTGCGCAGCCCCTATTTCCCGCCTGTGGACCCCCATTTTGCCGGCGGATTCATCAATTACTATTATGTCGGTCTCTACCTGGTCGCCTATCTGATCAAGCTGACCGGCATCTACGCCGAGGTGGCCTTCAACCTGGCCATTCCTACGCTCTTTGCGCTCACCGTGGTCAACGCCTTCACCGTGGCCTATTCGGCGGTGGGGATAGAGGATTCGGGATTCGGGATTCGGGACGCGGAGGATAGGGCGGAAGAGGCGGTAGCGGACAACGCCGGAGCCGCCCCAATCCAAAACTCGCATTCCTGGCGACGGGGGATCGGCGCCGCGCTGTTGGCGCCGCTCTTTGTCACCCTTATCGGCAATCTGGATGGCTTTGCCCAACTGGTGCGCAATCTGGCGCAAGTGGGGGGCGGCGGCTTCCAGAGCGCGTTCGGGCTGGCGCAGACCGTGGGCGCGGCGCTTGGCGGCGTGCGCCGGGTGGCTGCGGGTGAGGCCACGCTGCCTACCTATGATTTCTGGGGCCCAAGCCGCGTCATCCCCGAGACGATCAACGAGTTCCCCTATTGGAGCTTTCTCTTTGCCGACTTGCACCCGCACGTGATCGGCATTCCGCTGGCGGCCTTCTTTTTGGCGCTCACCTATGCCTTGCTCAGCGATTACGCCGCCGCATGGCGCAGCGCCTGGCCGCGCGCGCTGGCCTTGCTGGCGCTCTTTGCCCTCTTGCTGGGAACGCTGGCCAGCGTCAACCTCTGGGAACTGCCCACCTATCTCGGTGTTGGTGTGTTGGCCCTGTTGGTGCTGCAAGTGCGCCGTCACGGGCGGGTCCACTGGCCGCTGACGGTGGGCTTGGCGGTTGCCTACCTGGCGCTGGCCTATCTGCTCTACCTGCCCTTTTTCCGCAACTATGTGGGGGTTGGGGCCAGCGGCGTCGGGTTTGTAAAAACGGGCGACGACGTTGGTCGCTGGCTGCTCATCTGGGGCTTCTTTGTGTTCATGTTGGTGAGCTGGCTGCTTTACGCCGCCTCACGCCCCATGCGCCGGGATCGCACGTTGCAGCGCCCAGGCCCAGCGTTCAACCCACTGCGCCTGGGGATTGTCTTCCGGCCTGGCATCCTGGGCGGCAGCGCGAGCGAAGACGCCATACCAGCGGATGCGGCGCCCGCGCTGCCAGCCGCGGGCGGTGGGCCTGCCGCGCCGTCAACGCATCCGCTGGCCGGCGAGCGATGGCTGAGCCAGACGTTGCGCTTCTTCGACCGGCTGCCGCGGCTGATCTATCTGCAGCGCCTGTTGGTCACGCGGCCATCGCTCGCCTATCTCATGACGCCGACTGTGGTCGTTGCCTGTCTGTTGGCGGCCGGCGTGGCCTGGTTTGCCGGGCGCACGGTGCTCGCCCTCTGCCTGATCCCCCTGGGGCCAGCGGTCGTGCTGCTCTGGCGGCGCTCGCGCGAGGCAGACCCGGCCACGCTGCTCACTACGATCCTCACCGCCACCGGCCTTGCGATCCTGGCCGGCACGCAGGTGGTCTTTCTCAAGGACTTCCTGTCGGGCGGCTCGTATTACCGGATGAACACGCTCTTCAAATTCTTCAGCCAGGTGTGGGTGCTGTGGGGCGTGGCCGCGGCGATTGGCGTCACCCAATTGTGGTCGAATTGGGTGGCGGCTGACCCACCGGCGGGCGCCCGGCGCTGGCCGCGCAGGCTCTGGGGGGTAACGTTTGTGCTACTGCTGGCGGCCAGCCTGGCGTTCCCCCTCTACGGCACGCCGGCGCGACTGGACATGCGCATGGTGGGGTGGCGGCCACCGGTAGGCACGCTCAACGGGCTGGAATACATGCGCGAGGGGTCGTACACCTGGCGCGGGCGCGACCCGTTTGGACAGGAGCTGCCCGAAACCCGCTTCGAGCTGCGCTATGATTGGTCGGCCATCTACTGGCTGCTGGAAAACGTGCGCGGCAACCTGATCATCGTCGAGAGCGCCGAAAAGGACTATTACCGAGCCGGCGGCACGCGCGCGGCGTCGATGACCGGGCTGAGCGCGCTGCTGGGCATGCACGCCGGCGAGCAACGCTATGGGGAGGAGGTCGGCCCGCGCGACCACCTTTATCGCGAATTCTGGAACACGCCGGACCCCATCCGCACACAGCAGATCATCGACGAGCTGGACATTGCACTCGTCTACGTAGGCCAGTTGGAGCGCTACCTGCACCCCGACGGCGTGGAGAAGTTGGCGCAGATGGCGGCCCAGGGGCTGCTGACGCCTATCTATGAAAACGAGCGCACCACCATCTACGCGGCGGCCGGTCGCATTGCCCGCTCGGTGGATGGAAAGTATGTGGCGCAGGCTGTTGACGATGGACGATGGACGATAGACGATGGACGATAGACGATGGACGATAGACGATGGACGATGGACGATGGTCATCCGGCGCATTAGCCGGCAAGCCCATAGCAGGTCTGGTCGCTGGCCGGACCTGGCATTATCCAATCACCCAATAACCGACGAAGCACCAGTAATGATCCTGTAATGGTCTGGCAATTTCTCAGTTGGTATCTCATCATCCAATGTGTCACAGTGGCGGCGCTGCCCCTGACCGTTCGTCTCTTCGCCAACCTGGCTGACCGGGGCTACGCCTTTGCCAAGAGCCTGGGTGTCTTGCTCGTAGGGCTAGTGCTTTGGCTCGGCGTGAGCTATGGCCTGCTGCGCAACGAGACCGGCGGCGCCTGGCTGGCGCTGATTGCCGTGGCGTCGTTCAGTTTTGTTGTGGGCCGGCAGACGCTACGGACCGTGCATCTGTCGATGGGGCAGCTACACTTTGGCGATCGAGCCACAGGGCCTGGGCCGGCGTCTGCACAATTGTCAATTCGCCACATTCTGTTTATCGAGCTGCTCTTTCTGCTGGCCTTTGCAGGGTGGGCCTATGTGCGCGCGCATGACCCGGCGGCGAATCACACCGAGAAGCCCATGGACCTCATGTTCATGAACAGCATCTGGGCCAGCCCCACCTATCCCCCCCAAGATGCGTGGCTCAGCGGGTACGCCATCAGCTACTATTATTTCGGTTACTGGCTGCTGACCACACTGGGCCGTCTGGCCGGGCAACCGCCGGAGATTGCCTACACGCTGGGGCAGGCCAGTTGGTTTGGGCTGCTGCTGATCGGCTCGGTCGGGGTTGGCTACAACCTGTTGCGCCGCGCCGGGCGTTCCGAATCCACGGCGCGGTTGGGCGGGCTACTGGCGGCCGTGGCCGTGGGCATCACCGGCAACGCGCAGGTGATCTTCGAGTGGCTCTATGCCCAAGGGTTCAACGTGACCGGGCTGGCGCGCTGGTTTTCGGTGCGTGGCTTCCCGGAAAATGCAGCACAGACGGGGGATTGGTTTATCGGGCTGGACTGGTGGTGGTGGCGGAGCAGCCGTGTGCTGCGCGATGTCAGCCTGCGTGGCGACCACATCGAGGTGATCGATGAATTTCCCATGTTCAGCTATGTGTTGGGCGACAACCATCCGCATGTGCTGGCCATGCCCTTTGTGCTGCTGGTGATCGGCTTGGCGCAGAATCTCTTTTTTGGCGCAGCGTGGGGGCCGTCTGTTGCGCCAGATGATGAGAGAGGCGCCTCGCTTGTCAACCGCACTCGCGCCGCGTCGCGCGCCGTGTTGGGTTTGCTTCCGCTGGGCGGGTTGGGTGCGGGGCTGATTGTAGCGGCAGCCGGCTCACTTATCTTCCTCAACACGTGGGACTTTCCGCCCTATTGGTTCTTGTTAATGGCGTCGCTTTTCTATGTGCTCTATCGCAGCCCGCATTATCATCTGAGCATGGGGTGGGCGGCCCTGACAGCGACTGGCGCAGGGATCGCATTGGCCGTCGGCGTTGTGATTCTCTACTTGCCTTACTTTCTGACGGCGCAGAGCCAGGCGGGCGGCTTTATCCCCAACTTTTTCAACCCGACGCGGCTGCCCCAATTCCTGCTCATGTTTGGCTTTGGGCTGTGTGGCGTCGTCGCATTGCTTGGCTTGGCCTGGCCGTATGTGCAGCCGTCGGGCCGAGAGCTGGGGGTTGCGGCGGCGGTTGTCTTTGGTGGCCCGCTGACCTTTCTGGCCGTGAGTCTGACCGTGGCCTTTGCCACGCCGGCCGGTCGCGAGGCGCTGGCCGAAATGGCGCTGCCGGATGGGGCAGTGAGCCACTGGCCCTTGATTGTCGAACGATGGAGCCGCCAGGGCTTTACCTTTCTCTTTGTCGGCGCCCTGCTGACCGTGACGGCGGCGCTGATCTGGCGGATGGTGTTCGGCATACAGCCAGAGACGCCCGCCGAACAGCGCGCCCAGCAGGCGCAAACCTTTGCGCTGCTGCTGGTTGGGTTGGGTCTGTTGTTGGTCTACGCGCCCGAATTTGTCTATCTGCGCGACAATTTTGGCTCGCGCATGAACACGATTTTCAAATTTTATTACCAGGCCTGGTTGCTCTTTGGCCTGGGTGCAACGTATGCTATCGTAGAGGCGCTGGCGCAATGGAAGCGCACGTCCGCATGGGTGACCGGGGTGAGTGGGCTTTCGCTGCTGCTCATTGTGGCCGGATTGCTCTTTCCAATCGCGGCGGCCTACAGCAAGACGGGCGGCTTTGCACTTGACCCGCCTACACTGGATGCGATTGCCTATGTGGCGCAAGAAAACCCCGCCGAGCTGGCCGCCATCCATTGGGTGCTGCAACACACGCCGCCCGATGCGGTGGTATTGCAGGGGATCGGCCAATCCTATCGGGCGAACACAGCGCGGGTCAGCGCCGCCACCGGTCGCCCCACGCTGCTAGGGTGGGATGGACACGAGTCACAGTGGCGCGGGCGGGCCTTTGGCGAGATGGCCCACGGACGGGGAGAGGCGCTCAACCTGATCTATCGCCATGGTTCGGGGCCGGAGATCGTCCAGGCGCTCGAACGCTGGCGGATCGACTATGTGTACATCGGTCGTTTCGAGCGCAGCCACTATGAGATCACCCCGGCGAGCGAGGAGCGGCTGGCGCGCGTGATGGATCTGGTCTTTGCGCAGGACGACGCGCGCATTTATCAGCGACGGGGTGGGTGAAGGATTTTCAATTTTGGATTTTCGATTTTGAATTGACGAAGCAGGGTGGCATGGCGATTGGGGCAGCAGAGGCTGAAGTTGAGGAACAACCCGATACGTTCGCCGCGCCGGCGTGGGCGTGGCTTACAGTGGAGCACGCGCTCTATGGGTTGATCCTGTTGGCGGCGGGGTTTGTGCGCTTTTTTGGCCTGACTGCACACCCGCTCAACGCGGTAGAGGCGGCCAACATCTGGCCTGCCTGGCTGGCGGCGACCGGGCGCGAGGCGCCCGAATTGCCGGTAGTCACCAGCCCGCTGCTCCATTCAGTGAATACGCTGCTCTTTTGGCTGATGGGCGGTGGGGATGCCATGGCGCGCGCGGCGCCGGCTGCAGCTGGCGCCGCATTGGTGTTGCTCTGCTGGTGGCTGCGGCCCTGGATTGGACGAACCGCTGCACTGGTCGCCGCACTGCTCATGGCCTTCGACCCGTGGCTGACCTGGTTCAGCCGCATGGCGGATGGGGCGATGCTGGGCCTCTTTTTTGGCATGTTGACGCTGGTCGGTCTATGGCGTCTGCTTCACTTGCCCGTATCGGCCGCCACATTTACAACATGGCGGCGCGTCACCGCCGTCGCCCTCGGTTTGCTAATGGTCAGTGGCCCGATGGGATGGAACTTTGTCGTCGTGGTTGTCCTTTTTCTGTTTCAGTTTGACCCAGGCTTGACCACTTTCCGAGAAAAGGCCCTGGGCCGTCGCGGTGATTTACTCTGGTTGGGCGCTGCCGCCGCGCTTGGCGCAACCACCTGGTTGGCGCACCCGGCCGGGCTTGGCATGATCAGCAGCAGCCTGAGCGCGTGGGTCGCGCAACTGGGCGGTGACGGGCCGGCCTACCCGCTCAGTTGGTGGGCGCTGCGGCTGTGGGTGGACGCCCCTTTCTTGCTCATGTTTGGCGGGCTGGGATTGGGCTGGCGCTGGCAGCAGATGACGAGCGCGTCGGAAGATGACGCCACCTTTCCTCGTCAGCGGCGGGCCTGGCTGCTGTTTCTCACGGCTTGGCTTCTGTGGGGGATGCTGCTGAGTGTGCTGCCGGGTCGCTCGCCCTACGCCTTACCCATGATTGGGCTGCCGCTGCTATTGGCGGGCGCCGACCTGTGCGCCGCGATCATCCGTGGGTTGCGCACGGGCGTCAACTGGCGCGAGAGTTGGCTGTTGCTGGGGCTGGTGACCGTGTTGCTCACCTCTTCGGTCTTTTGGGGCGCGGCATTGATTGCCCAGTCTCAGCTTGACCTGTTGATCGCCCGTGGCATGCTCCTCTTTGTGTTGCTGGCCGCAGTGACTGTCGTGCTCTATGCGCTCTGGGCCGATTGGCGGCAAGCGCGGCTGCTTATGGGCGGCTATGGCGCGGTGTTGCTCTTTTTGGTCACATTGAGCAGCCTGTGGCAACTCAATCATCACGCCCACATCAGCCGGCCCGACGGCCTCTTCGCCAGCTTCACCGACGCCGACATACGCCGGCTGGCGGCGGACATCCAACTGTTGAGCGCCCAACGCACGGGCGACGCCACCCAACTGACCGTATTGGCGCAGCGTTCGCCGCAACTGGGCGGGCGGCCCGACCCGGTGTTGGGGTGGTATCTGCGCGACATGCGCAACCTACGTTGGGTGTTGGCGCCCGATGTGGAATCGACCGCGAGCGGGCAATCCCCCGTGGTGATCACGGTGGACCCGATGGTGGATGACCCGGCGCTGGCCGGCTATATGGGCAGCCGCTATCTGGTGCATGGGCAATGGTTGCCGTCCCAATTACTCCCCGCCGAGCCGAACCTCGTCGACGACGGCGCGATCACGGCGCGCCTCAATCGTGCGTGGGAAAGCTGGCTGCGCGGGTTGCTGCGTTGGGTCGTCCACCGTGAGGTGGGTGCGTTGCCACCGGTGGACGGGGTAGTCTTGTGGGTAAAAAGTGGCGAGTGAGACATCGGTTGTATGCTGTGGTTGCTTTGAAGAGCGGAATTTGCCACGGCCTTGCTTCAGGGCAACGGCGCTCAATCACACCCTGCTTTTCAAACCGAGCTCAGTGGTAGGAGTCTTGTATGGAACGTGACCTGTTAACAACACCGCCCTATGGCGAGCGCGAGGGGGCGGCGCTTTTGGATCGACCCCTGCTGGCGAACATCCGTCTCAACTGGGAAGTGATCGGTTGGGCCGCGCTGCTGATCGTGGCGACCGTGTTGCGCTTTGTCGACCTCGGCGTGCGCGCCATGAGCCACGACGAGAGCCTGCACACGCTTTATGCTTATTATCTCTACGATGCGGGCAAATACGAGCACAACCCCATGATGCATGGGCCGCTGCGCTATCACCTGACTGCGCTGAGCTATTTTCTGTTTGGCGACAACGACGCCACGGCGCGGCTTGTGCCGGCGATTCTGGGCATTGGAATCGTGGCCATGCCCATCTTCTTCCGCCGCTATATCGGGCGTACAGGCGCGCTGATGGCGGGCATTCTGCTGACCATCAGCCCCAGCTTGCTCTTCCATAGCCGCTACATCCGCGATGACATCTTTATCGCGTTCTTCCTGCTGGTCTGGATCTATGGCGCGTTTCGCTACCTGGAGACGGTCAACCGGCGCTGGCTGATTGCCGTGACACTGGGCATGGTGCTGGGGCTGCTGGCCATGGAGGCGCACTTTATCAGCGGCGCAATCTTGGGCGTCTTCTTTGTGGGGCTGGCGCTCTGGCAGGTGATCGAGCGACGCACCTTTATGGCCTTTGCCCCCTTGGTGGCCGGGTTTGGCTTTTGGTATGTTTTCCACAAGCGCGACCAGGACATCATCGGCACGATTGGCCTACTGGTGGGGGCAGGCATCTTTGTGGCGCTGGTATGGAACCACCTGGGCCGCGAAGAGTGGCGCAAGCTCCGCCGCAACCACAGCGCCGATCTGGCTGTCTTTATGTTCACGCTGGTTTTGCCCTTTCTGTCACCCTTTATCCACCTGGCCGCGACGGCGGTCGGCATTGAGTGGCCGGTCATCGACTATCAGAACCCGCAGAATACGGCCACCGGCGTCATTCTGGCCTACATATTTGTTGTGCTGATGCTGGCTGCAATCAGCGTCGCCATCGCCTGGTATTGGTTTGGGATGCGCCCCGCCGAGGCGGACGACGAAGAGGCCCCCGGGCTAAACTTCGTCACCTGGGCTCAGATGATGGGCCTCTTTTGGGTGATTGCGATTCTTTTTTACACCACCTTTCTCACCAACACCCGCAACGGGTTGGCGTCGGGCATTGTGGGCAGTCTGGGCTACTGGCTGGAGCAACAGAAGGTGGAACGGGGCAGCCAGCCCTGGTACTATTACATCTTGCTGGCATGGCTCTATGAATTTCTACCGTTGATCCTCAGTGGCGCCGGATTCGTAATGCTCGTGCGGTCGCTGGTCACCATCCCTGGCTGGTCGCCCACACCCACCGCAGACCTGCCGCCCGATGTGCGCCGCGAAGACGAACGGTATGCGGCGGCGGTCGCCAAAACAGGCGATAGTTTTGTCTCCACCTTCCACATGCCCCACGCCGAAATCCGCCTCTATTTTGTCATCTTCCTCGCCTGGTGGATCGTGGGCGCGTGGGTGGGGTATACCGTAGCCGGCGAGAAGATGCCGTGGCTGCTCACCCATATGGCGTTGCCCATGTGTGTCTTTGCCGGCTGGGTATTGGGCCGGCTGATTACCATGGTCGATTGGGGTGAAGCCCGCCGCACCCAAGCCTGGTGGATGATCGGGACAGCGCCGGCGCTACTGCTGGTGCTGGCTGTGCTCGTCTGGGGCGGCCCACTGGTGGATCGCTCGATCCTCTCGCTGGCGACGACGTTGCAGTGGGTGCTCGGCGTTGGGCTGGCGCTGGGGTTGGGCTATCTCACCTGGCGTGGGGGTGAAGCGGGGGGGGGGGCATCGGGTTGGCGACTACTCAGTCTGGGTGTTGTCGCGCTGCTCTTTCTGATGACGGTGCGCGTCAGCTTCCGCCTGACCTATATCAACTACGATATGGCGACCGAATATTTGGTCTATGCCCACGCTTCGCCCGACATCAAGCTGGCGCTGGCCGAGATCGACGCCATCAGCGAGCGGACGGTGGGCGGGCGCAACATTGTCGTGGCCTACGACGATGAAAGCTCGTGGCCGATGAGCTGGTACATGCGCCTCTATCCCAATTCGCGCTACTACGGCCAGAACCCCACCAGCGACAGCAT
>JAHDWG010000621.1 GCA_023384495.1 Caldilineaceae bacterium
CCATCGTCCATCGTCCATCGTCCATCGTCCATCGTCCATCGTCCATCGTCCATCATCAATGTGAACTCATCTGAGGTTGCATGGTTGTGAACAACCGAATCACACGGCGTCGCCTGTTGCAGAGCGGCAGTTGGGGCGCGGTGGCTGCGCTGGCGGCAGGCTGCGCCGCTGCGCCCTATCCGCTGGTTTCATCAGCCGGGGCGGCAGTGACGGCCAATCTGCCCCGTTCGGCGCCCAAACGTCCGCCACTGAAGGGGCCGCTGCGCGCAACGTTGCCGATCCCCGATGCCCCCCTAGAGGTCAAGATCGGGCAAATGATCATGCTGGGATTTCGCGGTCAATATTTGGCCGAGGGCAGCATGATTATGCGAGCGATCCGCGAACTGCATGTGGGCAGCGTTGTTTTGTTTCGTTACAACGTGCAGTCGCCCGCCCAAGTGACGGCGTTGACGGCCACGTTACAAGCGGCGGCTGAACACCCTCTCTTAGTGGCTGTTGACCATGAGGGCGGGCTGGTCAACCGCTTTACGGGTGGGTTTGGCATTGTCACCAATTACTCGGCGCAGGAGTTGGGCGCGCGTCACGATCTGGAGGCCACACGCGTCCAGGGCGAAAATGTGGCGGCGAGGCTGGCTGCTATGGGCATCAACCTCAACCTGGCGCCGGTGGTGGACCTCAACCTCAATCCAGCCAACCCGGTCATCGGCGGCGTGCAACGCAGCTTTTCGGCCGATGCCGACGTGGTGACGGCGCACGCACGGGCTATGATCGAGAGTCATCATCGACACAATGTGCTCTGCACGCTCAAGCATTTTCCTGGTCACGGCAGCTCAGCCCAT
Organism: Caldilineaceae bacterium; assembly: GCA_023384495.1. Lineage (GTDB taxonomy): Bacteria > Chloroflexota > Anaerolineae > Caldilineales > Caldilineaceae > CFX5. The sequence continues at coordinate 840 of JAHDWG010000621.1, forward strand.
GACTCGCACTGGGGCTTTGTGGATGTCACCGAGACGTGGCAAGCGGGCGAGCTCGACCCCTATCGGTCGCTTATCGGCGCCACGCTTTGCGATGCGGTGATGACCGCCCATATCTTCAACGAACGTCTCGACCCTGACTATCCGGCGACGCTCTCGCAGCCCATCATCACGGGCATCTTGCGCCAGCAACTGGGCTATGAGGGCGTCGTGATATCCGACGACATGCAAATGCGTGCGATCTCGCAGGTCTACGATTTCGAGACGGCGGTGCGCCAGGCGGTGTTGGCCGGCGTGGACATCATCGCGATCGCCAACAATCTAGCATACGCCGAGAACTGGGCCGAGCGGACGGTGCGCATTCTCCACAGGCTGGTGGAAGAGGGCGTCGTCAGCCCGGCGCGCATTGACGAGTCGTACCGGCGTGTAATGCGGCTGAAGGCGCGCCTGGCGCCGCGGCTGCCAGGCGACGTGGCGTAGCAGTTTCCGAGCCAGCAAAACTCCTTGCCTCAAAGTAACTGCCGTTTCGCAGTATCACCAGCGCATGTTGAAAACCGGCCAACGCGTCGCGCCCAGAGGTGACGCCGGTATCGCGGATTCGCAGCAGCCCCGACTGGATGGCATTGAGCGATCCGTGGGCGAGCGCGGCGGCGAGCGTATGCCATGCCTCACCAAAGCGCCCGGCTGCGGCGTGCGTCAGCCAGGCCGCGCTGAGGCGGGTGGTGTGTGGCGCGGCTGTTGCGCCAACTGCCGCACAGATTGTTCCGGGTTCAAGTCCGATCCACGTTCCGGCCAGCCAGAGGGCGGCCATCCACCCTACCAAAAAGTCATCCCCGGCGGGCGTCAGTCCCGGCCCCAGGCCGGCCAGCCGCCGCGCCGCGTGTGCGATCTGCGCCAGGTCGCCAGCGATCAACCCTGTGTGCAGGGCAACAAGCGCCGGCTGCGCCAACCTGGCCAGCGCAGCCGATGGCGTGTTTGGGCCGCAGGCGACGAGGGGTGATGGCTGATGGGACATGACTTCGCATAGGATGTGACAACAGCGATGCACGCTGCCCACGGTTTGTTCCTGTGTGTGTAGGCAGGCGAGCTGTGGTGACCAGGGTGGCGTTCCACGCAGGTCGATCCGAAAGGCGGGCAGTTGGATCATCATGGCGCCGACATGGACGGCTGTATGGGGAGATAGTTCGGGCAGCGTTGCGAGAGGCGTCACTACATGAAATGGCCCATTGCCGTGGGTGGGTGTGACCAGGGCTAGCAGGTTGCCATGCTGGTTGATCAGATTGCAGGAATGCCGGTGGCTGCTAAGGACGCTCCAGGGCGCGGGATCAGGCGGGAGATGCGCGGTGATAGCGGCGCTGAATGAACAGGCAGGGGTGTGTTCGACCGTCACAAATGCATCCAGATTATGGGTGGACAGACCCCTGATCCCGGCCCGTCCACCCAACATGTTCGTTATTCGCCGCCAGGGGTGACTTCCACATCCAGCTTCTGGAAGCCCTCGCCGGTGGTGTCCAGGTCTGTCAACCCGGCCAGCGCCTGTTCAGCCAGGTCGGTGCGGGCCGCCCCTTCATCGGGCGGGCTTTCCAGCACCTGGAATTCGACCGAGATGTCCACTGTCTGCTGGTAGAGCTCATCGTCCAACATGCCGATGCCGTTGGGGGAGGGCCAGATGAGGGCGTTGATCTCGTTGAGCTGCCAGCGCATGTGTCCTTCGCCCAGCGTCGGGCCGTTGGCGAGCACAATATCGACGCACTCGTCAAAGTTGTCGCGGCAGAAGATCCAGCCGCGGAACGAGGCGCGCAGGAAGCGCACGGCAATCTCCTCGTTGCCTTCCTCGGCGAGCCAGGATTCGCGGGCGAAGATGTGGTCTTGCAGCATGGCGGTGCCCACATCGTTGTAGTTGATGACGACCATATCTTCCGGTTGGTACAGTTCACCCGTTTCGGGGTTGACCGCCTCCAACACCTGGGCGTATTCGTTGTAGATCATGGCCTGGGCCGCGTCGATCTCGCGGTTGAGGAAGAGCGCCATGTCAAACGGCTGCTGGACGATGGTGACGGCGTTGGGGTCATCGGGTTCGATGCCGGCCTGGCGGAGGGCGGCAAAGACCTCGAACTCGTTGCCAAAGCCCCAGGTGCCCACCCGCTTGCCTGCCCAATCCGCCGGGCTGGTGATGCCGCTGTCGGCCCAGGAGACCTGCAAGGTACCGCTGCGCTGGAAGACCTGGGCGATGTTGACC
>JAHDWG010000039.1 GCA_023384495.1 Caldilineaceae bacterium
CTTCGGCCCGCTCTTTGCGCGCCTTCTGTTTGGTTCCGCGCGCCATCACGCCGCGGCGCAGCCATTCCAGCTCGCGGCGGAGCAGATTTTGCCGCTTGGCCTCCGCCTCGGCCAGCCGCTGGTGGCGTTCCTCGCGCAGCTCGAGATAGTGGCTATAGTTGCCGGGGTAACTCACCAGTTGGCGGCGGTCCAACTCAATGATGCGGTTGACCACCCGGTCGAGGAAGTAGCGGTCGTGCGTCACCATGAGCAGGGCGCCCGCCGACCCGTGGGCGCCGGCGGTGGTCTGCTCGCCAACCAGATATTCTTCGAGCCAGGCGACGGTTTCGGCGTCGATGTGGTTGGTCGGCTCGTCGAGGATCAGCAGGTCGGCGCGGTCGATGAGGGCGCGCGCCAACGCCACCCGCTTGCGCTGCCCGCCGCTGAGCGTCCCGACGGGGTGCAGGTATTGCGCGATGCCGAGCCGGGTCAAAACCGTCTTGGCGTTGTTTTCGGCGGCCCAAGCGCCGGCGCCATCCAGCTCGGCGCTCAGCTCCACCAGCCGGGCTTGCAGCGCGGGGTCGGTGGGGTGTTCGTCGAGCGCGGCCTGGGTTTCCTCATAGCGACGGAGCAATTGCATCTGCGGCGAGTCGCTGCGAAAGAGCGTCTCGATCACCGTCAGGCTGTCGTCCAAGAGCGGCTCTTGGGGCAGATATTCGACGCGCACACCGCCCCACACTGTGACATTGCCGGTATCGGGCGCTTCCAGCCCGGCGATGATGCGCAGCAGCGTCGTTTTGCCGCTACCGTTGACGCCGATCAGGCCAATGCGGTCGCCGGCGTTGATGAGCAAGTTGGCCTGGTCGAAGAGGAGCCGTTCCCCCAGTTGTTTGGAGAGGCGGTCAAGCGTCACGAGGTTCATGGCGCCATTGTACATCAGGATGCGCCACTTCCGCCATTCACCGACCGCCCTTGAACATCGACCTGACGGTGGGCGACTGGCAGGCAGGATGCCTGCGCGTCCGGGCCAACGAGTGACGCCCCGCCCTAGTTTGCCCGGCGTTCAAAGCGCGCGATCCGCTGCTGAATCTCGGCGACGATCTCTTGAACCGAAGCCCGGTCGGTGGGTGAGAGATGTCGCTGCAACTCAACAAACAGCGGTGTGAGATCCGGTCGATAGCGCTGCAATAGAGTGGCAATGTCATTCTCGTAGAGCCCAACACGAACGAAATCACCTTGCCGGTAAAGGGAAGGCAGGGCGTAGAGCTTTAGCAACAGCAGCCCTTCGACCGTTGCACAACGAATGCGCCGGCCAGCAAAATCTTGGTGGGTCGTCAAATGGCGCTGTACATAGCGAAAGAGCCGGTTCTGCGTGAGGAGAAAATCGATGGTTAACCCGCCAAGCCTGCCCTGGGCAAAATCCTCGTTTCGGTGGAGGAGCTCGATTTCCGGCAGCTTCTTGAGCGCAGGGAGCGCGATGATCAGGTCGATATCTTCCGTGTTGCGGCCATCTACATATTGCAACAAGGCGATTCCGCCCACGAGTACATAGTCGATTTTACGTTCATCCAACAAGCGGAACAGATCGTCAACGGCATGAAGCAGCTCGCTCTCGTTCATGGGTTGCTCTGCCTGTCTGCGCAGATTGAAGACGCGCGCCTTGCGTACAATCTGGCCGATGTCAAGCGGTTGGTGGATCACGGGTTCAGCTCTTCTCTGGGCGCGGCCCATAGCCCAGCAGGATAGGCTCGGCCCAGACGGCCCAATTCCAGCGGGCGTCGCCCAGGCCGTCGGTCATGAACTGGAGGATGATGTCTTGCCCGGCCAGGCTGGGCATGTCGAGCAGAAACCGTTCCCACTTATTGGATTGTTTGGTAAGGCTCCACAGGCGGGCGCCGTTGACATAGATGCGAAAGGCGCACCAGTTTTCGCCCTCCATGATCGCGCCATCGCGGATACCGACGCCAAAGCGCAGCCGCAGACTGTCTACCTGAGGCGGGACGCGCACGCTATATTCGCAGACCGCGCTGCCGATGACGGGCGGGTGCATCCAGAGCGCCATCTGTTGCACCATGCCGCACGAAGCCTGGTCGGCGCGAATCTCCATGCCCTTGGTGGTGCGGGTGCCTTGTTGGCGGGCGGCGGGCAGCCCTTCGAGGAAGTCGTATTGCCAGATGAGGGCCTGATCGGGCGCGGGCGCCACCTCGTCGTCGAGCAGGCTATTCCACAGTTCTTCTTGCCACTTGAGGTAGCTGACAAATTGCGAGAGCTGGGTGAGCGACTGGTCGTTCAGATCCGAGATGCGCCGTACAATGGCGTCAATGGTCTCTTTTCGAGCATCCGTATTGGGCATGGGTGGTGGAGATAGAACAGGCCAGACTAAGCAGGCGCCAGGTTGTTGTGAAAGCGCTGCTCTTTGGCAACGCCCATCAGTTGCTCCCAACGCTCGGCGGCAATTGGGTTGCTTAGAAGCACGAGCGCCACATAGGTTGGCTCGAATGGACGGCGAACCAGACTCATCATGGCCTCATCCGGTGTGAATGACCCCTTTTTCTGGTTGCAGCGCTTGCACGCCGTCACCAGGTTCTCCCACCCATGCTTGCCGCCGCGGCTGCGAGGGATGACGTGGTCCACCGTCAAGTTTTGGCGCCCCGGGGCTTCAGCGCAGTATTGGCATGTGTAGGCGTCGCGCAACATAACAGCTGTGCGTGTCGCCGGCACACGCCGGTGTGGGAGCTTGACATAATGTACCAGCCGAATCACCAGTGGCACCGGCACCGAATGGCTGGCGCTGCTGAGCATCTGCTGGGTGGCCTCCAGCAGTTCAGCCTTTTCGCGCAACAGCAGGACCACTGCGCGCCGCACCGAAACGAGACTCAATGGCTCATAGCCGGCATTGAGCACCAGAACTTGTTTCGACATACACCAGGTCTTTGTTCACGTGTACGCCCCACAAACCGGTGTAACGATGCAGTGGGCCGATAGGCCAGACAAGACCTTGGTTTGCACCGGTTACACAGATGACGGATTCACGCGCCCCTGGGGCGTCCATACCCATGGCAACTCACACGAATCAACTTATCCGCCCAAATTATAGCAGGGATCGGGTCTGCAATCAAACCGATTCTACACGAGACATGTTAACCGAATGTTATGCTAATGCGCCACATAACTAGCGCGCTGAAGAATGCCCCACAAGAACGCGCAGGCGAGCGCCATGGCCATCGTCTTGACGCGGTCGTCTTCGAGATTGCTGAAATAGCCATACGCTGCTGGCAAGGTCAACACGGCGACGACGCCATACAAAATGTGCATGAAGGGCCGCGGCAACACGGCGCCCAGCCCAATCAAATACAGGTAGCCACCCAGTAGCCCCTGGCCGACGATCAGCAGTTCGCCCACCACGGCTGCGCCAATCCAGCCGCCATCCAGCTTGCCACCGCGGAAACGCAGATAGATCGCCCACACGGTTAGAATCCCGATAAACAGCGATGCCGTGTCCGCCAACCGGCTATGAATTTCAACCAATGACATGGTGATGGCCTCTGTTCGTTTTACCCCGCCGGCGCATGAACGCTCAGGTATTGTTGCAGCACGGCAGCAGCCGCGCCTTGGATGTCGTAACTTTCCCAGCCGGCGCTGGCCGCCAGCGCAAAGATGCAGCCGCCCAACACATACTCATCTTGGCGCATGGCCTCATCATACCAGACCAGTTGCTCCACATAGGCACCCGGCCCCCAAAGCCCATAACCATGCTCGGCCCAGTAGTGCTGAAAGTCTTGCCAGCCGCGCCCATCGAGCGGGCCGGGCCGGTCGTTCTGTACATAACCATCGACGCCAATCTCGGTAAAGACCAGTGGGATCGCCAATCCGGCGGGTTTGAGAATTTGGTCGTAGACCTGGCGATAACGGAGCGTCAACCAGCCGGTGTCCGACGGGCTGACGCCGGGATAGCGGCCCTGGTTCTCGCGCGTGCTCATAAAGTAGATCGTTGGTGCTGAATATTCGTGTAGACCAAGCCAACCGCCGTGCGCCTTCGCGGCCTGCACGGCCGGCAGAAAGTGTTCCCATAACTCCAACGGGGGTTGGCCGGTGCCAAAATTGCCAATGCAACTGCGAATGCCGCGCTCGGCCAGCAACCGTGTACACTCGGCCTCCATCTCGCCCAATCGCTTCATTTCATCGGCATTGGCGGCCACAGGTTCATTGTACGATTGCCACGCATCATAATAGGGGCGACGGGCGTCATCGTCGGCCAACGGCAGCACCGTTTCGACAAAGTGCCGCGCCGTGGCAATCGGGTCGAGCGTCGCCAGTTCGAGTTGGGGCAGAATGATCCGTCCGATCAGCAGCGTACGGGGTGAGATGCGTTTGATGTCGGCCAGAAATGTCGCGTCGTGTTCCAACGTCGACACTATAGCCACCCCGCCTGTCGCCAACAGTTCGAACATCTGCGGGTGATTATGCGCCACTACAAAACCCAACTTGCTGGGCGGCCCGGGCGGAAAGGGCGTCGCTACCGGCGTAGGGGTGTCCGTCGGATGCGGTGTGGGCGTAGGCTTGGGCGGCGTCGGCGTCATCGTCGGCGCAGCCGCTGCCACTTCTGGCCCGTTCTGCACCAGCGGCAGGTGCATGCGCGATGCCCCTGATGGGGTCACGAGCAAGCTAGACTGCGCCACCGGTGTCGCGGTGCCCGGCGCAATCGGTGTGGGTGTGGGGGTGCGGTTGCGCCCACACGCCGCCGCGATCAACGCCGCCGCTCCGCCGGCCAGCCCTCCCAATAGGCGGCGCCGGTTCAATGGCCGGCGCCCGAGATCGTGTGGCTGCGTTGGGTCGGGCGGCGACGAAGGCTCTTCGTGGGTGACGGCGTCGTTCTGGTTTCTATGTAGCATGTTCTATACTGTAGCAAGTGTAACATTTTTCTGTTGCAAACTGTGTTACAATGTTCACAACCTGTTGGCGAATGGCTGCCTGATTGCATACGCTCTGTCGGTGCGCCGATTCACACAGCTCCCTGTGCAAACCGACAAGCGATCAACGAGCCGCCCGCCGGGTTCGTTCCCCCTGGCTTTCTCACCAATCAACACAATTTTCATGGAAGGAGCGTATCAGTGCAGAAAGTAAAACTGAGCATTGAGTATTGCATGAAGTGAAACTACACCCCACGCGCCGTCAGTTTGACGGACGAACTCCTCAGCCAATTTGGTCACCACGTTGAATCACTCACACTCATTCCGTCCAGCGGCGGCCGCTTTGAGGTCATTGTGGACGGCGACCTGATTTTCAGTAAAGTCGCGCTCGAACGCCACGCCGAGCCGGGCGAAGTTGCGCGCCGCTTTGCTGAAAAGACCGGCCTTACGCCGACGCAGTAATGGCGACAGGATGGGCAGGGGTAGTACGCTATACTCAGTTCTGTTTGAAAACCAGAGTTATGTGCAGGGGTAAGCAACACGCAAAGTCCGGTTTTCAAAGCAACCGCAGCATAATGCTACTGTCCCGGTCCATCCTGCCCCACCGCGCCTCGCTGCAAAAAGCGCTTCATCTGGTGTGTAAACTTGCGGCGCGGCAGCAACACCCGGCGCTTACACGTGAGGCAAACCATGCCAATGTCTGCGCCCACCCGATCCACCCGCCACTGGCTCCCCCCACAGGGATGCGTCTTGCGCATCTCAACCACGTCGCCAACATAGATGGGGTCGTAGATTTCCATGCGCGCTACCCCCCGGTCTCTGGAGCAAGCAGGGGTGGTGTGGCTGTGCGTGACCCACGCCGTGCGAGGATGATCCCACCTAGTGTCAGTGCAAAACTGACCAGGTAGATCAGCCCTGCAGCCAGCACGCCGACACACGGGATCACGCTGAGCAGGCGCGCCGCCACCACAATCGCCAGTACGCCCGCTAAAAAGGCGCTCAGTTCGCCGGCAATATAGCCGCGTTCTCCCAATTGCCGGCCCACCCAGTGGCCGGTTACGAGCGGGCTGAGGATCCAAAGCAGCCCAACCAGACCCATAAGAAACGACGAGGAGGCCAGCGATCCAACCAGCCCCCAAAAGATCGTCCCAATCAACACCAGCGCCGCTACCACCGGCAGGGTCAGCGCGGCCGCCACCACACCATAGAGGCCGGCCTCCACCGGGCGCGCGGCAATGGCGTTGCTGGCGCCGCGCACGGTCTCTGGCGCCAGTTGCCACACCACCCACGTCAGCAGCGCAAAGCCGATGAGCATGAGCACTGTACGCCACAGCCACCCCCACACCCGCGCAAATGGGCTTACCGTAGGCGTAGCAACGGTCGTACGCATCGCGTCGTCCTGCTCCACCGTGGCGGCCACCCCGGCAGGGACAGCCAGCGGCTGCCCGCTTCCGTAGCGCAACTCTCCCGCTACGCGCGCGCTGTCGCCCACCGTAACGCGCTCGGCGTAGAGTCGGGCGTCCCCACGCACATTGCCGCCAAAGGCAAGGCTTCCCATACCGCCAAAGAGATCGCCGCTGACGGCGCCATTGAGCACGCCGCGCCCACCCACCAAATACGCATCACCGCCGACGGTTGCGCTGGTCGCCAACTGCACCCCCGGCGCGATGGTGCGCGCGCCGATGCGGATGGGCACAACCGGCCCTCCGGGCCAGAAGGGGCCGCCGCCGGCGACAAAGAGGTCGTCGCCAATCGAGCCGGTAATGGTCACCCCCCCGGCGGCAATGCGGGCGTCGTCACCCACGCTCCCGTTGATCACCACACCCCCGCCAGCCAGGATCACATCCCCCGTCACCTCGCCGTTCACCTCGATGTAACCGCCGGCCGCCACCAGGTCCCCCTCGACGATGCCGTCGATGAGGATTTCGCCCGCGCCGACATAGAGGTCATCGTTGATCACCTCGCCCGCAGGCAGATGAAAGCGATCCGCATCGTCGCCACCGCGCACCTCCGCCGCCATGGCCCGGCCGGCAAAGAGAAAGATGGCGGCGCCCACGAGCAACGCCACCCACATGCCGTCAAGTTTCCTGCACCCCACTCGTCGCTGCAACTGTCTCTGTGTCATCGTCCGCTCCTTTCGAGTGATCTGCCCTTGCCGCTTCATTCTATCACAGCGCTGCTCTGCGTGGCATCCTTGCCGGGGCTGGATCACACGTTCAGCGCCATTTGCCGCCGGCGACGCCAATGGGGTTATGCTGTTTGGCCGGCGCGATGTGCGACCGATTGGCTGCTCTACAGCGAGATGCAGTCAGGCAATCCCCACAAACAAATCGCGCTCAACTGCGCTGGGCGGCGCCGGGAAGGCGCGCGTAAAGCTCTCGAACGCCAGAAAGCGACGGCGCAGGGCAGGCGGCAAGATACGAATATAGGTCGGCCCGCCGCTGTACTGGCTGATGTGCGCCCGGCTGGCGGCCAGCTTGCGGGGCAAATAGGCCTCGACATCGATGCGCGCGTGGACGGGCGTGTGCCAGCGGCTGATCTCCACCAGGTTGATGTCCTTGTTGCGGCCCAGTGCGGTCGGGTCTTGCCCCCAGAGCGGCATGAGCCGCACCATCACCTTGAGCACCCGTTTGTCGAACGCCGTGTAGTAGAGCTTTTGCGGCCCTCGATACCCATTGGGGCTGGTCGCCAACTGGCGCCGGGCCAGGTGAAAGGCCGCCGTGGTCGCCTCACAAACGCGAATGTGGTCTGGGTGCCCATAGCCGCCAAAGGGGTCGTGCGTGATCAGCACGTCGGGCTCGAGCCGGTGCAAATACCCCAGCACTTCTTCGATGGTCTGCGCCAGCGGCTGTTGAATCAGCGCCTGGGGGTGCTGGTTGTCGGGCGTGTTGCGCATGCCGCTGTCCCGATAGGGGAGCGACCAGATGGTGCGCACCCCCAGCGCCACCGCGGCGTTGGACAGCTCGCGCGCACGCGCCTGCGCCAGGGTGGCGTGGCCGTTGACGCTGTTGGGGTCTTCCACCGAGCCGGCAATGCCGTCGGTGGCGATGATCACGTGCACATCCTTGCCCTCCCCTGCATAGCGGGCCAGCGTGCCGCCGGGGCCAAAACTCTCATCATCGGGGTGGGCAAAGATGCCGAGTAGGGTCTGTTTTCGGGTCATTGATTCGGTCCTCTGGGACGATGGACGATGGACGACGGACGACGGACGACGGACGATGGACGATGGACGATGATATATCGTGACTGGTGACCGCGCGCTCCAATTAGCGGACATATCGCGTGTCGGGCGCGCCGCGCATGAGCCAGGGCAACCCCCAGCCGGCGCGGTCGGCGGCGTCATCGCCAGCTGGGCCGGGCAAGGTGGCCAGGATCAGCCGCACGGGCCGCCCGCGGTAGGCGTCCAACGGGATCAGCGCTTCATGCCAACGCCGATCCGCCGGGTTGTCGGGCGAAAGGTGGCGCGACCAGAGCCGCGTCTCCACGCCGTCCACCTCCACCGCCACCTCAAAGGTGACGCCATCGCCGCCCCACCCCCACGCTTCGGGGTCCAGCGCCGGGCTGAGCCAGAGAAAGGCGCGCTCGCGCGGCAACGTAAGGGGAAGCGCGATGCGGGCCGGCGCATGGGCAAAGATCACCGGGCGCATGTCGCCATCCTGGGGCATGGTGAAGCTCGTCAGCGCCACTCGCTCGCACCCCACCGGCTCGGCGCAGATGGGCTCCGCCGGGGTGACGGCTGCGTCGTCGAGCCGCGAGGTGAGGTCGAGCAGCCGGTATTGGGCGTACAGCTCGCGCTGTTCGCTGCGCGGGCGGATGAGCGTCAAGTGGTGGTTCACCCCCACCCAGCCAACGGTGAAGAGCACGGCAAAGACCAGCGCCGGCCAAGCGACAACGCGACGCGCCCCACTCTGCCAACCCTCCCATGCGTAGAGGCCCCACAGCGTAAAGCCGGGACCCACAATCGCGAAAAGATCCCAATCTTGCGGGCGGGGCAGGTCATTCTGGAACGAGAAGTGGTAGGCCAATAGCCCGGCGGCCAGCGTGGTCAGGTAGCCAAAGCGCGCATCGCGCCAGCGCGGACGCTGTGTCACCGCCCCCAGCCCCGTAATCAGCCAGAGCGGGGTCAACGGCGCAACCAACCACAGATTGTTGAGCGCGTCGGCCAGTTGCGCCGGATCGAGCGCCTGGGCTGGCGTCCAAAAGAGCTGGTCATCGCCCGCAAAGCCGTTGCCCATCTGTGGCCAGGGTACGCCCAATCCGCGCAGGGCAAGCACCGTCAGCAACGGCGCGGCCAGGCCACCGGCGCTCAGGGTCAACGCCTGCCGCGGCCAGTCGCGGCGGTCGAGCAGCAAGAGCAGCGCAGGCAGCGTGAAGAGCGCCTGCGGGTGCAGGCTGACGGCCAGCCCGCCCACCAATCCGACGGGCCAGAGCGCGTTGCGCCCGGAAAGGTGGCCAAGCGCCAGCGCCGTGGTGGCAAAGGCGGCCGCGGTCACCAGGCTGTAGTTCTCGACATGCCCAAACCAAAGTTGCGCGCTGCCCAGCGCCAACAATCCCACCGCATAGCAGATGCGCTCGCCTGGTCGCTCGGCGAGCAGCCTGGCGACATAGAGCGTGGCCGCCACGTAGACCATCCCCGCCAGCACGCTCAGCGCGGCCACCGCGTCCGCCGGGGCGCCGCCCCAGGGACGCAGCAGCCCCGTAGCGGTGTAGGCCAGCAGGGCATCGAGCGGTTCCTTCCACACATAGGGGTCCTGCTGGATCGACCCACTGCCCAGCAACTGGAGCTTGAGCAGGGCGTCGCCGGTATAGGTGCGCTCGCGGAAGAGCCAAAAGAGCAACCCGGCTACGGGAACGGCGAACCAACGCCAGCGCGGTGCGGGTGTGAAACGTGATAGCTCAACGTAGATGCCCCGCGCGCCCAGCGCCGTCGCCGCGAGCAGAAGCGCCGCCATACTCAGCTGCACCGGCCACGGGACAAACACAAGGAAGCCAAAGGCCCATAGCCCGTGGTAACCCAGCGCCCACCCGCCCGCAGTGGCCAGCAGCAGCGCGCCGGCCAACCCGGTCAGGGCGCCCGCCATAGCCCATCGTCTACTGTCCATTGCCCACCGCCCACTCGCCAATCTTCACCGCGTCCCCCCCATCCACCACCGGCAGCCGCGCCCACGACTGAGGCGAGTATAGCCCCACCAGCAGATCATAGGCGCCGGCGGGCATGTCGGCGGGCAGTTCCAACTCCACCGGTTGGACAATGATGTCACCTGGCTCCAGCCCGCGCAGGGCGGTGGGCCAGCCGTCGAACTGGACGGCCTTGGCCTCGGCATCCCCCGCCGCGGTGAGGTGGACAAAGGCCGACAGCGGCGCGCCGCGCGCCGGCGCGGGCGTGGGCATACGCTGCTCACCCACCTGCCAATAGAGCGTCAACTGAGTGAGCGCGCCCGGTGTGGGATTGGGCGGATCCTGAACAAAGCCCAGCAGCGTCATCACGTTGTCAAAGTTGGCCCCCACAGGCTGGAAGCCCGGAATCGACGCCGCAGCAAAGCCATCGCCCAGGGGATAGACAGCCACATCAGGCGCCAATACCCATTTGATCTGCCCGCGGCTGCCGGGCGCTGCGCCCACCGCCTCGGGCGGCAGCCGGTAGAGCGGCTCGCCGGCCACCACCTCGCGCACAACCACAGTCTCAGCCGGATAGGTGATATGATAGAGATAGATGGAGTAACCGGCGCGGGCGTCGGGCCGCCGGGGGCGGAAAAAGGCATACAGGTCCACCGTGTCAGCCTGGTGCAGCCCCAGACGAAGGCTGGTGGCGCTGATGGCGTACCAGCCCGGCTCGGGCGTGTAGGGGTTGTAGGCGCTCAGTTCGGGGCCTTCCACAAAGCGCAAATAGCCGTAGAGCGGGCGGTAGGCCACGCCGTAGGCTTCGGGCGCGGCCTTGCCAAAATAGGCCAGGTTGACCTCGTTGATGCCCCGTTCGGCCATGACTGTGCGCAGCGCCGGCAGGTCCTGTCCCCAATCCAGGTTCGAATCGACCAGCAGATTGCTCCAGTGATACCAGTCCCCCGCCAGTTCATTGAAGAACGATTCTTGGTGAGGGAAGATCCGCAGCGACCCCGCCACATGCCAGAGCACCAGCAGCGCCACGACGACCGCGGCGGGCCGCCGGGCTTGCCCAGCGGGGCGAATTGGGTTGCCGGCAGGCGCAGCATAGGCCGCCGAAAGGATCAAAAAGGGGATGGCGGGCAGGATGTGCCGGTAGCCAATCGTCAACACACCGCTCAGCCCCAGGGCCAGGAAGAGCAGCGGCGTCGCCCACAGCACGCTGCTCCGCCGCCAGCCGACCCGCCTCGGCGCGATCCACAATCCCCATGCGGCCAGGATCAGCAGCGGCAGCGGCGTCTTGACCGCCAGCGCCACGGGGAAGTAATACCACCAGCCGTGGTTGGCGGCCTCGCCCCAGAAAAAGTCGTAACGATCCCCTTGCAGGCTGATAATGCGAAAGAAGGTGTTGTAGAGCTGCTGCCAGTAGAAGGGGGCGGGCGCGATCACCGACAACTCGCCAAGCTGGACTGGCCCCACGGCAAAGCCATAGAGCGTCCAGACCATAACCAACGCCGCAGCGGCCATGAGCGCCAGCCCGCCCAAGCGACGCACGAGCGTGTCGCCGGGGTTGGCCGGCGGATAGATCAGCGCCACAAGCAGCATGGCCGGCGCCACAAAGAGCCCCGTATATTTGGCGCTGAGGGCCAGCCCGGCGCAGAGGCCGGCCAGCACGAGGTTGATCCACGAGCGCTGCTCCAGCCAGCGCCAGAGTTGCCAGAGGGCAAGCAACAGAAAGCAACTCAGCCCCAGGTCGGTGGTGACGACACGCGCGTTGCCGAGCAGGTTGGGGTCAAAGATCACGAGCAGCAGCGCCATCCAGCCCCCGGCCACACCGACCATACGCCGCGCCCAGAAGAAGATCGCCACGGCCAGCAGCAGCCCCACGGCCATGATCGGTCGCCGGGCCGCCACCAGCAGCCCGTGTGGGTTTGCATTGGCTTCCCAGAGAAAGATGTCCGAGAAGAGAAAGCGGTCGCCCGCGGCCCAGGCCGGGTGATCCAGGGGCAGCGCGACATCATCTCGCCCCAGCAGCGCAGTGGCGGCGAGCAGCCCCATGAGCGGCGGATGGGTGGTGGCCAGCCGCGCATCGCCCGTGCGCAGATAGCTGTAGCCGGCGGCCAGGTGATACTGTTCGTCGAACGCGGCCGACTTCTGCGGCGACGCCACGAGCAACTGTGCGGCCATGACGGCCAGCCCAGCAACCAGCAGCAGCCATTCCCACCAGCGAAGCTTCACCGGGCCTCCAGGGTCGCGATTTCCAGACGCCCGTCGCTGACCGGGCGCGCCGTTTCGGCCACGGCCAGGCGTTCGCCGGTGGGCGCATCATACAGCCCGGCCAGAAGGCGATAGGGCGCAACCGTCCCGCGTGCGTTGAGCGGGATCTGATACTCGTCCACCACCAGCGCGCCGGGCTGCCAGCCGGTGGTGGGCGATTCCCCGGCCGCGGGTTGCTGATCCCACTGGCCGGCCATCGCGCCGGTGGCGTCGACCACATGGACAAAGACGGTGTAGTCGCGCGGGATCGGCGCGGTGGCGCGCCAGAAGAGCGTCACCTGGAGCGGGTCAGCGGCCCGCGGCGGCGCGGTGACGGCGACCAGCTCGATCCCCTCGGCGAATCGCGCAACCAGCGGTGCGGCCATGCCGTTGCAGAACCAGAGTTCCCAGCGGTCGAGCGGTTGGCGCTCGGGGCAGCCATACTGTTGCTCCACCGCCTCGACCAGCGCCGGGTCGTCATTGCCGCTGCGGATGTAGAGAAAGGGGCCGGTCGCCAGTTGGGGCAAGGGGTCGATGCGCCCGGGCCGCCCGCCGAAGAGGTGGAGCCGTGCGGGGTCGTCGAGCAGCGGGCGTAGCTGGCGCCCCAGCGCCAGTTGCTGGGCCATCACCGGCAGGTCACCGGGCAGTGCGTTGACAAAGCGGGCCAGGGGCCGCGCCTCGCTGGTGGCCAGGCGGCCCGCGACATAGGCGCGGCCAAACTGGGGCAGCAACAGCACGATCCCAAGCACGGCGGCGGCGGCGAGCAGCGGCGACAGCCGGCGCAACCGGCGCCACGCCGGCCAGAGCAGCGTGAGCAGATCCAGCGCCAAGGCGAGCAGCACCACGGTGCGCGCCACGATGATGGCGAGGAAGAGGCTCCGGTAGTCCACATCGATGAGCCGGCGATAGATGGGCGCATAGTCGGGGCCGATCAGGTTGTGATAGATGGGGTGCTCGACGAGCGTGAGCGCTGTGAGCGCCAGCGCATAGCCCACTCCGCGGGCATTGGGCCAGAGTAGCGCGATAAAGGGGAGCAGATAGAGCGCGTACTGGGGGTTCCACGCCGTGTACGCCAGCAGCAGGACGGTATAGGTGAGGGCGGCAAAGGCGACGATGGTCTGCGGCGGGTGGGGCGCGGCGCGCCGTCGCCAGAGGAGAACCAGGGCCAATCCGCCGAGGAGTAGCCACCCCACGGTGAACAGCCGCTCGGGAAAGATCGCTTCGTATTGGGCGATGGTGGCGTTGGGGTCGAAGACACCGCCCAACACCTTGCCCAGGCGGGTGTAGCCGTTGGCCCAGGCGTAGAGGGTGGCCCAGCCGGTGCGGTCTGTCAGCGAGCGGATGGAGGTGAGCGTCATCAGCGGGCCATGGAGATAGGCCCAGGCATAGCCAGCGACGACGATGCCGAGGGCGACGATCCCAGCCGCCAGCCGCGCCGGCCACCGGGGTATGGCCAGCGGGACCACAGCCAGCGTCGCCAGCGGGACGAGCTTGAGCAGCCCGCCCACGCCGGTCACCGCGCCGGCGAACAGTGCGCCAAGCAGGCCGGGCCACCGGACGAGGATCGCCAATCCCAGGAAGATGGTGGCTACGGGCAACGCATCATACCAGCCGCCGAGAAAGTAGACCGGCAGAAAGAGGCAGGCGTAGATCCACGCCACGCGCAGCGCGCCCTCGCCATGTAGCCGCCGGGCCAGCCAGTAGAGGCAGACGAGGGTCACTGTTTCGGCCAGCGCCATGCAGAGGCCGAAAATAGCGGCATACCAGAGGCGCTCATCCTCCCATAGGGGGATGCGGCGGGCGAGCGCATCGACCCAAAGGCTGAACCAGGCAAAGAGTGGGGGATACTCTGACCAGTAGTCGCGGTAGGGGAGCAGGCCAAAATCTTGCCAACTGGCCCGGCTCTGATAGAAAATGAGGTCAGAATAATCGCGGGTGTAGCCGCCGGGGCGAAAGAAGAGCACGCTACCGAACCGGAAAAATGCAAAGAGCGTTAGTAATAGAAGAAAATCGGCATGACGAATCGCTTTCGCCTTGAGCGTCGTACTGTTCTCTGCCGAACTACGGTGTGCTTGTGCCGTCATCAATCGTTTGATTCCAATGGGTTTGTGATGAGCCGGGATCGCCCATTGGTGAGTTTACCTGGGCCGCGGCAAAGCCCCAAAATCGAAGCGGTGATGCGTGCACCATCGACATCGATTCTTATCTGCTGCGCTCTGTTTGAAAACCGGAGTTACTCGAAGGAGTAGGCGTCTTCGCAGAGTCCGGTTTTCAAAGCAACCGCACTCTGATTTCTGTGTACCCCCTACTCAACTCAAAACATAGGTCCATACCCCATGCGCATTGCATTGATGTCCGACGTATATAGACCCGTCGTCAACGGCGTGGTGCATCACATTGCCCTCCTCAAGCGGCATCTTGAGGGGCAAGGTGAGGAGGTGTGGGTCTTTGCGCCCGGCCAGAGCGACGACAACGACGAACCACAGGTTGTGCGGATCCCCGGCATCCCGCTGGCGGATACGGGCTATCACTTGAGCATAGCGCTCGACCAGCATAGCCGTGACCTGCTAACCCAGATGGACATCGTGCATGTGCATCATCCGTTTCTGAGCGGCAGTTTTGGGTTGTTTGCGGCCAATCGCTATGGCTTGCCCCTGGTTTTTACCAATCACACCCGTTATGACCTGTATGTCAAGCAGTATTTGCCGCTGTTGCCTTCGGCCATTTCAGAAACGGCGTTGCAGGCCTTTTTTCACCACTTCAGCCATCGTTGCGCGGCGTTGATTGCGCCGAGCCGTGGTGTGGCCGATGTCATGAAAGGCTGGGGGGTGGACGGGCGTATCGAGATCATCCCCAATGGGGTCGAACTGGAGCGCTTTGCCCAACCTGCCGGGGCAACGCGCCGCGAGCTGAGTCTGCCCGAATCGGCCATCATCGCTACCTTTGTGGGGCGCATGAGCGGAGAAAAGAACATCGCCCGCCTGTTGACCTATTATGCGCACATTGCCGCTGAAGAACAGCGGAGCCACCTCTTGTTGGTGGGCGGCGGACCCGAGCTAGATGAATATCGCGCCATGGCGCAGCGTCTGGGGCTGGCCGCCAGGGTGACACTGGCGGGGAATGTGCCGTACACACGCTTGCCGGCCTATCTTGCGCTTAGCGATTTTTTTGTCACGGCCAGCGTCACCGAAGTGCACCCTTTGTCGTTGATCGAAGCGGCGGCAGCCGGATTACCGGCGCTGGGCGTCCGCTCGCCCGGCGTCGGCGATGTCATTGTCGATGAAGTCACCGGTCTGCTGGCTGACGACAACGCGCTGAGTTTTGGGTTGCGCTTTCTGCGGCTGGTCGATAATGCGTCTTTGCGACGCCGGTTGGGGCAAGCCGCGCAGAGCCGTAGCCAACAGTTTTCGGCAGCGGAAAACGCGCGACGTATCTTACAGCTTTATCGCGAATTGGTGAGCGCGCCGGCGTAGGGGCGTCCAGTCGGATTGGCGGTAAAATGTACCCCGCAAATCGTACACTGGTCTACTGACTATTCGTTTAGAACGGCGCATCATGGTCTGCAGAGCGCTGATCTGGCTACGCATACTTTTTCTCATGTTTTAAGGTGGCTATCACGTTGTCATCATATTCATACATTATCCTGATTGATTATGGTCATTCATCATCAGAGGAGAACTCATTTTATGCGGTTCGCACCGCTTTTTCGCATCTTAGGCACGCTCGTCTACGGCTTCATCGGTTGGGAGCTGGGCGTGGCGTTGGCGGAGACGCCAGAGCTGAACACGGAGTCAGCCTGGTACATCGTGCCTTGCGCGTTGGTAGGTGGGGCGCTGGGGTATCTACTCTCGCCCTGGATTGTGATTGCGCCGGCGCGAGCTGCGCGCAACGGCCTGCGCCAGATCCCCATGGGGGATCTGGTCTCGGGCACGATTGGGCTGGCCATGGGGTTGCTCATCGCAGCGCTGTTGGCCTACCCGGTCTCGCAGTTGCCTCCACCTTTTGGGAGCATTCTGCCTTTTGTAGGGGTGATTGTCTTTGGCTATTTGGGCGCAGCCGTGCTCGTGTTGCGCCAAGACGATTTCTTTGCGCTCTTTGGTGTCAATCGAGGACAGCAGCCGGGTGCGCGTGAACGCACAAATGGTGGGAAGCCCCAGGCGCTGCTGATGGACACGAGTGTGATCATCGATGGCCGCATTGCCGATGTGGCGCGCACCGGCTTTGTGCCCGGCACATTGACTGTACCCCGGTTTGTGCTCAACGAGTTGCAATACATTGCGGATTCACCCGATGCGCTGCGTCGCAACCGGGGTCGCCGGGGGCTTGAGATGTTGAGCCGGCTGCAAAACAGCCCGGAGATCGACATCGAGTTCATCGACGAAGACCCGCTCGACACCAACCAGGTGGACGACAAGCTGATCAGCCTGGCGTTGAGCAAACACGCCGCCATCGTCACCAACGACTACAACCTGAACCGGGTGGCGCGGCTGCAAGGGGTGAAGATCCTCAACATCAACGAACTGGCGAATTCGGTCAAGGCCGTGTTCTTGCCGGGCGAAGAGATTCCGCTCAAAATCATCCAAGAAGGCAAAGAGGTGGGGCAGGGCGTTGGCTATCTGGAGGATGGCACCATGGTGGTAGTGGAAAACGGTCGCCGTTTTCTCAACCAGGAGGTGCTGGTGCAGGTGACCAAGGTGCTCCAGACCAATGCGGGCCGGCTCATCTTTGCCGTGCCCGACGCGCGATGAGCAGAACAGAGTTTCAGTACTTCACGATTTCCGCTCAAGGCGGGTCCGTGACCCGTCGTCGGGCCGGTCACGGACCGGCCCGAAGCACATGAATCGTGAACTACAGAGTTTGAAAGATTGCAGGGAGTAAGCGATGGACGATCCACCATCGCTTACTCTCTTTTATCTCCTCTACTCCCCTGTGGTAGAATGAGCCGGTCTACAGCACCCATCCAACCATTGGGAACATTCGGGAACCATCCATGACCCTGCATCTGTACAACACGTTGACGCGTCGCCGCGAGGAATTCACCACGATTGAGCCGGGCAAAGTGCGCATGTATGTGTGCGGGCCAACCGTCTATGCCGACGCCCACATCGGCCACGCCATGGCTGCGGTCGTTTTTGACATGGTGCGCCGTTATCTGATCTACCGCGGTTACGAGGTGACCTACGCCACCAACTTCACCGATGTGGACGACAAGATCATCCGCCGCGCCAACGAAACCGGGCAAGACCCGATCCAGATGGCGCAGCACTACGCCGACAAATATCTGCGCCACCTGGACGACCTGGGCGTGATGCCCGCAGACATCTACCCCAAGGTGAGCAAGACCATGCCGCAGATCATCGAGTTCATTCAGGGGCTCGGCGAGAACAGCTATGCCTATGAGATCGACGGCGATGTCTATTTTCGCGTCGCCAAAGACGAAGACTACGGCAAGCTCAGCCAACGGCGGCTCGATGAAGCGCTGGCCGGCACCCGCATCGCCGAAGACGAGCGCAAAGAGCATCCCGCTGACTTTGCGCTCTGGAAGGCCGCCAAACCGGGTGAGCCAGCCTGGCCCAGCCCGTGGGGGCCTGGCCGCCCCGGCTGGCACATTGAATGCTCGGCCATGTGCTATCACCATCTCGGTGACCAGATCGATATCCACGGCGGCGGCAACGATCTGGTCTTCCCGCATCACGAAAACGAGATCGCCCAGACCGAAAGCTTTACCGGCAAACCGTTCGCCCGCTATTGGATGCACAATGGCATGTTGCAACTGGCCGGCGAAAAGATGAGCAAATCGCTGGGTAATCTGATCACCATTGACGAATTCTTGCAGAACCACAGCAGCGACGCGTTGCGTCTCCTGATCTTTTCGGGCCACTATCGCAAACCGGTGGTCTTTACCAATGAATCCCTCGCCGGCGCCGAACGGGCATTGGCGCGGCTACAAGGCGGCCTCCGCCCCAGCAAGGGCGCCAAGAGCACTGGCCCCGAAGCTGATGCGCTGCGCCATGCCACTGAGAATGCGCGCGCCGGCTTTATCGACGCCATGGACGACGATTTCAATACTGCGGGCGCAATCGCGGTGCTTTTTGAACTGGTGCGCGCCATTAACACAGCGCGTGAGGCGGGCGTTCATGGCCCCTTCTACGAGGCGGCGCAATCCACGCTGCGCGAACTGGGCGGCGTGTTGGGGCTGCGTTTTGAGCGGGCCGGGGCCGAGCCTGCCAGCGATGTGGCCGCTCGCCCCTTTATCGACCTGCTGCTGGAGGTGCGCGCCGAGATGCGTACGCTCAAGCAATGGGCCGTGGCCGACAAGATTCGCGACCGGCTCAAGGAGCTGGGCGTCACCGTGGAGGATACGCCCCAGGGCGCACAGTGGCGTTTTGGGGAATGACGGCGACAGGAGCAAACGATGGACGCAATGGCTGTACAGATCGAGCGCCGGAAGTTCACGGTCAGCGACTACGCACGCATGATCGAGAGCGGCATTCTGGGCGAAGATGACAAGATTGAGTTGATTGATGGAGAGATTCGACAGATGGCCCCAGTTGACTCCGTACATACCGCAAGTGTCAAACGGTTGAACCGGCTACTCATGGAACAACTGGGCCAACGGTTCATTATTGGGGTCCAAGATCCGATCAGGCTCAATGACCTAAACGAACCACAGCCCGATCTGTCCGTTTTGCACTGGCATGACGACTTCTATGAACAACAGCACCCAATGCCGGGCGATGTGCTCATCCTGGTCGAAGTCGCCAACACATCGCTCGCCTATGACCGTGCAGAGAAGCTGCCACGGTATGCCGCAGCCGGTATCCCTGAGGTCTGGCTGGTGGATGTCGCCCACCGTACGGTGGAACAGTATGCCCAACCGGTCAACGGTCAGTATGCCCAGCGGGCTGTGCTCAGCCGCGACATGGTGTTACAGTCTAGCGCCGTCAGCGACTTCGAATTGGATGTGAATCGGATTTTCGGGTTGTAGACCTCCATGAGCGAACTGATCTACGGGCGCCGCGCCGTGCTCGAAACATTACAGGCCAACCGCCGCCGCCTCTATCGCCTCTGGCTTGAGGGCGAGCGCGAGACGCGCCCCGGCGACACGCTCTTCGAGATCCGCCAGGCCGCTGAACAGTTGAGCGTACCCATTCGTGTTATCCAGGGCGGCCTCTTCGACAAGCTGGCGCGCGAGCGGGTCAACACGCAGGGGGTGGCGCTCGAGGTGGGCGAATATCCCTATGCCACGGTCGACGACGCATTGCGCCGCGCCCGCGACGCCAAAGAGCCGCCGCTGCTCTTGCTGCTCGACCACCTCCACGACCCGCAAAACCTGGGCACGCTCATGCGCACCGCCGAGGCCCTCGGCGTACACGGGGTGGTGATCCCCGAACGCCGCGCGGCCCAGATCACCCCGGCGGTCAGCAACGCCAGCGCCGGCGCGGTCGAACACTTGTTGGTGGCGCAGGTGACCAACCTCAACCGCACCATCGAAGAGCTCAAGGCGCAGAATGTCTGGGTGGCCGGGCTCGATTCGTCGCCCGAGGTCCCACCGCTGGAACAGGCGAATTTGGCCGGGGCGCTGGCGCTGGTGGTGGGCAACGAGGCCGAGGGGTTGAGCCGGCTGGCGCGTGAACGGTGCGATTTCCTCGTGCGGTTGCCCATGGTGGGCCGCGTGGCCAGTCTCAACGCCGCAGTGGCCGGCAGCATTGTGCTCTTCGCCGCCCGCCAGGCGCGCAAGTGACGCAAAGTGACATTGCCCCGTCGGGAGCGCCGCCATATGCGCATTACGCTGCTCGACCCACACGCCCCCACCTGGGGGGCACAACTTGATTCTCTCTACAGACGCCTCGGCGGGGGCGACAATCCAACCTTGTTCCCCTACCATTTTTTGCACGCGACACTGCCCCGCATTGGCGGCCACATTGTCTGCTGTCACCAGGGAGAAACGCTCTGTGCCGCCGGATTTCTCTTTCCATGTCAGACGCCATCCTTTACGACAGACCAGCGCGATTATGTACTCCGCTATCATCATGTTGCCGGCGCGCCCGCGGTTGACATGCCCGCGTTGCAAGCCCACGTCTCCGTTCTGTTGCAGGGCGCAGCCATCACCCTCTATGACCCGCTGGGCGAATTGCATTTCCCCGCCACGCACGAGCAGTTCAACGGCGTTGACATCGGCCGGCCCGACGCGGGCGAAGCCGCCGCCATCCGCGCCTTGCAGCGCGAAGTCTGGGGCAGCCCGCCCGAGTTCCTCTACCCCGTCGACATTCACAGCGTGGAATTTGGCCTGGGCGCGTCGTTGGTCGCGCGGGTGGATGGGCAGCCGGCCGGCTTCCTCTTTGGCTTTGTCAAGTTTGGCGGCCACTCGCTGCCGGCGGATTGGCGGAGCCGGTTTGGGGGTGGGCTGCGGCTGGAATCGCAGGCGCTGGGCGTGTTGCCTGCATACCGTGGCGCGCGGATCGGATTTCTGCTCAAAAAGGCGCAGGCCCAGCACGCCCGCCAGGCCGGCATCCAACTGGTCAACTGGACGGTGGACCCGCTCCAGTGGCCGAACGCCGTACTCAACTTTGGGCTGTTGCGCGCCCTGGCCTTTGACTTCACCCCCGACTACTATCCGTTTCGCAACGAGTTGAACCGTGTGGCGGCGTCGCGTTTTAGCCTTACCTGGTTGGTTGGCGCACCGCGTGTGGCCGCGGCCCTAGCCCCACTCCGTCGCCCCCCCATCATCATCGACCTGGCGCAGACGCCGGCGATCCTGCGCGTCAATCAGGGGACGGAGATTGTCCATCCCACACCCGACGCTCCCCAGATCTCGCTCGAGATCCCCGCCGACTGGACGGCCCTCCAGCGCGCCGACCTCGACGAGGCCACCGCCTGGCGCGCCGCCACCGATCGCCTCTTTGCGCAGTTGATTGGCGCCCGGCCCGGCCAATATGTGATCACCGACGTCGGTGTGGATAGCGCGCAACGCTTTCTCATCGGGCGGCGCGTCGATGCCGCCACGTGGGATGCGCTGCTTACCGGCCCGTGACGAAGGCGCATTCGACCACGAATTGCACTTACGGTATAATGCGGCGACGTGGAACAAACCCTCTCATCCTTCATACGGAGTGGACCGCATGGCTCGACCGAGAATCTGCGTGGTAGGCTCGTCCAACCTCGACATGAACAGTTATGTCAAGCGTTTCCCCGCGCCGGGTGAAACGGTGCATGGCGAGCGCTTTACCACCGGCTATGGCGGTAAGGGCGCCAACCAGGCCGTTATGGCGGCGCGGCTGGGCGGCCTGGTCTCGTTTGTGGGCAAGGTGGGAACCGACATCTTTGGCCGTGACATGCAGGCCAACTTCCGCGCCGAAGGGATCGACATCGCCCATCTCGCCACCAGCGATGAGGCGGCCAGCGGGGTGGCGGTCATTACCATCGACGCCAGCGGCATGAACAGCATTGTCGTCATCCCCGGCGCCAATGGGCTGCTGACGGCTGCGGATGTGACGGCAGCGCGGCCCGCAATCGAAGCCGCCGATGTGGTTGTGTGCCAACTGGAGATCCCGCTCGATGCCAATCTCACCGCAATGCGGCTGGCGCGTGACGCGGACAAACGGATCGTGTTCAATCCGGCGCCCATCAGCGAACCGGTTCCCGATGAATTGTTGCAACTGAGCGATCTGGTCTGCCCCAACGAACACGAGGCCGCTTTGCTGGCCGGCTGCGCGGTGACCAACCAGGCCCAAGCTGTCGCCGCGGCGCAGGCGCTGATCCGCCGGGGAGCGCGCCAGGTGATCGTCACGTTGGGCGCGCAGGGCAGCCTGCTGGTGGATGCCGGGCAGACGCATCACGCACCGGCGCCGGTTGTCACCGCGGTGGACACCACGGGCGCCGGCGACGCCTTCGTGGGCAGCCTGGCTGTCTATTGGGCCTCGGGCTTATCCGTTGTCGAGGCCATGCAGCGCGCCAACCGCATCGCCGCGATCAGCGTCCAGTCGCCGGGCACGCAGACCAGCTATCCACGCGCAGCCGATCTGCCGGCGTCGCTGCGCATACGTGAGGAATCCTATGACTGACCCGAATACCAACCAACCAGCGCCAACTCCACAGACGAGCTTGATGCAGGCGATTACCGACCAGATGATCGGCGCCATCGACCAAACCGATGAACAGGCGGCGGCGGGGAGCGTCGCCAGGCTGCAACAACGCCACCCCGAAGCCACGCCCGATGAACTGGCCGAGCGGATCATTCGCGATCGCTCGATCCAGGCGGCGGCAGTGGGCGCGGCCACGTCGGGGGCGGCAGTTGTGCCGGGTTTGGGCACAGCCGCTACACTGGTCTTTGGCGTTGCCGCCGACCTGCGCATGACCTACAAGATCCAGTCGGAACTGGTGTTGGAGCTTGCGGCGCTTTATGGGCGGCCCGTCAACCTCGACAACAAGCGGTATGTCGTGGGGTTGGTCACCGGCATGAGCGCGGGGGCCAATCAGGTGGTGCGCAAGACCGGCGCCGCGCTCGCCGAACAGGCAAGCAAGCGACTGGCGCAACGGGCCGTGGCCAAGAGCATCCCGATTGTGGGGGTGGCGGCGTCGGCGGGTGTCAATCTGGCGGCCACCTATCTGATTGGCCGCCGGGCGCAGGCCTATTTTCGCCAGGACCCGGCGGACATTGCGGGTTGGGAGGATCAGGCGCGCTTGCTATCGGGGATCGACGAACGCAAGCTGGCCGGGTGGCTGGTTGAGGGTGTGGAAGACTCATGGCGGCTGCTCAGCCAGCGTGCAAAACAAGCGGCCGATGGCGCAGCCGGCGCGAGCCGGTTGGCGTGGCGGCGTCTCACAAATGGCGTACGCGCCGGCGCCGCGGTCATTAACAGACGGCGTTCGCCATCCACCCCGCCTGACCAGCCCGACAACCAGGCTGGCTAACCGGTGTCTGTGCGCTGATAGGAGCGACACACGCCGAACGCTCTCTATCTCTCTGACGCGGTTTTTTGGAGCATCTGTGTCTGTTTACGCCGTTGACCTCTTATATAACCAGATTCCCCCATTCGATGGGGCCGCCATTGTGAGCCAAATCGAGCAACGCACGGATGTACTGGAGGCGGTCGGCCCGGGCCGGCAACCAGACTCGGCTGTCTTTGCCCATCGACCCCCGGTGCATGAAAAGCCAGCCGGTTCAACGTACATACCGCGCCTGGTCGTATCGCTCCAACATGAACCTCTACCCTATGAGACATTGCGCCCGGCGCTGCAACAGGCGTGGGATTGGCCCGACGCCAATGTGGTTGTGGCGGCCCACCAAGGGGTGATTCGCATAGCCGATTTCCACGCCGACGAGCTGGAGCCTCGTACCCGCCTGGCTCTCATGCACGACGCCGTCGAGGCGATGGTGGATGTGGCGCCGTGCGTGGCGCTGCACTGGCGAGCAAGCCAGTGTGTCACGTCACCGCACCAATACCTGGCCGCCCGCACCCATGAGCAAGACGCGATCTTCCCGGCCGTCCATGTGCGCCACTTTGACGAACTGGAATCACTGGGCAAAGAGACCCTCTCGGATACGTTGGGGCTGGCTGCGCTGGGGCTGCCCGATCTCCAGTGCCATTATGCCGGCCTGGATCGAGCGGATGTGGCCCAATTGCTGCAACGCATCGCCCGCGTCCTGTTTGCGCAGGGCAATGTGCTCGCCGACGGCGACACGGTTGCCGGGCTGCCTTCCGGTGAGCTATGGCAATGCCGGCGTGGGCTGGCGCACGTTGGGCCGGTGCGCGATGTGATCCGCCTGACGCCGGGCGCCCCCTTTGGCGCGGAGCGTTCTACGTAAGGCAGAGGCTCCTATGTCTGCACGTTGAACGCAAAGGCGCAAAGAGGCAAAGAGGAGTTTCGGCTGCCAACTTGGGCTCTATGCCCCACTGCGTTTTGCCGCTGAGAAAAGTCGATGCTTACGCCGTCGCGGCCAGGTCGTCGGGGGTGTCAATATCGCGCAGTTCGTGGAGCGGGGCGGGCACGGTGACCAGGTGGCGCCGGTGACGTTGCAGCAATGGCCGGGCGCCCACATCCCCTTCCAGCGCCAGCAGTTCGGGCCAGAGCGTGCGGTCGAAGAGCGCCGGCGCGCCGCGCAACTCCCCATCAACGGTGGGGGAGACCAGTTGCGCGCCCCTGCGCCACGCATCGATCAGCCGGTTGAGCAATTTCGGTGATAAGAAGGGCTGGTCGACGGGCAAAAACAACACGGCCCCATCCGCCGGCCCCAGCATCCGCACCGCGGCGCGCACGCTGCCGGCCTGGCCCTCGGCGTAATCCGGGTTGACGATCGTGCGCAGCCGGTTGCCGGCCCCTTGCAGCAGCGAGGCAAGCGCAGCAGTCACCGGTTGGGCATAGGCGCCGGTGACAACAACCACGCTTTCCGCCGTGCTGGCCAGCGCGGCCTTGACGGCCCGCACAACCATCGGTTCGCCGTCGACCTCGGCCAGTTGCTTGGGCTGCCCCATGCGGCTGCTCAACCCCGCGGCCAACACGACGGCGACCACCCGCCCGCTCGTCTGTGGCGCCCTTTGCGGTTCACCCTCGCGCATAACTCATTGCTCACCCACGATCTGCGCCAACGCCTGCCCCACCGGCACAAAACGTTCGCGAGGCCATAGCCAGTTCACATCAATGGGCGCAGCCGCAGGCGCCGCCACAGCAGCCGCCGCCCATGTCGCTGGTCGCCATCGCGGCGGCTGCCGCGCCGGCGTCGCCGTTGCCCTTCATGACGCTGCTCGCCACCAATGAGAGCACCCGCTGAGGTGAAGTGGCCTGGCAACTGGGGCAAGCAACCGGCGCATCGGCGTGCGCCGCCGGGCGGATGGTTTCAAAGGTGTCGCTGCATTCGGCGCAGAAATACTCGTAGAGTGGCATAGGAAACTCCTGGACGATATGACGATGGACGATGAGACGATGTGTGTGTGTTGGCGTGATTATACCACATTGTATGAGGGTCAAGGCAAGGCCTGCGCGAGGTCGGCGATGAGATCATCGGGGTGCTCCAGGCCAATGGAGAGGCGGAGCAGGTTTTGTGGCGTGCGGCTGGCCGGCCCCTCGACCGACGCCCGGTGTTCGATCAGGCTCTCG
Organism: Caldilineaceae bacterium; assembly: GCA_023384495.1. Classification (GTDB taxonomy): domain Bacteria; phylum Chloroflexota; class Anaerolineae; order Caldilineales; family Caldilineaceae; genus CFX5. Next base: position 25,344 of record JAHDWG010000039.1, read on the forward strand.
ACGCCGCCCAGGCTGGTAGCCTGGGTAAAGAGCTTGACCCTGCCCGCTACGGCCAGCGCCTCGGTTGCGCCCCCCTTGACCTGGATCGACAACATGCCGCCAAACCGGCTCATCTGCCGGCGGGCAACAGCATGGCCGGGATGGCCCGTCAGCCCCGGATAGTGGACGGCCTCCACCGCGGGGTGATCGGCCAGAAAACGCGTCACGAGCTCGGCATGGTCGCAATGCCCCTTCACCCGGTAGGGCAGCGTGCTGATGCTCCGCCGTAGCAGCCAGCAATCAAAGGGCGAAGGGACCGCGCCGCCCCACTGCTGGATCGTGCGCAGCCGCGCATAGAGCTCGCCCGCCTCGCGCAAAACCAGCGCGCCGCCGGTCAGGTCGCTGTGGCCGCCGAGATACTTGGTGGTCGAGTGCATGACCAGATCGGCGCCGTGGGCCAACGGCTGCTGGCAGACGGGCGAGGGCCAGGTGTTGTCCACCACACAGAGCGCGCCGGCCTCATGCGCCAGGGCGCTGACCGCGGCGATGTCGGTGACCTTGAGCAGCGGATTCGACGGCGTTTCCACCCAGATGAGCCGGGTATTGGGGCGAACTGCCGCCCGCACCTGGTCGAGGTCGGTCATATCGACGATGGCGTACTGCATGCCCCAACGGCCAAAGACCTCGTGCGCCACCTTGCCCGCGCCAAAATAGGCGTCGTCGGGCGCGATCACATGGTCCCCAGCGGCCAGCGCCTGAAAGACCGCTGTGTTGGCCGCCATCCCCGATGCAAAGGCCAGCGCGGCCGCGCCCCCCTCCAGCGCCGCCAGACACGTCTCCAGCGCCTGCCGATTGGGGTTGTCGCTGCGCGAGTAGACAAAGCCGCCGGGATAACTGCCGTCGGCGCTGCGCTCAAAGGTAGTGGAGAGGTGGATCGGCGGCATGACCGCGCTGCGGTCGCCGGTTCTGTCGTTGCCGCTGTGGATGGCGAGCGTTTCGAGCTGCATGGCTGGCTCCTTGTTCTCTGCTGATGGAGGCCAGTTTACATGCGCGACAGGTACGGCGCAAATCGTGCCGTCGGCAGCCGTCGATTTGCCCTGCGATGCCGGTCAAAAGGACACTGCCTGGGAATGAAAATTTCGTCCGCGAGATGCTCGACAAGCAGAGGCAGATGCTGAGGCGCGAGATCGGCTACCAAATCGCTATCCAAGGTTCCGTGGAATTCTCCGTGTAGGGTGCTGGCAAGCGAGCCGCCAATCATATTACGTAACGCCGTGCATTTGTATAAGACATGTTCGGGAAAGACCTGTCAGGTTTTTGAAACCTGACAGGTCTGGACAACGGTCGCTTCCCGAAGATGTCCCATGATCCTGCATTAGGTAATTCACTCGGGGCCTAACGACTAAGCTCAGCCGACGCGAAATCGCGCAGCGGTTGAGCGGTTGGCTGGATCGCCTTATTGAACGTCACTTACCACCCCTCTTGTTCAACAACAGTTGTACCAGACTGAATAGGCGATGAAATAGATAGTCAACATGCTCTGAATCTAGAATCGCAGACTGTGTCACTTCGGAGTGTCGGATGTGAAATGAATTGCCAATATTCGTCAATGTTTTCGCTTCATTATCGAGAAGCTGGCGGAAGTTTGTTTCAGACGACGCCTTAACAAGTAACTTCTCAACCGAATTTCTCTTATCGGAGGGGTCCTCGAGTGATTTGATTCGTTCCCAACAGTCCCAAAGCCGCTCTAAGGCCTCGCGCCTAACCTGGGGATCGGCATTTAGAAACTTGAAACGGCCGTCTGCAAGCATACGATCCAGGGTGAGATCACCAGTTTTAAAGATCGTGCTAACTAACGTTTCCCGTAGCATAGGAGGCGCGATCCGAAAAATGAAGCCTTGGTCATCTAGTTCGTAAGCGAGATTGTTACGCCTTAGAATTCTATTAATGTCAGATCGAAACTCGGTTTTCCCGGCGGTGATGTCAAAGATCAGATGATGGTGGCCAAAGAAGGCATGAAATGAGCTTTGGATTGGGTTTGCCACAATCCTGTAGCAGAACTCAATCAGATCCAAGATCAATAGAGTGTCCGGAGTAGTTGGGCGATTCTCTGTAAAAAATACATCCGTAGAACTCTCGTGGGTTGCTAGTGGCCAAATCAATCTCGGTATCTCGGCCTGCACCGCTAGAGCTAGCGCCGTTTCATCAGTTCCCGTTATCCCGTGGCCATCAGGACACAATTCCGGGTATTTGGCGGCAAACGCACCGGTAGAGA